>CAIYYT010000070.1 GCA_903930455.1 uncultured bacterium | reverse complement strand
GTGACAGTACCGTTTTCGATTAAGAACGTGCCGTCACGCGTAGTGCCGGTAACCATCGTCTTCATGGGATTCAGGTAATTGACATACCAGAAATGGGTGATATATACACCTTTCGCGGTAGATTTGACCATTTCCGCAAGTATCGTCGTGCCGGCATCCATAATCATGTGTTTGGGATAGGGCCCGAAGCTATTGTTCGGTGGCAGTGCATGACCGGTTGACTCAACGCCTGCAAGGTGGGCGTAATACGAGTTGTAGACTCCCCCCTTCGCAATGCCCTTTTCGATTAAAGGAACACGTTTGCGGGGAACACCCTCGTAGTCAAAAGGCACACCAAGCATCAGAGGATTAAACGGGTCTTCGGTGATCGTCATGTTGTCACCGCAAATTTTCTCACCAATCTTGCCGGACATAAAGGATCGTTTCTCAAACAGCGTCTTGCCCCCAAAACCCATGAAGGCCAGAAATAAGAGCAGTTGTCCGACGGCAGCCGGCTCCAGAATCACGACATAATGACCGGACTCGAACGCGATCGGGTCAACTGATCTCTGCGCCTTGTCGATCGCCGTGGCCGCCAGCGCATCAACATCGATATTCTTTACGCTGCGATCGTATCCGATGCTCCAGCCAGCGTTATCTCGATTGCCGGTGACGGTCATTGAGAGTTCTGCCTTGGTGCTAATATTGAACTGCTCAATACCGAGTGAGTTCAGTACGGCGACGGTCTCGGTTGAATTGCGATAGGCACCGGCCGCCAACAAGTCCGCCTTTGAGCACCTGTCGATGATCTTCTTGACCGCATCGGCACGCTGCTGAGGGGAGTTTTCGGCGGTGTCTTTGAAATACGTATTTACCTTGTCCGAGGATTTTGCTGTTGGCAGCGAGACAAATTGCTCATCAACGGGCATTAGCAGACTAATGTCACAGGCATCCTTTACTGCGCGCTTGACGGCTTCCACGCTTAGATCACCGGTGGAGGTGATACCAACTCGCTTGTCTTTGATCGCTCGTATATAAACGTTGGTGTCGGAGCGATACATGTTCTGGTGAATCTGCGACTCGGCCACGCGCGTGAGACTCAAATCTTCGCCGATTAACACCAGTTCGGTTTGGTCTGCGGTTGAAGCGACGAGTCCGGCTTTGAGAAGCGTCAACGCTTGATCTTGGGAAATCATGCTCCCACCTTCACATTGCGGAATCGTAAATAGGCTGCGCCCTGAGCCGTACGCGCATTTTGCCCGGGTTCACCTTTGCCACAGTTCGGGGTACCCCAGAGAACCCAGTCATCTTTACTGCCAACTGAATCGCAGCTATTCCAGAACTGGACGGTGTTGCCGGAGTAACTCGGTGACTTGATCATACCTGCGAGTTTGCCATTCTTGATTTCCCAGCCGACTTCGCCGCTCAATGTAAAATTATCGCGGTTATCATCAATCGACCAGGATGAAACGCCTTCGATATAGATGCCGTCATCAACCTCTGCAAGCATGTCGGCAAATTTCTGATTACCCGGCTCAAGGATTAGATTGGTCATTCGCACCAGCGGGATGCTCCCCCAACCGTCAGCTCTCGCCGCTGCCGAGGATGGTAGCCCGATGCGCGCGGCTGTCTCGAACGAACTGAGATAGCCGACCAGCATGCCTTTCTGAATCAGTGGCACCCGGCTCGCAGCGACACCTTCGTCGTCATACAAGTACGTTGCCAGACCGCCGGTATACGTCGGATCACTGTAGACATTGACGATGTCAGACGCATACTTGAGCTTGTTCAATTTGTCTATCGTCGCAAAGCTGGTACCGGAGAAATTGCGCTCCGAGCCAAAGACGCGATCAAGTTCAAGCGGATGGCCGATCGACTCGTGCACCTGCAATGACGCCAGATCAGGTGACAGAATAATGGTCGTGGTTTTGGCTGGACACTCGCCGGCGGTCATCAGAGCGACCGCTTCCGATGTCAACCGTTCGATCTTGTCCTCAATGCCGAATTTCGCAATCGCTTCAAATCCGCCGCTGACAAACTGGCCAGATGAAGTGGGAAACGATCTTTCATATTGTTCGCGGCGGCTCTTGGTAATTCCGCAGGTTACACCGGCGCCGGTGTGAGTCAGCACCTGCGTGATCGCACTGCCGGAATTGGAGAAAAACAGTTTCGTATGGCGACGGAAATCAAGAAAGGTCGAACTGGAATTGATCTGGGGGTTGGCGTGGATCAAGTCCTCCCAGTGCAGCAAAAGATCGAGCTTATCCTTGAAAGGAAGCGCAAAGGGATCAGATTCGAGAGGGGTCTCATACTTTCTCTCTCCTACCGAAGGCTCCGCAAACTCGACTTTGTGACTGTTGACCTTGCGCGAAGCGTCGGCAATCGCGATGGCCAGCTTGATCACCCGCTCGTATTCGGAAGGATCAAACTTGGAGGAAGCTGCAAATCCCCAGGAACCGTCCTTAAGAACCCGCACGGCGAAGCCGGTCGACACCGACTTCTCGACTGGATTGGTTTTCTGCGATGACGTCGACAGCCGCTCGGATTCGATCTGCTCTACTCGCAAGTGCGCATGTTCGCATGATTTTGCGGTCAACTTGCGCATCAGGTCGGCAATCTGCCGAGCGTTTTCGATCACAAAGGTATTCCTACAAACAGGTCCTGAGTCAGATACACGGCAATCATAAATAGAACACCGATCAAAGTCAAGGCGACTGCGCCGCCAGCGGAGACAATGTTCTTTTCCGGTTTGAATCGAAACAGGGTACCTTTGAACAATACCGGTAGCGCGAGCCAGTAGATGATCAGTATTTCGATCATGCTGTGCGCCTGGTTGGCCCCGATTGGCCAGCCGCCCCAAAAATAGCCGAAACGGCTTCTCGACACTAACGCGCCAGCTACCAAGCCACCGAAGAGCAGGAAGAGAGCTACCATGAACACTTTGTGTGATAGTTTGCCGAGCTTGCGTTCGCCGCGATGCAGTGTGACCGCATCGAAAAACGAAAGGAATCCATACATGGCGGCGAGGTACATCAGTCCGACGTGAACTGCCCAGAGAATTAGTCCGGGCGCACCTTCGAAATAGAGACGAATTTCCCGCCCCGGTTCTTCGGGGATGCGGGTGATCTGTCTCCCCTCATTGGTAGTTAGCTCGAGATGATAATAGTATGATTGCCCCTTAAGCAGGTGTGGGACGGTCGTCGAATGCAGGTCATAACTTCCGGCGACCTGACCCATCAGTTTAACCAGATGGCTTGTATCTGACTCGTTTCGATAGAGCAGTTTAAGTAGATAGGACGACGTGTCAGCAGGTGTGGTTACCCAAGCGGTGACCTCGGGATCGTCATCAATAGAGTGTCGGTTGACTGCATCGTGGTCGATCAGGAACCGTTCAGCTTCGGAATCGAAATAATCCCGCTGTTGTGTCTGTTGAGTAAATCGGGGCGTAATCCAGAAGAGAAGCAGCGTAAACAGGAAGGAGAGAAATACTTTGACGAGTTTCAATTCACCTCCGCAAGTTCTCCAGCCTTCTTGAGTCTTTCTTCCTGATCTTTGGAATGCAGGGTTGCAATGAATTCACTCAGATCGCCTGCTAATACATCGGTAAGCTTGTATAATGTCAGGTTAATGCGATGGTCTGTGACACGATTCTGGGGGTAATTATAGGTGCGGATTTTTTCCGACCGATCACCCGACCCCACCATCGTCTTGCGCGCCGAGGCGATTTTCGCCTGTTGCTCAGCCACTGCGTGGTCGAGCAGACGCGCACGGAGAACCTTCATGGCCTTGTTCTTGTTCTTTAGCTGTGATTTCTCATCCTGGCATGATACCACGGTTCCGGTTGGAATATGGGTGATTCGCACCGCCGAGTCGGTCGTATTGACGGATTGACCTCCCGGGCCGGACGAACGAAACACGTCGATGCGCAGGTCTTCCGGACTGATGGCAATATCGACTTCGTCAGCCTCCGGCAACACGGCAACTGACGCCGCCGAGGTATGGATTCTGCCCGATGCTTCCGTAGCAGGCACCCGCTGAACACGATGAACTCCTGATTCGTATTTCAAATCGGAGAAGACGTTCTCCCCCGTAACCGAGAAAATGACTTCTTTAAGTCCGCCGACACCAGTCGGGCTGGAGTTCAACAACTCTACCTTGAAACCTTTGGTATCGGCATAGCGCGAATACATCCGAAATAAGTCAGCCACAAACAAGCCCGCTTCCTCACCACCGGTGCCCGCACGGATTTCGACAATTACATTCTTGGCGTCATTCGGATCGCGCGGCAACAACAACAGCTTGAGCTTGATTTCAATTGGCTCCAACTCGGTCTCGGATTGCTGTAGCTCCTGCTCAGCCAGTGGAATCAAGTCCGGGTCGTTTGCATCAGCGATAATTTTGCGTGCCTCTCCAATCGTGGTCAAGAGCTTGCGGTATTTCTGTCCAACGGTGACCACCTCGGTCAGGTCCTTGTGTTCTCGGGAAAGCTTGGTGAACAGACGATTGTCGGAGATCACCTTGGGATCGGACAGTTCCTGCGAGAGTTTGTTCAGCTTGTCTTCGACGGATTTGACGAGATCAAGCATCAGCCAACTCCCGCACTTCGACATTCTGCGGCAAACCCAGCGATGCGCGCACGGCGACGACTGCGACTTCAAGCTGGTCCGCACTCGGCTCTTTCGTAGTGATTAGTTGCAGCCAAAGTCCCGGCTTGATCATGAACTTGGTGATACGGTTGTCCCGAGTTCTTCCGGAAAGCTTCAACAACTCGTATGATCCCCCCGAGACCAGAGGCAACAGCGCCAAGTGAACCCCGAAGCGTACGAATAGTTGCGGCGGGTGACCGGCATTTAGCTGGTAAATCGTATCGGCAATGGCAAAAATGAGGATAGCAAAAAGCGCGACGATCAAGATAAATGAAGTGCCACAGCGAGGATGAAGCGTCGTGTACTTGCTCGCATTCTCTACCGTAACTTCCTCTTTCTTTTCATAAGCCCAGATCGTCTTGTGCTCGGCACCGTGGTACTCAAAAATGCGCCGAAAATCCTTGAAAAGGGTCAGGATCCAGACATAGATGACAAACATCGTCACCCGGATTCCACCCGCGACCAGATTAAACAGAAGAGCGTCCTTCTGAACGCCAAACAGCGACGCGATCCAAAGCGGTAGAAAGAAAAAGAAGGCAACACCGACACCGAGGGCGAAGACGACGCTGAGAATCAACAGGAGTGTGTTCGATTTGGTTTCAGTAATCTCTTTGCCATTCTGGAGATCGATATCTTGACCGGCGGTCTCGGCGGAGAAATTCAGCGAGGAAATGCCGATGCCCATCATTTCGAAGAGCGCCACAAATCCACGCAGGACGGGCCAGGAGAACGCTTTCACGCGCTTCGAAAGCGGGGTGTATGGTTTGGTCTTGACCAGTATCGTCTTGTCCGCCCGACGCACCGCAGTTGCAATGTGCGTCTCGGATCGGATCATTACCCCTTCTATAACTGCCTGACCACCAACCTGAAAGTCTGACATGGCTGTCCTCTGATTGTCTATTTACTCTTGCCCATAATAATGCTGAAGCCTTGCAAACGCCAAACATGTTACGGATTCATTGAGCGGTATTCTCAGCTTGCGTTTCAGCCCAAATACAAAATGGCAGGGGTAGATTTCGCCACTCCTGCCATTCTACTATTATCTGAGCTAGCTATCGGCTTTGGGCTGCTCTTGGGCTTTCGCTTCGGCCTTCGCCGCATCAAGCTTGGCGTACTTGCGCCGGAATCTGTCGACGCGACCGGCGGTGTCGATCAGCTTCTGTCTGCCGGTGAAAAACGGATGACAGGCTGAGCAGATGTCGATGGAAAGGGCCTTGCCGATAGTAGAGCGAGTCTCAAACTCGTTCCCGCAGGCGCACTTGACCATCACCTTGACATACTTGGGATGAATTTCTGGTTTCACTTAAATCACACTCCTAAACTCAATCACATTAGCTGAATATTATACTCCGAGGGTCTGCTGTTGGCAAGTGATTCTTTCGATCAGGCCTAATTTTTCATGATTCCCTGTGGTCAACTCGTTGTCTTGTAATCGCTTAGCTATTTTGAGCCAAAAAACGAAGAACTGGGTCGGAAGATATCGTCTGCGTTCTCATATCTGTATTCCGACTCCAGTTCCGTTGTTGGATCAATCGTTGTCACAAGATACAACAGCGGCAGGTGCGGAATTGTTCCGGGATTGAGGAGGCGGATTTGATGGCAGTAAGTGGCGCACGGGGACGTACGCCGCGCACAAGCGATCTTCGAATCGCCTGTGATCCGAGTCTTCAAAGTGCAATCGGTTAGTAGTTCTGGTCGGCCAGGCCACGCTCCAATCCTCTTTTCACAGCTCTCCCGCCGACGAGACTGTCCCCTAATCCTTCATCGAATCCAGGAATTTCTTGTTCGTCTTGGCTTTTTTTAACCGGTCTTGCAGGAATTCCATCGCTTCGATGGAGTTCATGTCGGCGAGGAACTTGCGCAAAATCCAAATGCGCGATAGTTCGGTCGCTTCGAGTAGCAGTTCCTCTTTACGCGTCGATGAACGGTTAATATCCATTGCCGGGAAAATGCGTCGATCGGCCAGACGCCGGTCAAGCACGATTTCGGAGTTACCCGTGCCTTTGAATTCCTCAAAAATGACTTCGTCCATACGGGAGCCGGTTTCGATCAGTGCCGTGCCGATGATGGTAAGTGAACCACCCTCTTCGATATTGCGGGCGGCGCCGAAAAAGCGTTTCGGCTTCTGCAGGGCGTTGGAATCGACACCACCGGAAAGGATCTTGCCGGAATGCGGTACCACTGAGTTGTGGGCGCGCGCCAGACGGGTGATCGAGTCGAGCAGAATCACGACATTATGCTGATGCTCCACCAAGCGTTTGGCCTTCTGCAACACCATCTCGGCAACCTGTACGTGCCGTTCCGCCGGTTCGTCGAATGTCGATGACACGACTTCCCCCTTGACCGAACGTTTCATGTCCGTGACTTCCTCCGGGCGCTCGTCGATCAATAGCACGATCAGCTTGCATTCGGGGTGATTAGTGGTGATGGAATTGGCGAGTTTCTGCAAAATGATGGTCTTACCGGCTTTGGGCGGTGACACGATCAGCGCTCGTTGACCCTTGCCGATCGGGCACATCAGATCCAACACCCGCGTGGTGATTTCTTCCGGCGTCGTTTCCAGATGAAAGCGCTCGTTGGGGTATAGCGGCGTCAGGTTGTCGAAGAGAATCTTGTGTTTGGCAATTTCCGGATTCTCGAAATTGACCGCCTCGATCTTGAGTAGCGCAAAATAGCGCTCGGATTCCTTCGGAGGGCGCACCTGACCGGAGATAATGTCGCCGGTGCGCAGGTCGAACCGTTTGATCTGCGACGGTGAAACGTAAATGTCATCCGGACCCGGCAGGTAGTTGTAGTCAGCCGAACGGAGGAAACCATAGCCTTCATCGAGAATTTCCAGTACTCCTTCACCAAAGATCAGACCATCCTTCTCCGTCTTGGCTTCGAGAATCTTAAAAATCAGCTCGGACTTGCGCAGACCGGACACACCGGGAATTTCCAATTCCTCCGCATGCTTAAGTAGCTCGGCGATAGTCTTCGATTTAAGTTCGACAATGTCCATATTCGTGAGTCCTTTCCGAATAGTATAGATATTTTGAATTTTCTCTTGGTTACCAGCCCCCGCGGGTGTTGAGAGAGGTCAGGCGGCGACTTCTTCAGTCGGAGCGTCGCCCCACAAATCCTCTAAGCCGTAGAAATCTCTAACCTCCCGCACGAAAACGTGTACAACGACATCAACATAATCCAATAAAACCCAACGCAATGATCCGTAGCCCTCACGATGCCAGAAGCGTTCACCGCCTTTTTCCAACTCTTCGGCGATATGGTCGGCGATGGCCTTGGCCTGAACATCAGCATCGGCGGAACAAATCACAAAGTAGTCACACACCGACGAAAGTTTACTCAGATCGAGTATTCTGATGTCGAGAGCCTTCTTGTCTAACGCAAGATCAGCAATTCTGTGAGCCAACTCATGAGAAGTCATTAACGAGTTTCTGTCTGCCTCTCCTTGATCAGGTTAATTCTTGCCCACGGAGCGTGACAAGTACTTGTCATAGTCTGAGCCCACGACAAGAGAATAGTCTATGTCCAAAAAGTTATCTTCCAGTTCCTTGTAAGTCACTTGCTCCGGGGACAATCCGAGTTTCATCGCCAAGCGCTCCACCACCGGACTGCCGGCTCTGCGAGCGATAAGTGTCGTCTTCTCCTGTTTGAAGGAACCGAAGTTCCTTTCGTCGATAACGTCAATCGCGAAGTCCGGCTTTCCCGCATCCAGCAAATACTTGGCGAACCGGCCAGCCACTCCCGGCGTGCCGCAGCCGTTGAGCACTTGCATGCGCAGCGAAATAGACACCGACGATTGGTTGTTGGGTGTTTGCCCCTGTGGCGCCGCCGGCGCCGACTCCCCTTGTGTGTATTTCAGTGCAAACGAGCCGATAAACACCAACACCGCCAACGAAATGACGATGAGTAGGAAGTCTATGATTCGGCTTCCCGCTTTCGGTTTAGCCGCCTTGGATTTGCTCCGGTCTGCTTTCAAGTCTATTCAGTCTGTTTTGAGGCATCAAGCTTAAGGGGAATGAACTTCACCGTTACCGGTCTTCAAAAATGGACTCATACCTCCCAAAAGGTGAATTGGAATACAATTGATAGGGCGAACGCGTCTCGTAATTTAGGATGAAACGAAGATTCCGGGACGGCTGCCAATCCAAACGGAAGCTCGGCAAGAGCTTGTTGCCGCCAATTTGAGTGCTGGCGCCCCATAGTCCCTGGGGTTGATGAAGATAGGCGATTGCAAACGACACCCGCAACGGCTTGGCGAACTGATAGTCTATCTGGTTGATATACATCCCGATCATCTTTCCCTGCCCGGCGCCGGAGGCATAACTCAGATTGTAGCTCTGGGTCATGTGCAAGCGCGACGGATCAAGGAGAGAGAATATCGGTCGCGGACTGGCACTGGAAAGCGTCGATGTACCGATGGAACTGGCAGTTCCCTGTTTGACCAGGGTGTCAGCCGCAAAAGCAACATTCGTCAGCAGCAACAGCGCAACCGCGAGGCTCGCTATATACAGCAATGTTTTAATAATCAGATCTCCTGCAAGTCTCAATGCTTATACGTCTTGAATCTATCTTTTGCCCAATTTATTGTCAACGTTTTAATTCAACAAATATCGCTTCGAGTTCCTGAAGCTGCTCCGCGGAGTTGACGCCCAGCGCCTCGCGATAGTCGTCCAGGACTACGGCCCCGGTTGTTTTGCCTTCACGCAGCAGAATCTGTACCACATCAGTCAGGTAGTATTCACCTTGAGTGTTATTGCGATCAACCTCGTCCAGTGCGGCATCAAGTGATGGGGCGTCGAAAAGGAAGATGCCGGTATTGATCTCTCTAATCTTCTGTTCTTCGTTAGTACAATCGGCCTGTTCCACGATTTTCTTTACCTTGCCATCGCTGTCGCGTACAATGCGTCCGTAGCCGGTGGCATCCGGCGGCGTTGAAGTCAGTACCGTCGCCACGTTGCCGTGTTGGATGTGTTCGTCAATCAACCGGGCCAGCGACTCGCATCGCAACAACGGAACATCACCGGTTATGACAAGTACTCCGCCGTCCAGCTTGTGGAAATATTCACGGGCGGATTTAACAGCGTCGGCGGTGCCCTTCTGCTCATGCTGCACTGCGAAGGCAACGTCCGTCCCTTCATAGAGCCTCTGCACCAGTTCGCGGCCGTGGCCGACAACCAGCACAATCTGTTTCAGCCCCAGCGACTTAAGGGTGTCAGTCAGATACGTGATTAGCGGCCTGCCGGCAATTGGTTGCAGGACTTTGGGCAACTCAGACTTCATCCGTTTGCCTTTGCCGGCGGCAAGCACGACTGCGATGATATGTTGGAATTTTTTCAACGGAGGGGTCGGTTTTTCTTGTCTACCTTGACGATTGTCGGTGTAAACTTCTGGGCTTCTTCGGGACTTAAAAGGGCATAGGTGATGACGATAACTTCATCGCCAACCTGCCCCAAACGAGCTGCCGGGCCGTTTAGACATACCGTGCCGCTGCCGGGCTTGCCCTTAATCGTGTAAGTTTCAAATCGGGCGCCATTGGCAACATTGACGACTTGCACTTTCTCGCCCTCAAGGATGTTGGCAGCCATCATTAACTCGGGATCAAGTTCTAACGAGCCTTCATACTTAAGGTTAGCATCGGTGATTGTAGCCCGATGGATTTTCGACTTGAACATTTGCAGCAGCATCTTATCCAACCTTCAGCACAATATTGTCGATCAGCCGCACGCCATCTATCCAACATGCGAGGCTGATGGCGATTCTACCCGAAATCTCTCTCAGTTCCGCTAGTGTTTCGGCGTCCGCGACCGAGACGTAGTCCACATCGGCTTCCGCATCTTTAACGAGTTGACGACGGACAAAGTTCCTGATTTTCGCGGCATTACGTTCACCAGATAGAACCAATTGCCGAGCCGCAACCAGGGAACGTGATATTGTCAGCGCTCGCCAGCGCGCATCCATAGAAAGATACGTATTTCGGGACGATAATGCAAGCCCATCGGCATCCCGCACTGTCGGCGCAACCACGATCTTTACCGGTACATTCAGATCTTTGACCATTTGCTTGATTACGACTGATTGCTGGAGGTCTTTTCTGCCGAAAATGGCAAAATCGGACTGAACCATATTGAACAATTTGAGCACAACAGTATCAACGCCTTTGAAATGCGTCGGGCGGAATTCTCCATCAAGAATCGCGGCAATTTTCTCAGGGACGACATACGTGTCAAACCCTGCCGGATAAACGTCATGTGGTTGCGGGTGGAAGACAATATCGACACCCGACGGACGTAGTAACTTGCAGTCCAACGCGAGGTTACGCGGATAGCGACTGAAGTCCTCGTGCGGTGCAAACTGTGTCGGATTGACGAATATCGAGACAACGGTGATGTCGGCCATCCTGCAGGCTCTCTTGACCAGTTCCAAGTGTCCTCTGTGCAGCGCGCCCATGGTGGGAACAAAGGCAATCGTCTTGCCTTGTTTCTTCAGTTTGAGCGCCAGTTTCTGCATCCGCGCCACGGAGCGAACAATCTGCATGGCTTAGCCGTAGCTTTCTGATTCACTTGGATAGTTGCCGCTGCGAACATCGGCGGCAAACTGAGATGCGACCTCGCGCAACTTGGCTCCGAGATCGAAATATCGCCGTACAAATTTGGGCGCAAAATCGCCGCAGGCGCCGACGATATCATTGGTCACGATGATCTGACCATCCGTGAGGCTACCGGCGCCGATGCCGAAAGTCGGGATTTCCAACGATTGACTGATTTTCTGGGCGATGTCGCTCTTGATTGCCTCCAGCACCATGCCGAAACAGCCGGCTTCCTGCAACGCCAGCGCCGATTCCAGCAGGTAATTTTTGGCCTGGTCGGTCTTGCCCTGCACCTTGTAACCACCAAACTTGTTGATCGATTGTGGCGTCAGACCGATGTGCCCCATTACCGGTATACCGATTTCGGTGATCCTGCGAATACGCGCCGCCATCTCAATACCCCCTTCCAACTTGACACCGGAGGCGCCGCCTTCGGACAGAAAGCGGCCGGCGTTTTGGATGGCGTCAGCATCGGAAGTCTGACATGACATGAACGGCATATCGCCAATGACGCAGGCGTGTTGTACAGCGCGGCTAACGGCTTCCGTATGAGGCAGCATCATTTCCATCGTGACGGAGAGCGTATCTTTCTTGCCGTAGATGACCATGCCCAACGAGTCACCGACCAATATGCCATCAACACCGGCATCGTCAAGCGCGCGGGCCGTGTAATAGTCATAAGCCGTCAGCCAGACAATCTTCTTGCCCTTCTTCTTCATGTGCGTAAAAGAAAGTGTCGTGATTTTGTCTCGTGTGTCAGCCATTTTACAACCCCAGCATTTCGTCCCCGCGCGTAAAATAGCGCGTCCCTTGACGCATCTCGGCGATCTGAGTGAAGATCTCATCAAGATGATTTGAGTTCTCGACGAAATCCAACTGATCCGTCTTGATCACCAAGAGCGGGGTCCGGTTATAGTGAAAGAAGTAATGATTATACGCCTCCACGACTGAAGTCAGGTATTCAGCATCGAAATTCCGTTCGTAAGTGATATTGCGTTTCTTAATTCGCGCCGTAAGCACTTCCACCGATGCCGTCAGGAATACAACCAAATCCGGTTTTGGGAGATTCTTCTTTAGCAACTCTGCGACCTGTTTGTATAGTGAGAGTTCGTCTTCCGTGAGATTGGATTGCGCAAATAGGAAATCCTTCTCGAAAGTGTAGTCGGCGACTATTTTCTTCTTGAAGAGATCGTATTCGATCAACTCCTTCTGCTGGGCATAACGCGACAGCAGAAAGAAAAACTGCGTCTGTAAAGCGTAACGCTTGCGGTCGCGGTAGAAATCTTTCAAGAACGGATTCTTGTCCGCCTCTTCCAGCACCAGATGTCCGCCGATGCGGTCGGCCAGGATGCGGCAGAAGGTTGTTTTGCCGACGCCGATCGGACCGTCGACGGCGACATAGCGAAGATGGGAAAAGCGATCATCCATGATAGATTTCCACCTTCTGTGATGGGTCGTTTAGTAGCGCCAGACATTCATCATACCGACGATGATCGACCGGACAAAGCGCGTCCGGTTCGATTTCCAGCAATGGCACCAATACAAATTTGCGTCGGCAGATGGCGGGATGCGGAATCTGAAGCTGGTCGGAATCGATGTGTTCATCGCCGTACAAAAGGATATCCAGATCGATCACACGAGGGCCCTTGTTAATTCTTAGCTGCATATTAAAGAGTGCTTCAACAACCTTGATCTTGTCCAAAAGCTGCCGAGATGACAGCCGAGTATCAACTTCGATCACGCCGTTAATGAAAAATGGCTGGTCGGTGTTTTCCACCGGCGAGGTTTCATAATAACCCGACCGCCTCAGGACTGTTACGTCGCCGTTGTCCTGAAGTTGCTCCAACGCATGTTGGATGTTGGCAACTCGGTCACCGAGATTGGAACCGCAAGAAAGATAGATGCTGATAGCCTACTCCCTCCCTCGCTGAATTTCAACTTCGATATGATCGAGATTCCCCGGTATCGGAGGAATCATTTTTCTCACTCTGACTACAACTCCTCTGATATGGTCGAGTTGCAAGACTCGCCCGGCGATATCCGCGGCAATTGCCTCCAACAAGGAATAGCGCTTGCCGTTCAAGACATCCTCGACAATGCTATAAACCTGTGCATAGTTCACCGTATCCGACAGCTTGTCAGTCTTGGCAGGCAGCGTGAGATCAAGGTGCAGATCACAATCGACTTCATATCGTCGACCGGTCTCTTTTTCGGCGGCGCTGACGCCATGATAGCCGTAGAAAGTCATATTCTTCAGTCTGATGACATCCATCAGTCGGTTCTCCGGTGCAAACGTGATTTGATCGGCTGGTAGGCGCGTACCAGAGCAGTCATGATTTCCCGCAGTCTGTCGGATTCAACATTGGCTGCAATTCTGATCCAGCCCTCACCTTCCTCGCCAAATGCAGTGCCGGGCGTAACAAGAATGCCCCGATGACGCAGCAATCCACGCGCAAAGCTGACTGACAACCGTCCGCGTCTCAACTTGACCCAGACAAAACCTGCGCCAAATGCAGGGTAAAACTCGATGCCGGCACTTTGGAGCGCCTCGACGATAACATTCATGCGCAAGCTGATCTCTTCTCGGCAGCGAGCAATATGATTCGCCAGTGATTCCGCAGAGGCAAAATAGGGAGCCGCATAAGTCAGCAACGGCGCGCTAGGAAGCAGGCCAAGTGAACGCGCCAGCGTCGCCAAGGGGTCGATCATGCGTTTGCGACCGACGATTGCGGTGAGTTTCAGTTGTGGCGCTGCCAGATTAGTGGAGAAGCTGAACATCTCGATACCGAGGCGGAGCCGTTTGCGCGATTGGCAGAACAACGGTGGCCGAAAATTGCCGGAATACGAAAGGGCGTATGAAGAATCGGCGACAACAAGAATATTCGCATCGGCAGCCAGCCGCTGCAAACGCGAATAGAAGTTTTCATCACAGACGGCGCCGGTGGGATTGTGCGGCGAGGTCAGGAACAACAAACGCGGTGACCTGGAAGCGATCCGGTCGAACTGCTCAAGATTCGGCAGGTAGTCATTGCGTTGATAGACCGGGCAACTGCGCGGTTTGCCTTCAAAGAGCAATACCAGTTTGCGGTAGGCATCGTAGCCGGGATCAGGAAGAAGACAAGTCGTACCCGCGTCTACAAATTGCGCCGTGGTTAAGAGCAGCGCGGCACGGATTCCCGGCACGAGCAGAATCTCCTGCATCGGATCAATTTCGATTTGATATTCGAGCGCAAGGTAGTCGGCGAAGGTTTTCGCAATGGCTGTCCCATCGGAGGGACTAGCAGACATCTGCGTAGCAAGGGGCACATGGATGGCGTATTTGCCGAGATCGACAATCTCTTTACCCCGGCGTTCCAGAGTCTTACACAATCCCTGTAGTTCACTCAGAAACGGCGCGGGCAATTGCTGAATTCGCTCGGCAGCACTTACCACCACGCGCTTAGTGATCTTCATCCGTTGCCTCTTGGAGGATGGAATTCAGATTCATCTTCGCCAAAGATCTCGTCATCATCGGCAAAAGCGCCCTCTTCGTACACCAGAGAGACATCGGTGAGCACACGCGAGAGATAGATCGTCTTGGCCATCTGTTCAGCCATCTCTACACGGAAGAAAGCCTCCATCAGGTTTGATCCAAACGACATGACGCCGTGGTTTTCCAGCAAAAACGTATGATAGCCGAGGACCAGATTCCCCAACCGATCGGCCAAGTCCTGCGTCCCCGGTTCAGCATAGGTTATAAAAGGTATCTCGCCAAAATTGGCGCGCCCTTCCGGAAGCTCGGAGATATCGAGCATAACGCCACCAAGAGCAAAGGCGGTTGCATACGACGGATGCGCATGCACGGCTGCCTGGAAATCCTCGCGGCGCTTATAACCGTGCAAATGAATGCGATATTCGGACGATGGAGTCTGCTCGGGATCAACCGGTATGCCAGAGGAACTGATTAGCACGATGTCGTCCGGTTGCAGCATGCCCTTACAACCGCCTTTTGGCGTGATCAAGATCTGCCCGTCAGAAGCCCGACAGGAGAGATTCCCCTGTGTTCCGGCAATTAACCCCTTTTCATAAAGCAACTTACCGACTTGGCAAAGCTGCTCCCTTAGAACTCCGTCTTTGATTGACAATACGCTTTCCTCCAATCGGGCAATTAGCCCGAGAAGGACGGCTTTGTCAAGGCAATTCTAAGTCTGCAGCTGGCCGAGAGATTTCGGATTTCGCTTCATAGATGGCAGAGCGCCAGAAGTACCAATTGGCGACAGCGGCAATCACAATCAACGCTGCCACATTCGTCCAGAGACCCCAGCCAATTATACGCCTCAGAATAATCGACGCCAATGCGACTAAGCAGCCGACAATCAGTGAAGTCCACCAGATGCGAGACCATCTCGGTGAGAGTCGCAATTGCTCGCCGCAGTGGCCGCAACTCACAGAGCGCTGGTCGATCACGAATAGGAATCTCGAGAAAGGCATCGCCGTCTTAAGGCACAACGGGCAAGTCATCGCTAGCAAACCTCCGGTTCGTAAGATATGAGCAACTTCTCTTACTCAAACATGGATGTCAACATGATTCTCCGAGAGTCGATAATGCCATGACCGATTCCGTCAATTCCCGCAATCGATTCTCTCTCACAAACTTGGGAATTGCCGGAAGACTGGCACAAGCAGGCTTATACCAGAATGCGTATATATTGTGGCGGGTAAGTCGTTGTTGATACTACATATTGTGTTTTTTCAAAATTTTATGTTTGACACATTTCTGACATTCCGCTAACCTGCCCCCCGCGCCGCAACCCGGAGAGGACAGACTTACACGGCGCGAGAGTTTACAAATGTGATTTCCGACGGGGCCGTTGGAACGTTAATATGCAAGGAAGCTACGACGATCTGACTAAATAGTCCCTTTCATCACGCAGTTGCTTCATAGAGGGAGAGAGAGCTTATGCAGGGATACGCCAAGAGGACACTGACCGAAAACGC
This sequence comes from uncultured bacterium, assembly GCA_903930455.1. Classification (GTDB taxonomy): domain Bacteria; phylum Zixibacteria; class MSB-5A5; order CAIYYT01; family CAIYYT01; genus CAIYYT01. The sequence goes on along the minus strand of CAIYYT010000070.1, from coordinate 44,196 downwards.
GCTGCGAGTACTGGAGCGCCGCTATCTGGCCAAGGATGCCGAGGGACAGATAATCGAGACGCCCGAGCAATTGTTCCGGCGTGTCGCCGATGCCGTGTCGTTACCCGACAAGAACTACGGTGTCACCGATGAGCAAATCAAGCAGAGTGCTGATGAGTTTTTCCAGATGGTCGCCAATCTGGAGTTTATGCCTAATTCGCCGACGTTGATGAACGCCGGTCGTCCGTTGGGACAGCTCTCCGCTTGTTTTGTTTTGCCGGTCGACGACTCGATGGAAGAGATTTTTGAGACCATCAAGCATGCGGCGCTGATCCACAAATCTGGCGGCGGCACCGGATTTTCATTCTCACGTCTACGTCCGCGCAATTCGGTGGTGGCGTCCACCTCCGGCGTGGCATCCGGGCCGGTTTCGTTTATGCGAGTCTTTAATGCCGCAACCGAGGCCGTCAAGCAAGGGGGCACCAGACGCGGCGCCAACATGGGTATCCTGCGAGTGGATCATCCCGATATCGATGAATTCGTTTCCTGCAAGGACGACGTCACGCAGATCACCAATTTCAATATCTCGATCGCCGTCACCGACGAGTTTATGCAGGCGGTAAAAGAGAACCGGCATTATGCGCTAATCAATCCGCGTACCGGCAAAGAGTATATTGTCAACGGTGAGGTGATCACCAAGCATGCGCCGACGGTGTTCAATAGCATTATCAAACATGCCTGGTCGACCGGAGAACCGGGAGTCATTTTTATCGATCGGATGAATCAACAGGCACCCTGCCCTGACTATGAAGTTATCGAAGCGACAAATCCGTGCGGCGAACAACCGTTGCCGCCATACGATTCCTGCAATCTTGGTTCAATCAATCTTGGCGAAATGGTGGTGGACGAGTTCCCGCACGATTATGATCCCAAACAGAATCCCGAACATGGTGTAGATTGGGACAAGCTGGCACGGTTGGTCAAGAACACGGTACACTTCCTTGACAATATTATTGACGCGAACAAATATCCGATTCCGGAGATCGAAAGCCAGACGCTGAAAAATCGGCGCGTCGGTTTGGGAGTGATGGGCTGGGCTGATATGTTGGTCAAGCTACGCGTGCCATACAACAGTGAAGCAGCATTCCGGCTGGGTGAAAAATTGATGGAGTTTATCAACAGCGAAGGGCATATCCAATCCAGCGAGCTGGCCAAGACGCGCGGCAAATTCCCCAACTGGGAACACTCGCGCTTTGCCGCAGAGGGTGTCTCTATGCGCAATGCCACAGTGACGACGATCGCGCCGACCGGCACGATTTCGATCATTGCCGCTTGTTCATCGGGGATCGAGCCCTACTACGCCGTGTCGTATGTCCGCAATGTCATGGACAACACGAAGCTGGTCGAAGTTAATCCTTTGTTCGAAAAGATCGCGAAGCAGCGCGGGTTCTACAGTCAGGAATTAATGGAACGAATCGCGCTGGACAACTCGTTAAAGAATTTCGAGGAAATCCCCGCCGACGTGCGCGACCTGTTTGTCACTGCTGCTGATGTCAGTCCGAAAGAGCATATCCGGATGCAGGCAGTGTTCCAGCGCAATTGTGATTCGTCGGTATCCAAGACGATCAACATGGATAACTCCGCTACCGAACAGGATGTTTATGACGCCTACTGGTACGCCTATGAACTTGGCTGCAAGGGGGTGACCATTTATCGGGACGGTTCGCGTCCGATGCAAGTATTGTCTACCGGCAAAACCGGCGCAACGCCCGCTAAACCGGAAGAGACACCGCAGTTAGAACTTATACCCGAACCACCCAAAGTCGTGGCGGCTCCCACGGTGGCACCAGCTTTATCCGGCGCCAAGCGGATCGAGGCCCGACCGGATGTGTTGGCCGGTATCACCGAACGCATTCGCACCGGCTATGGCAATCTGTTCATCACGATCAATAGCAAAGACGACAAGCCATTTGAAGTCTTCGCGCAGATCGGCAAATCGGGTTGGTCGACGATGGCCGACACCGAGGCGATCTGCCGGTTGATTTCGTTGGCATTGCGAGCGAGCGTGCCGGTCGAAGCGATTATCGAGCAGCTTGCTGGTATTGGTGGTGAATCGCCGCTATTCCAAAACGGGGAGTTGATCAAGTCGATTCCGGATGCGATCAGCATGGTCTTGAAAAAGCATTTCGGCAACGGCAAGCATTACCAACGCGAATCCAACTACGGCGATGTCTGCCCCGACTGCGGCACCAAGCTTGAGCATGACTCCGGCTGCGTGACGTGCAGAGGGTGTGGGTATAATAGGTGCTGATGAAATAATTCCATCACAGAGAAAAGAAGGTCGGAACCGAGTGGTCCTGACCTTCTTCTTTCTATGCCGCGACGAAGGGAGTCATGTCAACGCCCTCAGACGGCACGAAAGACTATCTCGTTCTCACAAGGAAAGTCAATTCTGCAGTTCCATTGGCTGGCACGTCGACAGTGAAATCGTGTTTCGCACCACGTTTTGTATACGGACTACTACTCTCAACAACTTCCGGCACTTGAAAGTAGTAGCCGGGATCATAGGTGGCGATTACTCTGACCGGCTCGTTCTTGCGATTGCGCAAAGTACATTTGTAAGACTCCTCGCGCTCGTCAGAGCTTTTGGATCCCTTAGACGCGACTATTTCGGTTTCACCGAGTATATCGAAGGCGCTACCTACGCGGACTTGCACCTCTTCGCCTGCAGGCGTATGGCTCATGTTGTCTTCACCCAGGAATTCGCGTGATCCGTCGGTATCTCTTTGATAAACTCGAATTTTGCCATCGGGTAGTGGAAATCCTACATTATTAGCTTTGGAATTCTCGAACGAGACCAGCACATCAACACTGGTGTTTTGCGGATCGATGTCATAATGATATGATCTGACAACCGGCACAGTCGTGGGGAGCATTAATGACAGCTGTTTGGTCTCGTTCTGTTCCAGTGTGATCGGTTTCTCTAAGGCTAGGAGATGGTATTCAAATAGAGGTCTACGCTGCTGGATATCAAGACGAGACGCGCTCACTGCCATCATATTATACACTACAGGTCCCCCCAACTTAGGCTTGCCTCCGTAATAAACGTCGCCGGTGACCAGCTTGACTCTGGCATTCTCGTATGGCCTTCCACTATGGTTGCCCACAGAAGCCCAACCTGATACTGTGATAGATTTTCCGTCCTGGTCGAGTAGAGCGACATATTGCGCCAGCCAGCCGATCTCGTCGGCGAGATAGCTGATCTCTATGTCGCATTTCCGTTCGGTCTGGCTGGAAACGATCCAGGAAAGAGTAGGCTCAGCGACAAGAGAGTTCTCGCCGATTTGAGATGTGACTGACACGAGCGAGGGATAATTTACTAGTTTGATTTCATTATTGTCGGTTCGTAAGAAGATACCCTCCGGTACATTCATTGTGTAGCCAAGTAGCAATCCTCTCATAGTCTCTCCAGTGCCGGTAACCAGTTTCACCGGAGAGCCAACAAGTTTCCCCAAAAGTGCATCTTTGGACAGAAGATCAAACTTGAAGCTCTGTTGGCCGAACACTACTCCTGACACGGCTTCTTTCTGCTCTAGAAGCACGGATGTGGGATCGATGGTTGCTGCGACCCCCTTTATGTAGACCGTATCGATCCCTTTTCCAATATCGAGCACGCGATGCTCTTTGATAAGTGCGAAGTTCTGATTGTAAATCGTTATGGAGACTTCTTGGGCGCCAGCGACGGTTGCCGATAGCAGCAATGCGATGATGAGGCAAACGTTTCTCATACAGGTTCCTCCTTCCATGATATAATTGCATCGAACTCTGCAGACACTGCGTGATATCAGAACAGAGTGTACATTGTGACGATTTGTTTGTCAAGAATAGCCAAGTAAGTCGGGTTCTGCGCTTCACTGGGAACCCGATCTACAAACTCACCTCCTCAAGACTCACACAGCGTCTCACGTATGTGTCTCCGATGCGCGTCCTAACTAATAGAAGCACGGCGGGACGGAGGACGAGGCAAACCCATCTCGCCCTAACAATTTCCCTGCTATCCAGTACTGCCACCCCCTAATACAAACTCTCAAGCGTTTTATTCCCGTAAAATATAGAAGATTGAAACTGTGTACCCAACCCAAAGCCTTGCGTCGGGTGGGTTTTTCTTCGCTGGCTGTGTCTTGTGTCTGACCACCGCGTCTATGTGCGCTGCTGACGACCACACTTGTACCTCACTTTGTACCTCACCCAGCGGGTGAGTTCCATGACTACGGCTGCAGAATGTGCGGTGAGATAACCGTCGATAGCAGCCGATGTCCGGATTCCCTGCATTATTCAGCGTGTCGATTTAATGAAAAACCCACCCGCTGGGTGGGTTACTGGCTGAGCGGCAGGTCACGCTCGCAAGGCGAGCTAAGACCTGCCGCAACATCAAGGCTTGATCTACGAGGCCCTTTTCCTCCGGCCTTTTTCACAAAAGCTAAATTCCTTTGCAACCTTTGGAGCGGGTTGCGTATAAGAGCATAAGTAGACCGTTTTACTCTATAACAGAAAGGACGACCTAATGAAATTCCTGGTGAAATTCTCGTTTTCGAATGACGCAGGAAACGAGGCTCTGAGTGATCCCCAATTTGGATCAAAAATGAAGCAGCTTCTGACAGACATAAAGGCCGAGAATGCGTATTTCACGACCGTGAATGGACAGCGGGGCGCTTACCTCGTGGTAAATATGGATGATGCCTCACAAATACCGGCCATTGCCGAGCCATTGTTTCTTTGGCTGCATGCGGATATTGAAATCATCCCGGTAATGCTTCCGCAGGATCTTGAGAAAGGTGGTCCCGCGATTGCTGCCGCCGTCAAGAAGTGGGCATAAGTATCTCAGGCACCAACCAATAGTTCATAAGAGGGCCGTCCTTGATCGAGGGCGGCCTTTGTCTTTCGGGAAATTCCGTCCCCGTTGGCCGGTAGCCTACTACCAGAAGACGACAGGTGCAACGAGATGCCTTCGAAAGCAGCCGAGTTCGAATTCCCAGCATTATTCAGCGCGTAGATTGAATGCAACCCCCACCCGCTGGGTGGGCTACCAAATTTTCATTTGCCCTCGGGGAGAGTGTACGACTTCTGAAACGCGGCAAATGGGCTTGACAGCGGCAAACAGACAGAGTACTCTACAAATGATCTTCAGCAAAATTGGGTTCGGAAGCAGGGGAAAGGGAGGGGATGTCTAGAGCGAGGCGGCTTCGACCCGCAGAACTGAATGATTGGGGTCACTGGCTTTGAATGCCAAAGGAGGAGAGAATACAAGAGAGACTATTGCGACTCGGTGCTCTGGCAATTGCGGGGTCAATTTTGACAGTCCTATTCTGGGTGTCCGGGCTCCGTGCAGCAGAACACACTCCACCGCCTCTGCTCAAACGGACAAAGGTCGAAAGTGATTCGAAAATTCTAGCGGGCGCGTGGGGCGGGATCTCAGCAGGAATTGGTCTCAGCCTTCCAATCTCGCCGCAGTGGTTCCGAACAAACGCTAAGAGTGGCATCAACTACTCAGCCGGGATCGCATATCGGCCACGGATCAGAAGCAACCATTCGATGGCCGCGCTTTTCAATGTGATTCTCGATTACTCGAAATATCCAGCGGACCCCGAAGCTATTGTGCGCAGTCTGGAAATCTCTCCCGCCGGCACACAATGCACTGGTGGAGAATCAAGATTGCTGTTCGGCTCTCTGCAAGTCGAACTGAGTCCTGTTTGGGTCGACAAGCCGTTTCTGCCATATTTCCTCTTTTCCCTTGGGATTGGAGAATACAAATCCAATGACATGCATGTTTACGGTCCGGGATTCGAACTGCACCAACTCGGCGGTGTGACCAGTGTGGGTGCCGTTGGAATAGGAGCAGGCGTGCGTCGAGATTTTGGACTGGCTGCCTCTCTGCACCTTGAAGTGAGATTGTTATTTTTCGGGTTCCAGACGTGGGAACCGGAACCGACATTGAACCCGGAGCCGCCGATGCCAAGAGTGTTTGAGGCGTCAGCTCTTGAATTCCGTCTCAGAACAACAGTTCCGCTCTTCTATTAGTCTTGTCGGTGTCCTCGATCTTGCACAGACTTGATCCCGCAGTAGGTCAAAACCGCTTCGGTCTTTTGCGCACCGTCAGGAATCCTTTGCTGACGGATCAGCCAGGCGGGAATCCAGGCTTGTTACATCGGCGCGATACTACTATCAAAACACGATCGGGAACCCAAGGTCAAACAGGCCAACCATCCGCCTGCGGGAGCTGACTGCCTAGGCCCGCTAGCTCTTTGACATCGCGAATAGCATTATTCGCGCCATATTTGCGCGCCTATTTGGCGAACGCGGGGTTTTTGCCGACAAGGTCAACTTGTTGACCCATAGTTGCGATTGATTTGTCAACTTCGTCATTGGTGTAGTCACTGTTGTCTGCCATTGCCTCTCCCACAACAACAACGTCATAGAGAGTCTGCTTGGTGCTCTGGGAAAGCGTCTGGCCGCTCCAGACGATCGCGAACTGTAGCTCGTTAGCAGCCGCTTTGAGATCGTGGCCAACCACGTTGGAGGCTCGATCAACCCAGTTTTCCTTGGCCTTCAGATAATGATGTAGGGCCAGTGAGTAGTTGGCGCGCGCATAAGCACTGTCGAGCGTGGTCAGTGTAGGCGCGGTTCCAGACTTCAGACCGTCGACCATGTGCTTAAGAGTCAACTCTGACTGCTTGAGAATCGGCTTGGCTTCCTTCGAAGCTCGTCCGCCTTCCATGCGCATGTAGAGAACTCCGAATTTCAGGTTTCGGGCTGCTTCTTTCTTGTCGTTTTTAGCCAGCGCTTCACGTGCCTGCACGAAATACTGCTCGTGCACCTGCTCATCCATGTACTCGACCCAGGCATCCTCTTCAACGAAGAAGCCCGGACCTTGTCCAGGGGCAGTTCGGATAGTGTCCGAGTCCATCGGCGAAAGCTTGCGATCCTCTGCCGTTACCCCGTGCGGCAGCGACGCGATCGCGAACAGAGCCACAAGCAGAATGGTCAGATACCGTGTCATAATACCTCCTGTCCTCTTTCTGGTAACAGGCTCTCCCTATGCAAGATGCGCCATCACCGAACATCGGTGCTGGCCATGATCATGTTCATGATACCAAAAAGAGCTAAATTGGGTTCCGGGGAATTATAGATCGACGATTTCCGGGGCGTCCGGGAGTTCGTTGATGTCGTCCGCCTCGCGCGGGAAAAATTGCGCCAGTTGGTTGGCTATCTCAGCGATTGCTTCGATGATACCTTCGGCGTGGCATCCCTTCTGCATGGCTTTCTCGATCATGCCGTGTGGCAATTGCCAGTAGTTCTGATCGAGCTTCTCGGCGATGGCTTTGTCGGCAACGATTGCCACTTCGTTTTCGTCCACTGAGATGAAAATCAGTACACCGGTGTGACCGCGCGTTGGTTGCAGTTTGGCAAAGTGTCTCAACGCATTCTTCCAGACAGCCTTGTGACGTGCGGAGAGCCGTTTGAACCAGAGATTGATGCCGAAGTAGCCGATGAGGAAACCGATGATCCCCCAGAGAGCAGCCTGGGTGAAGTTGTAATAAGTCCCCCAATTGCTTTCGCGCGTAAGATAGAGCGAGACCAGCGAGAAAACGATCCCCAGCGCGGCAGAGAACAACCAGCGATCAACGAGCCAATGTCTGGAGTGCGGCGCGATCATAATAGCGATTTCGCCGGAGGTCTTGAGTTCGGCGGCCTTGACCGCCTCGGTGATCTGCTTGAGGTCACCTTCCGAAAAATACTTATCAACTAATGTTGCCATCTGCCTTATCCTTCTTACCAGCCGCCGCTGCCGCCACCACCACCGGAACAACCACCACCAAAGCTGAAACCGCCTCCACCACCACCGCCACTGCCTCCACTAAATAAACCGCCACCTACCCAACCACCGCCAAAAGGTCCGCGGAAACCGCCTCGCATTCCGCCACCGAAGATTCTCATTATAAAAATCGCGGCTGCGATTATCATGACGACTGCAAAGGGAATTGGATTGTGGCCACCAGCGTTCTCGCTTTGGGGTGGATCATATTCACCGCCAATGGCCTGAATTATGCCGTCGATAACGGCGTCGACGCCGCCATAGTAGTCATTTGCGCGAAAAGCGGAAGCCATCGGCGAATTTCGTGCGACAATGCGGCCGCTTTCCAAGTCGGTGAGTTCGCCCTCCAGTCCGTAACCGACTTCAAGACGTGCCTTGCGGTCGGCGACCGACATCACAAACAACACGCCGTTGTCCTTGCCCTTCTTGCCAATTCCCCATTTTGCGTAGGCATCGTGGGCGTAGTTTTCGATATCGTCGCCTTCAAGGCTATTGACGATCAAGACACCAATCTCGTTCGTGCTCTGTGTGCGATAGTCGAGAATCTTCTGCTCAAGTTGCTGACGCTGCTGATCGTTCAACACTCCGCCGAGATCGGTAACAGGCGAGCGATACGGCGGCACGTCAAGAGCGTATGCCGAGACTGCGGCAATTAGAAAGAGCGATATAAGGGCGAGTCGCTTCACTTTAATGGCTACCTACTTCTTCTCGAGCAATTGCTTGACGCTTGGCGCCTGCTGCGCTTCCGTGACGGCGGCGAAGAACTGCTTTTCGTATGGGAAACCAAAGATAGACCCGGCAATCAAAGCGCTGACACCCTTCTGGCGATAGGTGTTGTAACTACGCACGGCTTCGTTGAAGGTGCGGCGTTCCTGCGCAATGCGATTTTCCGTGCCTTCAAGTTGCGTCAGCAGATCAGAATACATCTGCTCACCTTTGATCTCAGGATAGCGCTCGACGACAACGTTGATGTAGGAATTCAACTGTTTCGACAGCATTCCAGACAGCGAATCCAGCATCGCCGGATTCTGCTGTGAAAGCGCTGACTGTGCGGAGGATTTGAGATCGAGCACGCGCTGGCGCATGGCGATAACGTCAGTCAGAGTCTTCTGCTGGCGTTCCATGAAATTGTCGACGCTGGCGACCAGGTTCGGCACCAGATCGAAGCGTCGCTGGTACACATTCTGCACCTGCGACCATTTTTCGTCGACCGCCTGGGAGCGCTCAATCAACCCTCCGCGGCCTGACCAGATTACGCCACCGATGATCAATACCACCAGCAGCAATACACCTATGACTATACCGACGATTTTCACTGTCTTCTCCTTTGTACTGTCACATTCCTAGACTGCAACATTCTAAGACTACGGCACTCAAAGCCGATATCAAAACCTTTTTCCGAGCGGGACAATCATTTTCGCCGCCGTCCCACTTCGAACAGAATACGGAAGGGAGAAGGGAATGTTTCAACTACCCGCTGGGTGCAAAGAAAACTGAGCTTGCATTCAGGACGGGAATGTGCGATAGTTGTAGCCGACAATCAGTGAGAATTCGGTTTCGAAGAAATGGAAGCAAAGAAGAAGAATCACACCTTGCGAACCCGTCTTGTTGTTTACCAGGGGAGATAACAGGCCAAGTCTTGAAGATCAGTATGAAACGAGAGTATTATTCTGACACAATCACCGATTTTCTAAAAGCAGCACCAAATGAGATACTCGGCAGACTTGTGCGAAGTAACGATTTCGCTTTGGAGCAGACTCAACGAGACGCATGGCTAGAGGAAATTGACATCCTCAAGAAGGCATTACGACCTCATGAAGGCTCGGTCTATTTTGAATACTCAATTCCACGTATGGGAAGACGAATTGATGTTGTAGTCATTACTGGCTCGACTATATTTGTCCTTGAGTTTAAGGTGGGCGAGAGTGAATTTCCGTCACACGCAATAGACCAAGTATTTGACTATGCACTCGATTTGAAAAACTTTCACGAGACAAGTCACGAGCACTTTGTTGCTCCAGTATTAATAGCAACCAAAGCGAGGAATGTTTCTACAACAATTTCTACTACTCCACACAATGACAGAATGCTCTTTCCGATAAAATGCAACGGGGAATTGCTCAAACAAGTAATCACAGATGTTTTGTGCTTTGCCAATAGCGACGAGATTAACCCAACTCAGTGGGAAACCGGAAGATACCAACCAACTCCAACAATCATCGAGGCGGCAATGGCATTGTACAATGGCCATTCCGTAAGCGAAATCTCTCGAAGTGACGCAAGCGCAATCAATCTCAGCGCAACATCTGATGCAGTCTCCGAAATCATTCGCCTTTCAAGAGAGAAGTCGCACAAAGCCATCTGTTTTGTCACCGGCGTCCCAGGTGCAGGCAAGACTTTAGTTGGACTCAACATAGCGACAAAGCATATTGACAAAGATAGTGATCTTTACAGTGTTTTTCTTTCAGGCAATGGCCCGCTTGTTGCTATTCTTCGCGAAGCCTTAGCTCGAGACAAAGTTCGACACGAAAAGGAACGAGGAGTCAAATTTAAGAAGAGTGAAGCAATGAGTGATGTTAAGATGTTCATTCAGAATGTGCACAACTTTCGTGATGAATGTCTTGTGGACTTCAAGAAGCCACCCATTGAACATGTCGCTCTATTTGATGAAGCGCAACGAGCGTGGGATTTGCGGCAAACAGCGAATTTTATGCGACTTAAGAAGAACACGCCAAGTTTCAACAAATCTGAGCCTGAGTTCTTAATCTCCTGTCTCGATCGTCATCCAGATTGGGCTGTTGTTGTTTGTCTCGTTGGTGGAGGTCAAGAAATTAACACCGGAGAGGCAGGAATTTGCGAATGGATTGAATCTTTGAACCGTTCGTATCCAAATTGGAACATTTACATATCTTCTCATCTTACTGACAGTGAATATGGGGCAGAGAGAGTTCTGGAGAAGGTCAGAGAACACTCAATTGTTACCAACAAGGACGAATTACATCTTTCTGTTTCAATGCGTTCTTTTCGCGCCGAGCATGTTTCTTTACTGGTCAAACAACTGCTTGATTTGAAGCTAGATGAAGCACGCACGACGTTGACAAACGTGAAAGGTAAATACCCCATTGTGATAACCCGCGATCTCAACAAGGCAAAGCAATGGCTCAAAGAAAAGGCGCGTGGGTCTGAGCGCTACGGCATTGTAGTCTCTTCCCAGGCGGAGCGATTGAAGCCACATGCAATAGATGTGAAATCGCCAGTCGATCCAATTCATTGGTTTCTTGACGGGAAAGACGACGTCCGCTCCTCCTATTTCCTTGAGGATGTTGTCACGGAGTTTCAGGTCCAGGGACTTGAGTTAGATTGGGCATGTGTCACCTGGGATGCCGATTTTCGCTATACCCCAGGAGGATGGGATCACTTCTCTTTTGTCGGAAGCCATTGGAATCGCATCAGAAAGCAAGAACGTCAAGTTTACCTGAAGAATGCTTACCGTGTTCTTCTAACTCGTGCCAGACAGGGAATGGTGATTGTCGTCCCATCAGGGGACTCAGATGACTTGACACGCAAACACGAGTTTTATGATTCTACTTTCAAGTATTTGGAAGAAATCGGTTTTGAAAAGATCTAACATAGGCGCGAGAGACAAGATCAGGGAGTTTCTTGAAGGCAAGGTCGGCAAAATAGTCACAACCGAGCAAATCGCTCGGATTGCCAAGATCAGAGACTTCCAAAGGAGAATACGGGAGTTGCGAAACGATGAGGGGATGCAAATACTTTCTCGTAGGGACAGGCCCGACTTGAAACCTAATGAGTACTTACTGGTGAGTCTTAAACGTGAACCGCGCTTAGCCCTCAGAATCGACAAAGCGCAGCGTACGAGGATAATTGAACGTGACGGCTTGATCTGTTCGATGTGCGGGGTGACGCCCTCGGATCCCGATCCCTACCACCCTGGCCGCAAGATAACGCTCCACATCGATCATGACGATCGGCGCGGGCCAACCATCGACGAGAACCTGAGAGTTTTCTGCAGGAACTGCAAGGAAGGCCGCAGCAATCTGGTAGTTCCACCCGCTCCCAATACTTTGAGTGTGATCAGAACCATCCGTCGCCTTCCAAGAAGCGACCAGCGTCTCATATTTCTCGAACTCAAGAAGAAATTTGAGCCAACGACGTAGCCTCTAGTGCCAGATGTTTTTTCCATAAAGAAGCGTTCCGAAGTCATGGCGTCAATCCGTAACCGAGGTAATCGATCAACGGAATGGCGTTTACGCGCAAGGCTAGCGGCCTCGGGGCTAAGGGGCTGGCGGGTGTACGCGGCAGATATCTATGGTAAACCCGACTTCGTCTTTGATCAAAAACAGGTCGCCATTTTCGTGGATGGGTGCTTCTGGCATGGATGTCGTAAGTGTCGCCGAGTACCTGCGACACACAAGTCATTCTGGACCACCAAAATCGAAGCAAACCGCAAACGCGATCGCTTAGTGTCAAGGACCCTCAGAAAACGCGGATGGACCGTGATCCGACTCTGGGAGCACCAACTAAGAGGCAATCCCAGGGGATGTCTAATAAGAATTAGAGAAACTCTCGGTAGCTGAGAACGGCGGACGTTAGGCGATCTGTCGCTTTTGTAGTGTTACTGTCAGCACACCCATAAGTATTAGCGTGCCTCCGAGGAAGAAGTACTTGTCGAACGATTCCGAGAGGATCAGATACCCCAGAAACGACGCCACCAGCGGTTCAAGCAAAGTCATCATCGAGGCAGCGACAGCGGAAAGACGCTTGAGCAGGTAGAACCAGATGATAAAGGCAATGCCTCCGCCAAAGATGGCAAGATAGATCACCGAGCCGGCGCCTTTGGCATCCATCCAGAATCGTTCCGGTGTTTCAAAGATCGCCAGACAGGGGATAAGCACGATCAGGCCTGCTGGCAGCATCAGGATCGCCAGTGCGCTGGGTTTGATTTCGTGCAGGTCACGTTTGGTTTTGACGGTCGCCCACGCACAACAGCAGGAGCTGAGCACCATGGCCAGCATGCCGAAGATCGTGCCAGATAGACTTAGTTTGCCCGCAAAAAGCAGAATTGTACCAGCGAAGCCGATCACCAAACCAAAGATCACCCGAAGTGTTAGTCGCTCTGCGGGAACCATAAAATGAGCGAAGATTCCGGTAAAGAGCGGCATGGTGGCATAGAGGATGGCTGACATGGAGGAGTCGATGCGCTCTTGTCCCCAGTAGAGCAAAGCAAAGCTGACGCCATAGAGCATGAGTCCCGCCAGAAAAAAATCACGTCGGATATTCTTTTTTGGAGGAAAGCGAAAGCGCCAGAGCCGGAATGCCACAAAGAACACTACAAAAGTCAGGATACTTCTGGCAACAGCAGCCGCAAACGGTGGCATTGCCTGCAAACCGATCTTCATTGCGACCCAGGTCGATCCGAAGATGAGAACGCCAAGTATGTAAATCAGCCATAGCATGTCTTAATACGTGCAACTCCACAAAAGCTTGAGTATTCCTAGCGAATGCCAGCGGTTGCGAAAACATGCCCCGTTGAAGCAACGACTCGGCGACGCGCATTCGATTTCGCAACTGTCCAGCATAGAATTGGCAACGCCCGCCCAAGCGGTCTCACAAATATCAATTAGAATCTGCCGGCAGCAACCGCTCGAGCGGTAGGATCACCGGGATTGGTGCGCAGGAAATCGCGAGAGACGCGCATCGCATCTTCGCGTCGACCATTGAGGACATAGATGTTGATCAGTGTCCGGTAAGTTACCGAAATCGCCGGATTGATTTCGTAGGCTTTCTCCGCTTCTGAAATCGCTTCGGAACCCTTGCCGTTGTACTGCAGGACCAACGCCTTGTACTGGTGGTAGTAATAGTTGTCGGGGTTGGTCGCCATCAGACTGTCAAGATAAACAAAATAGTTGGCATACATCGAATCCTTCTGCGCCGGCGTAAGCTTCAGGTAGCGCGCTTTCCTGTCGTATGCTTGCCAGAATTCAGGAGTTTGCTTGATCACCAAGTCCGCCACTTGTTGACTCCTTACGGTGTCGCCGCGACTGTCAAGAAAATCGCAGAACTCCATCGTCATTTGCGCCGAACCGATGAGCAGAGTAGTCGCAACTTCATCGCGGTAGGCACGCGGGTTGTTCAACTCCCGAGCCCGAAATGTATTTGTGAACAGATTCATGGTTGTTTCGACATCCCAAGTGCCCTTACTGGGTTCCGGCACGATCTCGTCCACCCAACCGCGATGACGGACATGGTCAGCCAGCGGGAATCTGACCGTGGGGGGATATCCGTTGGCGAAGACAATCGGATACTTCCATCGATTGGTAATAGTAATGTTCTCAATCATCTGATCGGCCACGCTGACTACCTGTCCGGTAGAGTCATCCTGAAATGACATCAAGGGGTGCTCCCAGCCACTGCGGAGACGATCAACATAGGGCACTCTTGGGCGATAAATGATGCCACCTGGGACGCGCGGCTCGGGCACTTCTACCCACAGCATCTGATTATCTTCGAGCGAAATCGGCACTCCCATCTCATGCTTCAACTGCATCTCGTACCAGTCGGTCTGAATCAGCGACAGGTTGGCAATCCTGACATCTTTGCGAATGCCGTATGCCTCTTGCAGACACCAAAGCGGAAAGGTGTCATTGTCGCCGTTGGTGAACAAAATCGCATCTTGCGGACACGACATCAGGAAATTGTAGGCATAGTCGTAGGCCAGATAGTGATCGGAGCGATCATTACATTGGAAATTCGCCATCACAGCCGAGAGTGGCATGAGTAGCCCCAGGATGCAGACAGCATAGGTCACCAGCTTGGCGCGCTGCTGCCCGACCAATTTGGTCAGGAAATTCAGCACTACAAACAGACCCATGCCGATATAGAGTCCGATCAGAATGAACCCCGGTGTAAAGAAGTAATCACGGTCGCGTACTTCCAGCTTGTCATTGCCGGTCATTGCCTCTATCTGCGAACCATCGGCGAAATTCATGTATAACACCAGACCGATCGTACAAATGAACAGGAGTAGTACGATAAAAACTCCGACCTTCCATTTCCATTTGATCAGACTAATGATGCCAATCAACGTCAGTACCAACGGTATCGCAAAGAAGACGCCGGACATGCCGAATTGAGCGACCAGAAATCCGCCAAAGCCCATGCGTGGGAAATCCCCCAACTGGTGAGACCAACTGGCTCGGCGATGGAACATTTTGGAGAACATGGACTCCTGACCATATTGCTTGCGTTCGAGATATCGGATAAAGCGGTCGTAAGTCTGGGGATCGTTTTCATTGATACTCGGACGCTCGGCCGCGCGAATCGGAATATAGGCATGCACGGAGAAACCGGCTACCGCGGCGATTGCCAGACCGAGCGGCAGCAGCCATGCACGGGAGCGTTTGGCCAGATAGAAGCCAAGCGAAATGACCAACCAGACCGCGAGCAGCGTAAAATACTGGGAAACGTCAACCATCACCCAGAAAAGGACGATACCAGAAATCCAGACGCGTAGGTCCTTGAGCAATGAGCGATCGGCCAAGATCAGAAAAACGAAGATAGCCGGCATGACCAGGAAGACGGTCGGATGCAAGGCGACTGACAGTGTACCCAGGTAGGCAATTAGAATCAGATACTTATTGGCGCCCGAAATCTCACGCTGGTCATACCAACGGAGTGCGAACCAGACGAGCAGGAAGATTAGCAGCATCGACAGCGAATAGACTTCGGCCTCAACGGAGTTTGACCACTGCGTGCGACCAAACGCAAACAACAGAGCGCCGATGAGGGAGCAGAAATAGACGCCGACTTTCTTGAGGGCATCTTCAGCGACACCCGGGAGAAAGAACAGCAGACGTACCGCAACCACATAGCCCGCGGTTGCAGCGGCGGCACTGGAAAACGCGGAAAGAAGATTGATGCGGTAACTGACATCACTGACAAACGGAAGCAAGGTAGCCAGACGTCCGATGAGCAGGAACAGCGGCGTTCCCGGCGGGTGGGCAATACCCAGCGTTGCGGAGCAGGCGATAAATTCCCCGCAGTCCCACAGTGGGATGGTGTGCTGTACCGTAAGCAGATAGACAACCAGTGAGATCAGAAAAACGGCGGCGCCGAATAGCTTGTTAGTGAGATCGGTTGTTGCTTTCTGTATGAAGTCGTTCAAGATCGTCCTCAGTTATTTATTCTCCCAATCGGTCGATGAATATAACAAATATTCTTCTCAGATCAACTATTTTAAGTGTGAGGTTTCGATGCTGACATGGTGCACCATACTTTTCGGGCTAGGCATTGCCGCATTTCTCGACACGTTGTACAACTACGGGAATATATTTCGGCAAGTCAATTCCGTACTCTTTATGCTTGTATCACTCGGGCTGCTGGTGCGGACAACTACCAAGATGCGTCTTCGCATCACCGAAGGATACATCGCCCGTATTGAGAAACTGGAAAAGGACTTGAAAGAGTTTACGCGCGGACTTGCCAAAACAGGAGTCTAAGACTTCGGTTTTTCGGGGGGTGTGCAGAGAACGCGTTCTACGCGCTGTAGTTTTTTCCGCACATTCTCGAGATTCAAGCTCGTGGGGTATTTCATCAAAACCGATTCGTAGGTGGCTTTGGCCTGCGAACAATCGCGGTTGACATCAGCGAAGATGTCACCCTTGCATTCAAGCGCCAGCGGCGCATAGAAACTCTCTGGAAAACGGACGATCAACGAGTCAAATTGACCCAACGACTCCGCCGTCTTTCCCAATTCCCAATCAATAATGCCGGCATCATACCAGGCGATCTCAGTTAATGATCCGCTCTCACGCTCCTTAAGTCTGTCCAATAGCACCTGCGACGAATCGTAGTCAAATCGATATTTGGCGTATGCGGCCTCGGCATAAATGTGCAGGGTGGCTTCGTCCATACCGGGATATTCACTGATCAGCATTATCCGCCGCAGACAGTCGTTAACATAAACGCTTTTGGGAAAAGCATTCATCATTCTGCCATAGGCATCCCTTGCTTGCTGGAAGTTACCCAGATAGAACTGCAATTCCGCTTGCTTAAACAGCAACTCCTCCTGATTTGCGTGCTGAAGCTGCTGTGGCAACACGGCTGCATACAGCGAGTCCGCAACAGTGGCTTGACCGAGCGCCAGATGACAATCGGCGGCGGTAATTCTAGCCGTCACCGAAACTGCCGCTTGCGGGTAGTCTTTCATCAGGCGATCAAACAGAGTCAGTGCGCCGGCGGCATCATGCAGACCGTCCAACTTGGTGCGGCCCGAAGCAAATATCGCCTGAGTGACGTCGCGCTCAGACTGTGATTGTCTGGCAATCTGGTCGTAAACCGCGAGCGCATCGTTATAGCGTTTTTCATCATAATAGGAAGCGCCCAGAACAAAGCGGGAAGCAATCCGAAATGGTGACTGCGGATAACGCGTAATCAAGTAATCGCAGGCCTTCTCGACAACCCCATGATTGCCATTGTCGCGAGCCACGGCGGCAAAATAGAGAATGCTCTTGCCCTCCCCATTGTTCAGCGAATCGACCAGTCGGAACCGCTGGAATGCCTCATCCAACTTGCCCTGCGACATCAAGAGGTCGCCGAAAAATCGGTGTGCATCACTGTTCTTCGGATTCTGCTTGGCAATTTCCGTCAGCGCGTCTTTCAAGCCGGTTTCGAAACCTTCGTCAGAATCAAGTCTGATCAGTTCACTCATTTTCCCGGCGACGAACACTTCACTGGTAGTGTCGTGCGCCAGCAACTCGAAATATTCCCGCGCAGCATCACCGTAGTTGCGCAGAATTTCGTAGAGCTGCCCAAGCTGTTTGGCGAAGAGCACAGGGCTACCGAATTTCTTGCGACCATCCTGAAGCATCTTCACGGCGTCAGCGTAGTAGCCATTTCCAGTGTAAATATTCGATGCCTGTTCATAGGTCTGTGGATTGTTGGGCGCGAGGGCCAACGCCGTTTGCAGTTGCTGCCCGGCCTTTTCGGTCTCGCCCTTCTTGAGGTAGACACCGGCGATATCAAGATAATATGTAAAGCGCAGCATTGGCTCAGGCGAGATCTTGGTCAGGTAATCAAGCACCAAAAGCGCCGAGTCAAGTTCCTTGTTGCAAATGAGAGCATTCTTGAGCAAAACATACACCTGAATGCTTCGAGGATACTTCTGCGCCTGATCGCGCAACTGATCGACAACCTCAGCACAATTGCCGGTGTAAATCATCGTCTCCATGACTTTGAGACGCTGCAAATCCTGTGGCGTTTGCGCGACAGACGGCCGCCACGCGGCAAGCAGAAATGCGGCCGCCACTATGAAACTCAGATTTCTGACGATTGTCATTTCTCCGGTTGACCGTTATTGATCGCTTTGAAGTATTCTTTGATCAGTTCCTCATATTCCGGCGGGTAGCCCTCGTTAAGGTATTTTTGCAGGCGGTCCTGATAGCTATCCTTGCTCTGCGCGTTGAACTGTAGCGACGGCGGTGACTGCCGGAGAATGTCCTGCGCGGTCTCAGCCTTGCGGTCCTCGGAGAAATCCTGCCGCTGTAGGGAATGCTGAAAATCCAGCATGCGCGAGTAGATCTGCTGCTGGCGGCGAAGCGTGTTTTCGTTAAGAGTGCCACCTTCAATATCTTCCGAGACCTTCTTGATCTCTTTGCCAAGTTCGTCCAGCCGACCGAGGATTTCTTTACGAGTTCCCTGTTCGCGCTGTAAATCGCCGATACCCTGGCGGACAGCTTCCTGCTCAGCGGCGAGACGCCCCATGCCATCTTTGTCGACACGTCCCGGCTTCGGGTTCTGGCACATCGAGGATGATTGCTGATTGACTTGCTTCTGACTGTTGCACAGCTTGTTCATCTTCTTAAACATATTCTGGCTTGAGCAACTGCCGTTGGAACACTGTTTCTGGCTTTGCATCGATTGCATTAGTTGGTTGGCGGCTTGATTGAGTGAGAACATGGCATCTTTCTGGCAACGCATGGCATTCGAACCATTGCGTTCCATCAGTCCTTGCGTCGACTGATCCATGGCCTCGCGCGCCTGCTTCATCAGCTTGTCAATCTGTTGCGAATAGAAGGGGGATTCTTTCGAGATATCCTTCAGTTTCGTATCCAGTGATTGCAGCGTCTTCTGCAACGCCTGCTGCTCGGCAGCCAGTTGCTGCAGTTGCGGGGAGGTCGGATCCGAGTTTTCGGCTCGATCAAACACTTTCTCCTGTTGGTCCGAGACGTAGAGCACATCGTTCGCCGCCCCCTTCATCTTTTCCGCCGACTGCTCGCCCATGCCGGAGTTGAAGGAATTCTTAGAGTCCTCCATTTCTTTCTGTAGCTGCTTGAGGTCGTCGAGAGCCGATTCGCCCTTTTGCTCTGAACTCTGTTTGTCCTTTGTCTGCAAACCTTGAGTCATGGCCTGCATCTTCTCGCCGGCTTTGGAGTTTTTCGGTGACTGCGTGAACTTCTGAGCTGCTTCATTCTGATCGAGCTTCTGCTCCTGCAGCATTTCCTCAAGCTCCTTGGCTTGCTGCTGTAGGTTTTCGAAGTCTTTCTGGTTCTGCTCTTCCTTGGGCGCCAGTTGCGGTAACTGGCTGGACTCGGAGGAACCCGTTTGCTTATTGACGCCTTCCTGCTGCTTGATCAGATCCCCCAACTGCCGCATCATGTTTTCCATCTTCTGCTGCAATTGTAACATCTTGAGAAGCGCGATCGTGCGATCGAGACGCTGTTTCAACTCCTCCTGTGAGAGTTTCATGTCCTCAGCCGCTTTTTGCATCTCTTCCGGCGTCATCTTATCCATCTGCTCTTGCAGTTTGCGCATGGCCTCTTTCATTTCCGGAGTAGCAACCTGATCGAAGAGCTTGCGGATCTCTTGTAGCTTCTGCAGGACCTCGAGTGACGTCATGTCGTTCTTCTCCATCTTGTCCTGCATATCCTGCAACCGCTCACCAACCTTCTTCATGGCATCGAGAACGTTTTGCTGCGACTGAACCGACTTCTGAATCTCCTGCTTCTTCTCCCAGTTGAGCTCCTTGTTGTTCATCAACTCTTCCTGAAGCTTCTCGGTTTTCTGCTGCAGTTCCTCTTGCGCCGTCTTCAGTTTCTCCAGATCGGTGATCTGCGAATCGCTCTCGGCATCCAGATATGCAAACTGCTCTTGCAGAGAAGGCAATCGCGCGGTCAGCGTCTGCGACACGCCCCGCTTGGGTCCGGAGATATTGTCGTTGTCAAAGGCCTCGATGTAGTACTCGACCCAACCACCGGGCTCCAGCCCGATGTCGCCCATGTCCCAGGGATAGGCCATTTCGAAATTGCGACCGGCCTTCTTGTCGAAAACAAGCGCCGTCTTTTTTTCAAAGGTCTCCCCCGGTACCGTGAAGATGCGGTAGATCAAATTGACCGAGGAAAAACCAAAATCATCGAACAGCTTGAATCCGAGTTTGAGCGCCATGTCGTCGCCCAGTTCGACGGGAACGCCGGGAGAAAAGAGATCCACTTCGGGAGAAAGATCGGCTATCGATTCAATGCGATACTCAATGGGATCGGGATTCTCGTTGCCGAGTTCGTCCTTGACGGTGATGTGGTAGGTGCCGTTATCAGTCACCGTCAGACCGCCGCTTAGCTTCTGCTTGGAGACATCAAGTTTCTCCGATTGACCGCTGCCAAACTGCAATGACGCAACGACCACCGTCTTGTTGACCGAGGCCTCAATCTTGACGCGAGTTCCCTTGATCGCCGAAATATTGCCGTCGTTTTCGTCCACGACGAGCGGCTGCAGACCGGTGTATGACGGATAGGTATAGGTCAGCTTGATGTCGATTACGCGCGGTTTGTCGACGGCGGTAATCGTGTAGACAGGTGACTTAACTTCGCCGGCAGATACCCAGTAGTCGAATGATTTTTTGACTTCACGGAAGTCGTACGCGAACTTGGCGGTGTCGCTCAGATTGAAATGCGCGCCAATACCTGCGGCAGATGCCTCCTTGGCGAGTTCCTCGGTCTTGACCGGACCATCTTCATACTGCCAATACAAGGTAGCCCCTTCTGGAAGCGATTTTCCGCGCAATGATGCCTGAATTTTGATCGTCGAGAATTTCGCGATCTCGATGCTGCCGGGGAGAACCTCAAGCGAATAGCTCAGATTGCGCGGAACTTCCACGGTCGGATGACTGAAGAGATAGACCGACTCATTGAAAGCACCGGGAAATAGCACGGCAAGAAGCAGGATCGCTAACGCCGAGGAACCGAAATAGCGTAGACCGCGTCGCAGCGGTTTCCTGTCGACCGACTTGTGGAAATCAATACCGCGGCACATTTGCTCGGACTGGCCGATGATCGCCTGTATCATATCGGTCGAGAACCCCTCGCGATTTTCCTGCAAGTTGCGTTCGAGTTGTAACGAGGCGATTAACCGGTTTTGTAGTTCGGGGTAGCTTTTTTCCACCTGCAACGCGACCGACTCCGTATTTGGTCGAGTAAGAATCTTCCAGAAAATGGTATGGACAAACAACGCCACCACCGCAATCGCCGCCAGAGAAACAAAGATGATTCTGAAAGCGACCGTCAGGAAGAAGGCGGCATTGAAGAGAAAGCCAACGAAAAGAAAGACCGCCAGCGCCGACAGAATCAACGCGACACCAGATCCAAAATGGGTCAGAAGAATGAAATTCCGCAGATGGTTAAGCCGGCCGGTCAGATATTGTAGAGACAGTTTTGGATTCATGTTCATTCCTAATGCATCAATGCCCAGACCAGTACGTTGGTTCCCATCTGTAGCGCCTCAGCCCGCTTCTCCAGAGGGTCGTTGTGTACCTGCTGGTCTTCCCAACCATCGCCGATGTCAGATTCAAAGGTCAGCACCACCGCCAACCGGTCGCCGACGAACCAGCCGAACAACTGTGGCGGTTTGCCGTCGTGCTTATGAATTTTCGGCAAGCCATTGGGAAACTTGTAGTAGCAATCGAAAATCCCATGATTAAACGGAATCTCCCTCGGTTCCTGATCGGGAAACAGCTTCTTCATCTCGCGGACAAATGCCTTCTTCAAGCCATAGGAATCATTGGCGAGTAAGAACCCTCCGGCGGTGAGATATTTCTGTAGGACTTCGATATCCTCGGCGCGAAAATTGACGTTGCCGTGTCCGGTCATATAAAGAAAGGGATAGTTGAACAGCTGCGGGTCGGAAAGATCGACCCTGACTTCTTCCTTGGCAATCGGGAGATTGGTGTTCTGCCGAATAAACGTGGTCAGGTTGGGCAATGCTGACGATCCCCAGTACCAGTCGCCACCACCCGGGTATTTGAGCCTCGCAATGGCGACGTTGTCGGCAATGTCAGCCCCATAAGCCGACACAGCGATCGCAATCAAGAACGTCAGAGAGGCAAGCACGACGCCACGGGAGTTCATAGTATTCCTTATACGTCCGAGATCCCTATATGGTTCAACGACAAGGCCATTTGCAGGCGAGACCTTGACCAATCTATGCCATTTTCTGGATTTGTCAATGCGTAAGCCGGAAGCCACTTCTGGGCACTTTTCTGAGTCGAGATATGACTAAATTCCTGTTGACACAATGCCGACTACGTATTATAGTTGAACGATTGCTCAGGTGTTTGTATGAATCAAAATGAAGACGATACTTGCCAGATCAAATATGTGAACCATGAATTGGTCACTGCTCTTCTTAAGTCACAGCATGACAATAAGATAGTGTCTGGATTGGCGGAGATATTCGGAGTCCTTGCCGATCCGACCCGTCTCAAGATATGCATGTTCTTGTCTGAGAGTGAGTTGTGCGTCTGTGATCTTGCCGGCATGCTGAACATCTCCGAATCGGCAGTATCGCACCAATTGCGACTCCTGCGGTCTCTGCGGATCGTGAAATACCGGCGCGAAGGCAAAATGGCATTCTACACGCTCGACGATAACCATATCACATCCCTTATCAAGCAGGGTCTTGACCATGCCAAGGAAAAGGGTGAGTAAGCAGTGGCGACGTTGCGGATTGAAGCCGCCACAACGCAGATTGACTGCCCCAACTGCGCCCGAACGGCGGAGGATGAGATCCGGCGGATTGAAGGCGTTTCAGGCGCTCGCATCGACTTCTTGAATAGCCGCATCTATTATTCTTTCGATCAAGACACGATTCAGAGTGACGATCTAAGGAATCGCATTGAAGGACTCGGGCATTTCAAATTTGCCGATGAGAGTTCTTCCGCACGGAGAAGTCTTCCCTTTTCGAGAACACTGCTGACATTAATCTCAATCGCACTGGGTCTAACTCTGCTCGGACTGGCAGTAGAACACCTGGCGCATCTCACGGTGACTGGTCGCATTCTGATCTATGCTGCCATTGCCGTCGGCGGTTGGGAGATTGTCAAGAAGGCTACAATCGGTCTCCGTCACAAGCGCATCGACATGAACACTCTGATGTCGTTGGCAGTGATTGGTGCGGTGGCGATCGGCAAACTCGATGAAGCAGTTGTGGTCGTGTTGCTCTTCGGCGCGGCGAATCTATTGGAATCATTCTCTCTCTGGAAATTCTCTCGCAGTCTCACCGACCTTCATGATTTCACAAGCGGTCAGGCGTTACTCAAACAAGGCAACTCCGTTCTGGCGGTAACACCGGAGTCGCTGCAGACGAGAGATATCGTAGTAGTAAGAGAAGGAATGAAGATTTCGGCGGACGGTCGGGTCGATTCCGGAAACTCGGCGCTTGACCTATCCTCCCTGACAGGCGAGGCACAACCACAGCAGGTGGCCGAAGGGGACGACGTCTATGCCGGATCGGTCAATCTCGAGGGCTACATTGAAATTCAGGTAACGGCGCCTCTCAAAGACTCTCGCATCGGCAAGATCCTGCGCATGGTCGGCGAGGTTGCCGAACGCAAAGCCAAACTTGAGCGGTTTGTTGACCGCTTCGCGCACATCTATACTCCCATCGTGGTGGCCTTGGCTGTGGCCGTGGCCGTGCTCCCGCCGTTACTGTTTGACGGGGCTTTTGATGTGTGGTTCTATCGAGCACTGGTGTTCTTGGTGATATCGTGCCCCTGCGCACTGGTGATCTCTACGCCGGTAGCAGTCACAGCCGCGTTAGCAGCCGGCTCAAGAATGAAGGCGATAATCAAAGGGGGCGACGCGATTGAACGGCTGGCACAGGCAAGAAAAATCGCCTTTGACAAAACCGGCACCTTGACTACCGGTGCATTACAGCTTGGTCAGATTGAATGTTTAGACGGCCTCAATCAGGATGAGGCGCTTCAAATGGCAGCATCGCTGGAGCGGATATCCAACCATTCGGTGGCCAAGGCGATCAGGAATGCGGCTTCATTGAAGGGATTGCAATTGCTGTCAATTGACGATCTCAGATCGGTCGCCGGCTTTGGTGTCGAAGGGCATATTGATGGGCGGCTATACCGTTTTGGGGGAATCGAGTTTTTGAACAGCGACGATCGCGGAACTCAGCCGCAAAAGGAAAGCTCATACCTGGTTTGCAATGGTCGAATGCTGGCGCGTTTTGGATTCGAAGACGAGTTGCGACCAGAAACGACAATTACGATCTCGAAACTGCGCGAACAGGGATTTGAGTCGGTCGGTCTTTTGTCGGGGGATCGCCGAGAGATCATTGAGACGCTGCGTGCCAAGCTGCAACTTGACTTCGGAGTGGGTCAACTGATGCCGGAAGAAAAATACGACCGACTGCGTGATCTTGGGGACAATGTCGCCATGGTGGGTGACGGGATCAACGACGCGGTGGCGTTGTCGGGTTCTGATGTTTCGATTGCGATAGGCCGGCTTGGCAACGATATCCCGGCGCAGCACGCCGATGTGGTTCTGTTCGGCAACAGCATCAGCAATCTCCCGCATTTGTTCCGACTCGGCAAACGGACAGTCGCGCTCATCAAGACAAATATCATCTTCGCTTTCGCGATCAAAGTGATCTTTCTCGGTTTGGCTCTGGCGGGATATTCCACAATCTGGATGGCGGTTGCAGCGGACATGGGAGCCTCGCTGATCGTAATATTCAACAGCCTGCGCCTGCTGCGCCATTCGAATGGAGATTAAGTTGAGCTTTCTCGCTTCGAAATCTCGGTCGATCGGGGGTAGATCGTAATTTCGGGAATCTGGACGTGTTCGGCGGTATCAGCAACTTCACCGATCAAACGGGCGACATCACCGGTTTCGATTTGTGTCCAACGTTTGGGATCGTCAGGCGCGATCAAATCGCCGGCGGAATTCATGGCGTGAGGATAGATCGAAGTAACCCTGATACCGAATGGTTTCAGTTCTAATCGTAGCGAGTCGGCGAATCCGCGCAGGCCAAATTTCGATGCTGCGTAGGCAGACAGGTTCTTGAGTCCGACCTGGCCACCAACCGAGTTGATGAAAACGATCTGACCCTTGGATTCTTTGAGCAAGCCAACCAGCGCTTTGGTCACCAAAAACGCCCCCTTGAGATTGACAGCGAGAATCTTGTCCCACGCTTGCTCATCAAACTCTTCGATAGACCCCATCAGAAAGATCCCGGCATTGTTTACCAGCAAATCCAGGTGCCCAAATTTCTGGCGGCAGGCTGCCGCAAGTTGCCCAGCCGTGGCTGATAATGTGATATCGCCGGAGAGATATTCTACGCGAGTATTGTTGGTCAACCGCTGATAAACGCTATCCGATAGTTGCGGCTCTCTGGCGACAAGCAGCAGATCAAAGCCACGAGTTTGCAGCTCGATGGCTGTGGACAGCCCCAATCCATGGGAGCTTCCCGTAATCAGTGCAACTCGGTTCATGGTTTGCTTGGGGACGCCTTTTCTACGCGTGATGTCTTCTTGCTGTCCGGCGTGACGCGGTCTGCCTTAAGGTTGCGTTCGATCAAGGCATAAGCGTTGTGGTTGTGAATCGATTCCAGATTCTCCGACTCGATGGTAAACCAGTCAATGCGATGATCGCGAGAGAGTTTCTCGGTTACACCACGGACAATATCTTCGACAAATACCGGATTTTCATACGCGGTTTCAGTGACGTATTTTTCGTCCTCGCGCTTGAGCAACGAAAAGACCTCGCACGAGCCCTCTTCTTCGACCACGCGGATCAGTTCTTCCAACCAGATGAATTCATTGTAGCGCACGGAGAGAGTCACGAGCGAACGCTGATTGTGCGCGCCATACTTGGAGATGTCCTTCGAACAAGGACAAACAGAGGTCACCGGAACCCGCACGGTCAGCAGCAAGTCGACTTTGTCATTGCCGTTGAGTGCCGCCGAAATCGTGCAGTTGTAATCAATCAATCCCAAGGCGCCCGATACCGGCGCTTTCTTTTCGATAAAGTACGGGAATGTCAGTTCCAGATGCGCCTTCTCGGCTTTGAGTTTCTTGCGCGCTGTCTGCAGGATTTCTTCGATGCGACAGATGTCAATGGCTTTGTCGCGGTAATCATTTAGGATTTCCACGAACCGGCTCATGTGAGTGCCTTTGAATTGATGCGGCAAGTCGACATAGAAATTGACATCCGCAACCGTCGTCTGCGTTTCATTCTTCTGATCCTGCACTACCACAGGCAGTTTGAGATTTTTGATGCCGACCTTATCAATCTTGATATTGCGATAGTCGGGCATGCTCTGTATGTCTTTCATTTCGCCAACTCCAATGTGCAAGAACGTAGCCGGAATGTTCTTCGCCTGACTTTGCGAGTCGTAGTCATCTCGTCACCTCGAAGCGGTTATTTTCCGATTCCCAGAGAACGATCTTGGCTAACATTCCACCACCAAAGCGGGCGTCGAGAATTTCCCAGATCTTGTTGGCAAGCGTCTCCGTGGTTGGAATCAGACCCCGCAGGAAGTCAACGTCTAGATTCAAGTTCTTATGATCGATGCGCGACACGATCTCAGAATCGATTATGGCCTTGAGATCCTTAAGACTGATGATCATACTGGTCTCAGGATCAACCGCGCCGGTGACGCTGACTTCAAGCACGTAGTTGTGGCCGTGTCCGTTGGGATTGGCGCACTCACCGAATACGATCAGATTTTTCTCATCGCTAAATTGGGGATTGAAAAGCCGGTGACCGGCACAAAACGTAACGCGCTTGGTAATCGTAGTCTTCATATTTCCTTGCCTTGCACGACCTCGGCATCGGGTCCGAGTTGCGGTAACCGTCTGAGGAAGTGATTTCTGCGATAATACAACACAAAGAGCAGATAAAGGTTCATGGCTATGACGACAAAAATCAGTCCGTACTGTGGCCGCCCCAGCAAGGCGCATACAATCAAGACAAAAATGTGAGTGCCGAAACACAAGGGGGATTGCAGTACCATCAGCGCTTTGTCTCCGTACCAATCTCTTTTGGGGCAGATGACGCACCGTTTTAGCAGCGCGTTGTCTACCGCCGCCACAAGCTTGTCCTGCCAACTATACACTACAATATATGCGAACCGCAGCAGTTTCAAAAGGAGTCTTGACGGACCGGATAAAGCGCCGACATCGAGATCGTCACGACCGCTTTCATCCCGTTTGGAGTTAAGTGAGTTGATCCCATATCGCTCGACGTATGCGATCTGGTAGAAATTGAAGAAGGAGCACTGGATGAAAATCGAAAATAGGGCTGCCAACCCCCAAACAAGATAATGCTGTTGACCTAACGAGTAGGCGTGCAGGGAGATGGCAATCACCACCGAGGCCAGCACCAGAAAGTCACCGAGCGAGTCGAGATATCTGCCGATTAGATGTCCTCTATCGGTCAGACGCGCCAATCCACCATCACACGCGTCGAGAACATCCTTCAGGTGCAGAAGCACAGCGGCGGGAATCAGGCTACCCTGATAGAACATCACAGCCGAGAATAACCCGGACCCGATTGAAGCGAGAGTAACCAGTTCGTGCGGGACGCGTAACCAATAGAGAAGTCGCAAGACAGCGCTGCGGTAGAAAATCCAGATGACGGAGATATTGAAATATCGCCTCGAAGCGGGAATCTTATGCGCCCGCTCAATGTCAATCATCTGACTGCCATCGGCGGGACTTGCCATCCAGTATCAGATTACCACCGGTTCTGGGGGCGGATTCGTCCGAGACAAGATACAGAATCTCGGCGGCAACTTGCTCCGGTGTCAAATCGGCTTTGACACCGGGGGGTGCAGCTTCTAAGAACATTTGCGTGTCGACGCCGCTCAATGAGATTTGGTTGACCCGGATGTTGTACTCTTTGTTTTCCAAAGCGAGAATCTCAGTAAGTCCCCAGAGACCGTATTTGCTGATATTATAGGCGCCAAAACCGGGGAACTTGGTCGTTCCGAAACAGCCGGAGAGCGAGGAAACATTGACGATTGTCCCCCCGCGCTTCTGGTCCATCATTGGTATAACTCTCTGACATAGGTAGTAGGGGGCGAGCAGATTTATGTCGAGCAGATGTTGGAACTGGTTGACAGGAAACTCGCGGGAACGTCCGGCCGCAAAAACAGCCGCGTTGTTGATTAGGATATCGACTGTCATGCGGCGCTCGTTTGCCAATTCAAAAAACCGGTCAATTTGCTTCAGGTCGGCCAGATCAGTGGGGACAGACAAAACACAAACGCCACTGTTGATGGTTTTGCAGAGTGTGGCCGTTTCGTCCAGTTGCAGAGCCGTGCGCGCAATCAGAATGAGATCGGCCCCCTGCTCGGCGAACATCATAGCCGTTGCGCGACCGATTCCGCGTCCCGCGCCGGTTATCAATGCGGTCTTGCCAAACAACCCTTTCACACGTACCATACGTATCTCCTTCGCCCCAAAATAGGGCAAAGGGTGGAACGAGGCAACTAACGGTTCTGGTCGCTTTCCTCGTGGTTTGCAGAATAGCGTATCTGCATTCCGGGAAAGCGATAAACCAGACTATGTAAATCTACTTTCGTTGCAAACCGAGGCATCGAGTCATCCTGTGTCAAAACAGAATGTAAACTCTCCCGATGGCTTCGGCAGGAGCAACGACAAGCGTTATTGAGGTTGAGAATGGCCAAAGTGAACGACATCCTACAAGCGATCGGCAATACGCCGCTGGTAAAATTGAAACGAATGGTACCGGCAGGCGCTGCCGAGGTTTATGCCAAACTTGAATTCCTGAACCCGGGCGGATCGATCAAAGATCGCATGGCGAAATATATCATTGAGGATGCCGAGCGACGCGGCGAGTTGAAGCCGGGGGGCACGATCGTGGAAAATACATCGGGCAACACCGGAGTTGGCGTCGCGATCGTGGCTGCGGTGAAGGGCTACAAAACGATTTTCACGATACCGGACAAAATGTCTGATGAAAAAATTAACCTGCTCAAAGCCTTCGGCGCCAAAGTGGTTGTTACCAAGACCAATGTCCCCGCCGACAGCCCGGAGTCATACTACGAAACTGCCAAACGAATTCACCGCGAGACACCCGGATCGTTCTACCTGAATCAGTATCACAATCCCAAAAATATCGAGGCGCACTATAAGCTGACCGGGCCGGAAATCTGGGAGGATATGGAAGGACGCATCGACTATTTTGTCGCCGGCATCGGCACCGGGGGAACGTTGTCGGGCGCGGGTCGATATTTGAAGGAGCAAGACCCCAAAGTCCAAATCGTCGCTGTCGATCCATACGGGTCGGTCTTTTATGACTACTTCAAGACCGGCAAGCCGGGACTGCCGGAGGTGTACAAGGTTGAAGGTATCGGCGAAGACATGATTACGCAGGCGATGGATTTCTCGATTGTTGATGATATGATTCAAGTCACCGACAAAGACTGTTTTCGCACTGCGCGCGAACTCACTACCAAGGAAGGAATGTTTACCGGGGGTTCTTCCGGCGCCGCCGTCTGGGGTGCGCTGCAAGTGGCCAAGAAGGCGGGACCGGGCAAACGGATAGTTGTAGTTCTTCCCGACAGCGGCACGCGCTATTTGTCCAAGCTCTTTTCGGATGAATGGATGCGCGATTGGGGATTTCTTGACGATCGCCCCGATCTGGGAAGCGTACAGCAGATGTTAAATCGCAAAGGTAACGCGCCGATCTTCAGCGCGGCGGCTGGCGATTCAATGCTGGCCGTGATCGACAAAATGAAGCAACATGACATTTCGCAGTTGCCGGTGCTAGAAAACGATGAACTGGTTGGTCTGATTCGCGAGTCTGATCTGCTGGCCATGCTGGTCTCCGGCAAGCACTCCTCCTCTAACCCGATCCGCGAAGCGATCGAAACCGAGTATCATACTATAAGCTTGCAGACACCGGTGAGTCGGCTGGCCGAGATGTTTTCCAAGGGGAATTGCGACGTGGTTTTCGCCGTTGACAACAAGAAGCTGGTCGGTATCCTGACCAAGATAGATTTGATCGATTATTTAGCAGGAGCACAGAGTTGAAAAAGTATAATCCCGCCGAACACCAGTTTGAGACTAATGCAATTCATGCCGGTCAAGATCCCGACCCGTCTACCGGCGCAATAACCTTTCCGATCTATCAGACTTCCACCTACGTTCAGGAAGCCGTCGGCAAACACAAAGGCTACGAGTATTCACGCACAAACAACCCAACCCGTAGCGCGCTGGAGGTCTGTTTGGCATCGCTGGAGGGAGCAAAGTACGGACTCTGTTTCGCGTCAGGAATGGCCGCGATGACAAATGTACTGTCGCTGGTGAAGGCTGGTGACCACGTGATCGCTTCGGATGATCTTTATGGCGGAACACCACGACTGTTTAACCATGTTTATGCCGGTTACGGCATCGAGTTCACTTACGTCGATTCGACTTTCACTGATCGTGTGGAAGCGGCGATCAAACCCAACACCAAACTGGTTTGGATCGAGACACCGACTAATCCGCTGCTGAAGATTACCGAGATCAGAGCAATTTCATCACTGACTCGCCGCCACAAGCTGATTCTGCTTGTAGACAACACGTTTGCAACACCGTTCCTGCAGCGGCCACTCGACTTGGGTGCCGATATCGTTTTGCATTCGGTGACCAAGTATATAGCCGGTCATGCCGACACCGTTGGAGGTGTCGTGATGACTTCAAACGATGCTCACTACGAGAGAATGAAGTTCCATCAGAACGCGGCCGGCGCTGTCATGGGGCCGTTTGATGCGTTTTTGACAATGCGTGGCGTCAAGACGCTGGCACTGCGGGTAGAACGACAATGCGAAAATGCGCTGCAATTGGCACAGTATCTGGAGCAACATCCCAAAGTCGAACGTGTGATATATCCGGGACTTGATTCGCATCCACAGAAGAAGATCGCAGAGCGTCAGATGCGCCTGGGGGGAGGTATTATCAGTTTTGAGATCAAGGGTGGACTGAATACGGCGCTGAAGTTTCTCGAACTGGTTCCGCTCTATGCACTAGCTGAGTCGCTTGGCGGAGTGGAATCGCTGATTGAGCATCCAGCCATGATGACACACGCCGCGATACCGAAGGAGCGTCGTGAAGCAATTGGTATCACTGATGGCCTGATTCGCATTTCGGTTGGTATAGAGGCGTACGAGGATTTGAAGAAGGCAATTGACGTTGGCTTCGCCGCAATCTAGAAGCTGCATCTATTCGTGATTGGATAGTCGAAGCACAGGAGGCAGTGACTATGTACAATACTGACTATACATTTGGCGTCGAGACCAAAATGACGGTCCCCCAAGCGCGCCAGAAGATCGAGGAACTCCTGAAGCAGGAGGGCTTCGGTATTCTCACCGAGATTGATGTTGCTGCCACTTTGAAGAAAAAGATCGATGTCGATTTCCGGCCCTATCTGATTCTCGGCGCCTGCAATCCCAAGATTGCACACGAGGCGCTCGGGCTGGAACTTGAGGTCGGCTCGCTACTCCCCTGCAACGTTATCGTGTATCAGAATGATAAGGGTGGCACGAACATCGCATTTATTGATCCGGTGATAGCGATGGAATCGACCGGCAATAAGGGTTTGGCGCAACACGCGAAGATTGTTAGAGACAAGTTGATGGCGGTTGCGAAAAAGCTGGAGTAACAGTAGCTGAGGGCATTGCGGCTGCTCGTCCATCTTGCCAGTGTCTGCTACCTATCAAACTGTTTGCTTGTAATTTTATCCACCACATCATAGTTTTCTCAACTGAATGATGAGATCACAACATGCGCTCGGATGCACATTTCTGGTATATGAATTGAGGACGAAATAACCATGGACGAAATGACAATCTGGCAAGCGATTAGGCAGGACACCGAAAACGAAATCAACAGTTTTCTCAAGAGGCAGTTTGAATCCGGTTCGGTTGACCGATTGATATATGAGAAGGCGATCTCGCCGGTCGGTGTTTTCGGAAATCTGTGTCGCTGGATGGAGTCACCAGACCTAACCCGCATATCCCCAAACGCCAAACGGGGCATTTTCGCGGCAATCTTCGCCAATCGTTGGGATGATCTTAACGAAGCGTTCTTTACTGAAGTTGAATTCGGCACCGGTGGTATCCGTGGGCGCGCCGCGATCTCGGACTGGGAGTTGGAATTGCTGCGCGATCAGGGAATCGATGCGCCGTTTTTGCGCGGACCCAACACGATAAACGACATCGTGCTGATGCAGAAATCGGCGGCCATCGCCAAGTTCGCCAACCAACGGGGTTTCAAATCGCTGGTGATCGGCTATGACAGCCGTATCCGTGGAAGGGATTTTGCCAAAATCGTCGCCGAGGTGTTCATCTACTACGGACTAAAGGTCTATCTCTTTGATGATGTTGTCCCCTATCCCGAAGTGACTTTCGCCATTCCGACTGTGAAGGCTGATATGGGTATCCTCCTCTCGGCCAGTCACAATGATCGGCGCTACAATGGTTACAAGCTCTCCTGCGGCAACGGTTCGCAGTTTTCGGTCAGCGAACGACGATTGATCTTGACCGAGTTCATCGGCAAGACCGGATTTGATGAAATTCACCAGACGCGCCTCGAAGATACCTCCATCGAACAACTTGAGTTCCTTGGTGGTAGCAGCCGATTGAAGGGTGTCAGCTACTACAACTACACCGGCAAGCCGTTCAATATGCATCAGAAGCACTTCCAGCAGATCAAGTCATTTATTCTTGATCCCAAGCTGGTGGAGCGCTACTCCAAGAAGATGCATCTGGCGTTCTGTGCGTACAACGGCGCTGGGCGCGATGCCGTGCCACGATTAGTGAAGGCGCTCAAGATTGACAAGCTCGATATCATCTCGGTTATGAATCCGATTGACGGGATGTTTCCGGCATTTGATGATCTTAAAAGCCCCAAAGGGAAGAAGGTCTACCAACAACCTGATCCGGGGGATAAGTTCGCAGCCAAAAAAGCGGTCACCGAATATATCAAAGAATTCGGCGAAAAGCAGTTTGCCGAGGTCGATATGTTGATCGGCACAGACCCCGATGCTGACCGGGTTGGCGTGGTTGTGCCCGTACCCAGAAGCCACCGCGAGATCTATGGCGCTGACCATACGTTGCTGGACGCCGATACGGCCTGGTCGATTTTGCTCTGGTATCGGATGGAGAAGATGAAGGCAGCGAAGACTGATTTCGGCAAGTATTTCTTCGTGCAATCACACACAACGACCGACGTCATGCCACTTCTGTGCGATAAGTATGGCATCCCCTGGATTAAAACCTGGGTCGGCTTTGCGCAGTTGGCAGCCGCCGTTCAGCGCGTCTGGGAAGATCAACCGATAACCAAAGACATCTACTGGACGATTTACGATTTCAAGAACCTGACTCCCAGAGCAACGATCAACGTAGCCGCTCTGGAACAGTCCAACGGATTCAGCATTCTTGGGGGCAAACCCAAGGACGACATGTCAATGGGCGCGCACGGCCATGTCCGCGATAAGGATGGAATCTTCGCCGCGATTCTGCTTGTGGAAGTGCTTGCCTATGCCAAGTCGATTGGTAAATCGATTGTGGAATTAGTTGATGAAAAGCTCTACCTCGATCCGGGCATCGGACTGATCCGCACCGGTTATCGCCCGGCGCCGGTTTATGGCCAATATGAAGGCATCGAGGGACGCTCGACCAAGATGAAAGTGATACATAAGGCCGAAGCGCTGATGGATCTGGTCAAGGCTGGGAAGACGGTCAAGTTCGCCGATCTAAAAGCCACCAAGTTCGAAGTCTACAAGACCGGCAAGTACGATATCCAGCATGGCTACACGCAGGGATACAATCCGGACGATCCATCCACTTTCGGTTTCCCAGATGAAGGCATTCGCTTCTTCTTTGGGGATGATTTCAATCACCTGACAATCAGACCGTCGGGTACCTCACAGAGTTTGAGGTTCCATATTCAGTTGCGCGACATAGACGTTAAGAAGAGCAATCTAAAGGCAAGACGCATTGCCATGGAAAAACGCATCACGTCGATTTTCGAGGATATCGGCAAGAAGCTTGACGTTGACTGGGATGAATGAAATCGGGTTGTCATAGGCACGCTCAGGCCATTCCAGCGCACGCAAGAATTTGGAATTCGTGCGCTGTCAGGTTCTGTAGCTGCTGGCGCTGCCAGACGAATGCTTCACCCAAACCTAGATTTGGCCGTAGGTACCGAGCGAAGGCTAAGGCGGCACTACCCTCGTCCCTGTGGCAAGTGTTTGCCCCCTGACGAAATCGAAAGCAGAACCGGACATTCGCGTGTCCGGTTTTGATCATGCCAAAGCGCCAGATCCGCAGAAACCCTGGCTGCTCAAGCTCATTACCTATTATCAATCATCAGGTTACCACTTATTCTAGCGAAGCGTCAATAAATGTCTGGGGCTGCCGATACTGTAGAAGTTGCGCATAGGCATAAAGGGGGCAAAGTTCCTAAAGATAGAGAGACTCAGAATATCTCAGAGAGGGAGGAATCTGATTATGAGAAATCGCAAAAGTGATTTCACCAGAATCGCGGTTCTGGCCATCGCAGTTGTGTGCCTGTCTTTCACTTCAGCACTGGCTCACATGACCATTTCCGGCAACGCCGGTATCGTCGGTTCGCCCGGAACGACCTTGACCTATTTCGATGGAACGCTGCAGACAATAGTCGCCGACTCGACGACTGGCGACTATGCATTCCAAGTTCTGGACGGCTGGTCCGGCACGCTAACGCCGTCCAAAGCCGGTTACGTCTTCAGCCCAGTCCATCGGGTCTTTATCAGTGTCGGAGCGAGCTCAAGCGGCAACGATTTCCTGATTGATTCAGTCACTATCTCCGGCAACGCCGGCGTGGCCGGCACAGTCCTGACTTATGGAACAGGTGAAGACACAACGGTGACAGCCGATGGGAGCGGGGACTATTCTTTCTTTGCCCCGTACGATTGGACCGGCACGCTAACGCCGAGTAAGACCGGCTTTACTTTTATTCCGGATACTCTGGATTTCGCCCATGTCTTGATGAGCACAGACACCAACGATTTTTCCCCATCACTCATTCTCAATGTCGAGCAGGACTTGGGCACTGGCATTCCCCAGGAATACTCGCTTGGGCAAAACAGTCCGAATCCATTCAACCCATCGACATTGATTCACTTTGCCATCCCCAGAGCGGCTTCTGTAAGTTTGAAGGTTTATAATATCGTCGGTCAGGAAGTTGCTGACCTCCTCGTAGGTACCCTTCCCGCCGGTGCTTTCTGGACCACTTGGAACGGGACGGATATGAACGGCAAGACAGTCTCCTCGGGAGTGTACTTCTATCGCCTGCAAGCGGGTGATTATGCTGAGACCAAAAAAATGCTGCTAATGAAATAGTGGCTTTCTTGATACGATATCTGGGCGGACAGACCAAATAATCTGTCCGCCCGGTTTTTTGACTGCCAGAACGGTCACAACTCGTTCACCTCGAACGGCAGCTTCTTATCACGGAACCAGTCACGCCACCTACGCTCTTAGCCCCCTGATGGCCCCATCATCGCCGTCAATTGGTTTCGCGTTGAAACACCGACGACTACTTTGTCCCAAAATCGATACTCCTCGATCCTAATGGTGACTTCTGCTCAGTACTGGCAACAGGAATCTGAGACTCACCTGAAATCTAGCGACTATTGACCGATAATAGAACCAAGGGGAACTGTGACTATTCAAGGAAGATAAGATCAAGGACCATTAAGAAAAGGGACGGAGAAAGAATGAAAACTGCTTCTTTATCACTCACCAAAATGACACAACCAAGAACCATCAAAAGGGATGAAGGAAAAATGAAGACTGTATTTTCATCAATGTGCGCAATGGCTGCTCTGGTAGCGGTATTGTGGGTGTCGCCTGTTCAGGCCGCCGGGACCGCCGACGTCACTGTCACCGTGACTCTTTCGGGCGTTAGTGTAAATGTGACGAGTGGCGGACTAGTCGCTTTTGGTACTGTCGGAACACCACTGGCGTTGGGGAGCACGACTGTTTCGGGAACAGCGATAGTAGTTAATAATGATGGCGAAGGCACTGAGACGTATTCGCTGAGCCTGACGTCCGCGACTACCCCTGCGGGTTGGACCGTAGGAAACCCCGCAAATTTGAATGAATATCAATTAAGCGCCATGTTTAGCACTGCAGCGCCGGGAGCCACTTTCGGTGCCGAGGATGTGCTGACCACAATTCCGACAGCATGCACTGCCACGGACTTCGGCAACGGCACTGCCGGGCAAAGTGGCGCCTCCGTTCTGACGACCGCAAACCGGAATTTGTGGTTGCAGTTAGAAGCGCCTGCAACCTCGACAACTTTAGCGCAGAGGTCTATCACGGTTACAATAACAGCGGGCAGCTAGGCTGATCGGCAACGAGGCGGATTGTGAGAAGAAGAAGCGGAGAATCGGAATCTCTGCTTTATTTCTTTAGGAGAACACAAAATGAAAATCGCATCAAATGGATTTGCAACTGCCTGGCTATTTGTCCTGACACTCGTTGTTGCCACCCCCCTGCAAGCGGGAGGGCTGAGCACCGGGTTGGGTGAAGTAGTTGTCGAGAACCTGCAGGTGGGCCAGACCTACAGCTTGAAGCAGTTGGCGAACCTGCGTCTGGGCGTCACCAATGACTGCGACGATAGTGTGGCTTTGAAAATGGATATTCTGTCACCGGACAGTTCGGAGTTGAAGAAGGGCGCAAGCCCGATTCCGGACATTTCATGGTTGAAGCTGAGCCAGGACACCTTTGTGCTGGGCCCAGACGAGATTGCTCTATCGGACATTACACTGTCCATCCCGGACGAAAATCGGTACCTCGGGAAAAAGTATCAGGTAGCGATTTGGTCTCATACTGTGGCTCTCGCAGGCCGTGCGATGTCTTTAGGTTTAGGGCTGAAATCCAGGATAATCTTCACTACCGACGCCACGAAAGCACCGGTAAATGAGATAGTCAAGTCTTCCGATGCCAGCGTCGAGCTTGTGCTGAATCCGGAGAAGATGTTTTTGGATGATGTAGAACTGGGGACGATCTATGATCCGGAAACCCGAAAGGGTTCGGTTCTGACAGTATCTAACCACAGTGAACATGAACAATTGTTGCGGTTACGCAGCTTGACGGTAAGCAATTCGGTAACCGCGCTCACTGAAGGATACGAAGATGCTCCCGATGCTTCCTACTTAAGGTTCAGCGAGAATGAGTTCGTTCTCCCGCCATACGGAACAAAGGAAGTGCGAGTGTATCTTGACTTTTCTGAGCGAACGGAGTATTGCGGCAAGCGATTTATGTTCATCATCCATGCATATGTCGTTGGCGAAAAAGTCAGTGCAGGGGTCTATTCGAGAGTCTACGCCTCGATTAAATAGAAAGATGGGCGAATGAGGATTAATATGAGTCGAATCCTGGCAACATCGATCGCAGTGGCCGCCATGGCAATAATCATACCGGTTTCGCTGCTGCCTTCTGCGGGCGGAACGTTTTTCCAAACTGCAACTGGCGCGACATCAGCCACAATCACAGTAACCGTAACGCTGGCCAATACGTCAGTAGTCACGATTTCCGGCACCGCCGGTGTAGCGGGCGCGACTTTGACTTATGGAACGCCGGACACTGTCGTGATTGCCAGCGGGAATGGCGCCTACTCGTTTGCTGTCCCGTATAGCTGGTCCGGCACGCTAACACCATCCAGAGGCGGTTGCGTGTTCAGCCCAACCCAGCGGGTTTTTGTCAATGTCCGGGCAGACACAAGCGGTAGCGGTAACAATTTCACTCCATCGCTGATAGTTGCTGTCGAGCAGGACGTGGATCAACTTATTCCCAAAGAATACATGCTGGCTCAGAACTATCCGAACCCATTCAACCCATCTACTGTAATTCGCTTTGCCTTGCCCCGCCCCGGGTTCGCGAGTCTGAAGATATATAATATCGTCGGTCAGGAAGTTGCCAACCTCGTCACAGGTAGCCTTCCGGCCGGCGCTTTCCGGACCACTTGGGACGGAAAGGACATGAACGGGGAAACGGTCTCCTCGGGAGTATACCTTTATCGCTTGCAGGTCGGCGATTATGTCGAAGCCAGGAAGATGCTGCTATTGAAATAGTGGGATCAGTAATAGAATTTTCGGGTAAACAGGCAAGGAAATTTGCCCGCCCAATCCAAGAGAAAAGCCCTCACGGCTGTGAGGGCTTTTCTTTTCACGTCTTCAGTGGTTGCTTCTACTTAATTTGTAGGGTTTTTGGGTCACGCAACGGTATGATCGTGATTTGCCCAAAATCAGAGAAGCGTTCGTTGTGTTTATCCGATCCTTTCTGCACGGCCTCCGTATCACCGATGACCAGGAACACCAACTGATCCGGATGCAAGTATTTCTGCGCCACGGCCAGTACATCATCCGGCGTTACGGCTTTCATGTTTTTCGTGTAGTTCTGCCAATAATCATCGGGGCGATGGGTGTATTCATCGTCCGCGAACGTATTGACAATACTGTTCTTGCTGGCGAAGGGATTGACCACGTCGCTGATGAAACTGGCTTTGGAATTTTCGACTATCTCCGCGTCGCATTTTTCGGCGCGGATACGCTTGATTTCGTCGACAATCAGTTTGGTACCGAATGCCGCAGTAGCGTGCTTGGTTTGGAACCATGCTTGGAAGGTACCCGGGTACAGAACCGGACGATCGAACATACTGCCGGCGTTATAGGCCAAACCTTCGTCGGAGCGCACCCGGCGCACAATCCGCGAATTAAAACCACCGCCGCCAAGAATATCGTTCATGACCATCAGAGCATACTGATCGGGAATATCCCGCTTGACGCCAATATGTCCTACCCGGATGCGCGACTGGTTGACATCTTCCTTCTTGATCATATAAACGCCCGGCTTGGGAGAGGGAATCTGGTCGGATATAGCTGGAAGATTCAACTGCTGATCAGGCCAGTCGCTAAGCATGTTGTCCAGCTTAGTCAGAATCTCAGCGGTCTTGAAATCTCCCGAAACGGCAAGGATGAAGTTTTTCGGGAAGAAGTACTTCTGGTGGAAAGCGATCAAGTCGTCGCGGGTAATCGAATTAATCGATTGTTCCGTCTGACGGAATGGAATCGTGGAGGGATGGTCGCCATACATTAGGAACTGCCACTCGCGTGATTCAATGGCGGACGCTGAGGAATTGCGCTGCTCCATTTCCGAGAGAACATCCCCACGGTAGCGAGTAAGCGCCTCTTGATCGAAAACCGGAGTATGCAAGATCTCCTTCAGCAGCCCCAGTCCTTCATCGACGTCCTTCGACAGACAAAATAGGCTGGCCCGACCCCGCGAGTCGCCGATATTGACTGAGATTTCTCCGGCAAGGTAAGCAAGCCGTTCGTCGAGTTGCTTGGCGGTCATTCCCTGAACACCGCCATTGCGCATCAGGTAACCGGTCAGATCCGCCAATCCGGCTTTTTCCACCGGTTCGTAGATGGAACCGGTTCGAATAAAAATCGTCAATTCGAAAGTCGGAACTACCGGATTTTCCACCACATAAGCGGTGACACCGCATTTCAATGTATGTCGGTAGCCATCCGGTTTAGGCGGCTGATATTTCAATTCCTCATATTTCAGTTTGTCGGGATGGTCTACGATCTTGTCTGCCAGTATTCCAGAGGCAGAGGACAGAACGATGGCGAATACCGCAATCAAGGCAATCGTCATCGACCGGCTGAACAGCAATCTGTATTGTCTAATCATGTTCATTCTCCTTTGACGCTTACCCTATTTGTCCTTGGCGGCCTTGAGTTCTTTGAGTTTATCGTTGGCGATTTTCAGCAATTTCTCCATTTGAGATCTGTCCTTGGGGTCTTTAACATTGTCCAACTGCATGGAGAACATTCCGATCATTTTCTCAAGTCTGGCTGGGTCTTTCATCGACTTGACCATCTGCACGGCCTGAGTAAACTGCGGATCCTCACCACCCTCACCACCGGCAGCAGATTCCACTTTAGTATTGATAAGCAGCACATTTCGCTGATTTTTAGCGAAATACGTGTTGGCCACGCGCTGAACGTCGGCGGCGGTTACCAGATCGCATTTCTTGGGACCGTTGTTGGCTTCGGTCCAGTCCCCCTTGGCGGCATTGTCGCCAAGGAAAAACAGAATACCCATTCCCGACATGAAGTCAATGGAGCGAATGCTCTGCACGCGTAGCTGGTTCTTGACCTTCTGCAATTCGTCCTCGGGCACAGGATTTTTCTGCAACTCATCGATGACTTCGTAAATTGCTGCTTCCAATTGCTCGGGTTTGGCGCCTGAGATTCCCTCAGCGGATATCTCAAATGCTCCGGCGTACTTACGCGAATCCTGAGAGGCATCCACCGCCTGGCCACCTCCCCCCCCCATCGGTCCCCCCCCACCACCACCTGAACTCTTGGCAATACCCTTCTCCTCAACCAGTTTCTTGTATAGCCGACCGGTCTTGCCGCCCATGATACCACCCAACACTTCCAACGAATAGCTGTCCGGATGTTTCCAGGCCACCGTGTGGTACTGGATTTCCGCCGTCGGGCTGGTTTCCGCTTCGGCAATCATCCGCTTTTCTCCATACTGCGCCTCTTCGAGAGTCACGACATCAGGAGGAGACGTTTTGCCACGCGGAATGCGCTCGAAATACTTCTTGACCATCTTGATCATTTCATCAGGGTTCAAATCGCCCACGAGGATCATAGTCAAGTTGTTGGGCGCATAGTAAGTGCCAAAATACGAATCGGCCTGCTCACGAGTAATCGCGTTCAGATCGGAAGGCCAACCGAGTACCTCCCAGTGATATGATGAAGACTTCCAGAACATGGCGCTGAAATCCTCTTCGATCAGTCCAGTCGGCGTCGACTCCAAACTTAGACGACGCTCCTCACGGACAACATCTCGCTCGGAGTAGAATTCCCGGAAAACCGGATGGCTAAAACGATCAGACTCCAGCCACATGTACAATTCCATCTTGTTCTTGGGAAGACGCACAAAATATCCGGTCATGTCCTGAGATGTAAAGGCGTTCAGGAAATAGCCGCCGTTCTTGGTGTACAGTTCATCAAGTTGATCTTTGATGATCAATTTGCGCTCTTCGAGAATAAGACTGTCAAATACAACTTCGATTTCTCGATAACGAGGAGTCTTCGCCTCGGGATCGAGCATGTCTTTGATCTTTCCCCGGCGCAATTCCTCACGCATGGTTCGTTCTTCAGCCCGCATTAGCACCCGCAGCGAGTCAAGCTGAGC
This sequence comes from uncultured bacterium, assembly GCA_903930455.1. Classification (GTDB taxonomy): domain Bacteria; phylum Zixibacteria; class MSB-5A5; order CAIYYT01; family CAIYYT01; genus CAIYYT01. The sequence goes on along the minus strand of CAIYYT010000070.1, from coordinate 2,762 downwards.
CATCACTTCAAGGTCGCGCTTGATATCGGTTGTCCCGATCGTCTCGGTTCCCTTGAACATCATGTGCTCGAATAGATGCGAAATGCCGGTAATACCCGGAACTTCGTTCGCCGAACCGACCCGGGCGAAAATTGAAGCCATAACTGTCGGGGCATCGTGCCGCTCTACCATCAGCACCTGCATGCCATTATCGAGTTTGTACTCTTTGGCATCAATTGTCTGTGCGACTGCAGGAACCGTAGCGGCGAAAGTCATCATCACGCAAACGAAAACTGCATACAATATGCGTCTCTCCACGATCCGCTCCTTTGAGGATTTTAGTGAATGTTCAATAAGTTGTACTTCCTTCGTCGTCATTTGAAGGTGCAGAATAGTCAGTTGCTACAAGACTGTCAAGCCAATACCGGTGTCTTCGGAGTCTTGGGGAAATCCTGACAGGTATGGTTCGTAATACAACCCAAGTTCTCCCCTTGCCTTTGGAAATCCGACAGTGTAAATTGGGTTGTTGCGCAAACTGTTTTGCGCAGCCCCGGGTGCCTGATATTGCGTATTATCATTGGGCAGGGTGTTAGTTGGAGTCAGAGAAGGCGAGGTTTGCGATGTTAGCAGATAAAGACTATCAGTTGAAGGTCGGTTTGGCGGAGATGCTCAAAGGTGGCGTGATTATGGATGTCACTAACGCCGAGCAGGCGAAGATCGCCGAGGACGCCGGCGCCGTGGCGGTAATGGCGCTCGAGCGGGTGCCGGCGGATATCCGCAAGGCCGGTGGTGTCGCCCGGATGGCGGCAATTGAAAAAATTGAAGAAATTCAGCGCGTGGTGCAGATTCCGGTGATGGCTAAATGCCGTATCGGACACTTCGCTGAAGCCGAATTGCTGCAGGAACTGAAAGTTGATTTCATCGACGAATCGGAAGTGCTCACTCCCGCCGATGAAGAAAACCATATCATAAAACATCCCTTCAAGATTCCGTTCGTCTGCGGCTGCCGTAATCTCGGGGAGGCGATGCGTCGCATCAACGAAGGGGCAGCTATGATTCGCACCAAGGGCGAAGCCGGGTCGGGCAATATTGTCGAGGCGGTCAGACACCTGCGAATGATCTATGGCGAGATTGCCGCTCTGAAGAAACTTAACTCAGAGAAAATGAAAAAACTCGCCAAGGAAATGCGGGTACCGATGGAACTGCTGAAGAAGACGGCGCAACTTGGCGACCTGCCGGTGCCGAATTTTGCCGCCGGTGGAATTGCCACACCTGCTGACGCAGTGCTTTGTATGAAGCTGCGTGCACAGGCAGTGTTTGTCGGCTCTGGCATTTTCAAGTCCTCCAATCCACAAGTGGTAGCGAAGGCCATAGTGACTGCAGTCGGCCACTATGATGATCCGGCGATCGTGCTACAAGCGTCGCGTTCGCTTGGTGAGGCGATGCCAGGTTTGGAGATCAGCAAGATACCCAAGGACGAACAGCTACAGTATCGATGAAAGCGAGACCTTGGGTTGGCATTCTGGCCTTTCAGGGAGATTTCGCCAAACATCAGGAAGTGTTTGCCAAACTTGGCTGCCTTACGCAGTTGGTAAAATCAAGCTGGCAACTGGCAAATATCGACTGCCTCGTCATTCCCGGCGGTGAGTCATCAGTGATTGACCGCTTCATCAAATCGCAGCAGATCGCCGATCCGATCAAGGAATTCGCTACGAAAAAACCGGTTTGGGGCACCTGCGCCGGCATGATCATGCTGGCAACTCAAGTTGAAAACGACCCCGGTCTTACTCCGCTTGGTCTGCTCGATATTACTGTGGATCGTAACGGCTACGGCAGGCAGTTTGATTCATTCGTTGACGACGGCGAGTTTACAGTCAACGGCAAGAATCAGAAGCTGGAGATGGTGTTTATCCGCGCACCGAAAGTGTCCTCGATCGGCGAAGGTGTACAAGTGCTCGGCAAGTGCCGCAAGGAACCGGTGATCGTGCAACAGGGAAAGGTTATCGCGACGGCATTCCATCCGGAATTGACGAAATCAGCGAAGTTCCAGCAATATTTTCTGTCGCTGCTTTAGTTGGCAGGCTCTTGAGCTGCGAACAAAGACCGCAGATTCGAGTCTTCATTACACTTCAAAAGACGGCAGGTCACTTCCACAGCCGGCACAGGCTTTGATCTTATCCGTCACCAACCCAACATCAATGTCGGCGTCAATAACAACCTGTCCCCGATCATCTCCGATTTCGGCAATAGTGCAAGGGGAGTTACCTGCACCACTTGAGTGACCTGTGTAGACTTCCAGCACGGCTTGGATCGCAAACAGATGCTTGAGATGCAAAAAACGACTGACATCGTCCTCGGGTCGGCAAACTGCAAACAAACGCTCGCTGTCGATGGCAAGCAGCTCCTCGACACTTAGGCCGAGAAAAAACTCGGTCAGAAGCGAACGCGCACCAACATCTTGCCTGCAAGTCTGCTTAATAAATCGGTAACCGGTCAAGCGGTCCCGGTCATCAAGAGTGATTCGAATCTGCTCAACTAGATTGTTACACGGCACTCGTAACGCTCCGGAAGTACGTCTCTGTCCTTCTCTGCACCCACCATGTACGTTAATTCGCCCCTTGCCTGTCAACAGCATTTTCGTGCGGGCGACAAATCGCTTTATGTGACTGTTGAAAAAGCCCAGACCGTGTCATTGCGAGGAGTGCGGAGAGGTGATGTAGGGTGTGGAGCACAACGAAGCAATCTCGATTTACGCTCTTCCGATGCAGGCGCGCAGATTGCTT
>CAIYYT010000069.1 GCA_903930455.1 uncultured bacterium | reverse complement strand
GTCTTTTCATTCGTCCTCCTGTAGAAGCAAGATAGTTGACTTGAGCAGAAGCTATCACTTAGAGAGGAAAGCGTCAAGACAAAACCTGACGTCAGTTATGATGACATGTAGCTGAATCATGGGAAGCACGGCCTGCAATCCCGGCCGGGAAGATTGATTGTTGAGAGTGGGCGATGAGTGATAATCGGCGGGGTCAGTGATGGCGCGAGTTGCCACCGAAGTCTGCCTGAGCGAGTTCCTGAATGGCCGAGTTGATGTTGGCCACCGACTCGTTGAGGTCGCCGGCAAGTCGGGCAATTTCCCGCTGTGTTTCCGGATGATCATGAATCAACGCGGCAACTTGCACCAGAAACTCCCGGTCATCTTCGCCAGGCACCGATTGCACAAAGTTGCTGAGCAGGTGAGCTGCAAACGATGCCGCGAAAATGCCGATTCGGGGATCATCGCTTTCGACAAAGAGACAAAAGCGTGATGGGTCATTATTACCAGCACAGTCCCCACCTCCGTTGTTTGGCAGGCCGATGCCTTCGGGCAAGTATTTGGCTGTCAAGAACAGATTGTTGATTATCCCAACTCGATTCACGGTTGATTCGTCTCCTTCACTAAACTTCCAACTCGCGTCACGCCGCCAGTGTTCTGCGCCCCGCCAGATCGGCCATAGAGATCACCATAGTCGGGAGATGATCTAGAGTGAATGGCGTGGGCAGATGAAGACAGCGTCACTACCAACCCGATTTCAAGCGATCCGCGTCACTATTGATGATATCGGTCAGAGTCGCTAGCCCCTTGACTCCCGTCGTGGCGCAATTTCTGAACTATCGGAACTATAATGGATGAGAGGACGTAAGGATTGACTGACGAAGCAAATCACCTGTCGGTCAGACAGTTATCTGCTGCATCAATATGAACAGCCCTGTGCGACATCTGCGCACAATTGTCAGAGGGTGATTGCTGATTGATCAGTGACGTACTATATTGTCGCCGACTTGTTTTTCCTTAGGAAGCAGCACGTGACTGATCTCTTTTCGCCGGACTCCGGCAAATCTGTTCGCACCAACGCCCCCCTCGCTGATCGGATGCGTCCCGAAAAGCTGGAGGATTTCTGCGGGCAGGAAGAAATCATGGGAGAAGGCAAACCACTGCGGCAGTTGCTCGAAAAGGGCAAAATCCACTCGGCGATATTCTGGGGACCTCCCGGTTCGGGCAAGACAACGCTGGCCTATTTGATCTCGCGACATCTCAAGATGAAATTCATCTTCTTCTCGGCCGTGACATCGGGAATCAAAGAGATCAAGCAGGTGATGGTGGAGGCGGAGCGTGAAGAGGCGATTCACGGACGGCAGACGATTTTGTTTATCGATGAGATTCACCGCTTCAACAAGAGCCAACAGGATGCGTTCCTGCCCTATGTCGAAACAGGCAAGATCATACTCCTTGGCGCCACGACGGAGAATCCATCGTTCGAAGTTATCGGGGCGCTCCTTTCTAGACTAAAAGTCTATCTGCTGCGACCGCTCGGAGAATCGGAAATCGATAGGATCATCACTCGTGCGATAGAGGATACAGACAACGGACTCGGCAAGCAAGACGTGCTACTCGATGACGACGCGCGCGCCTATATCATTCAGTCTTCCGGCGGTGATGCGCGTCGAGCGCTGACACTGCTGGAGTTCGCTTGTATTTCCGACAGCGAGTGGGAAGCAGGCAAGGCGCACATCACGCTTGAAAAGATCACGACGATTCAGCAGCAGAAAGTGCTGCTGTACGACAAGACCGGCGAAGAGCATTTCAATTCGATTTCGGCGCTGCACAAATCGCTCAGAGATTCGGATCCCGATGCGGCTCTTTATTGGCTGGCGCGGATGTTGGCCGGCGGCGAGGATCCTCTCTATTTGGCGCGACGGATGATACGATTCGCCGTCGAAGACATTGGTCTGGCCGACCCCAACGCTATGACAGTCGCCCTGAACGCCAAGGAAATTTATCACTTTCTTAGATCACCCGAAGGGGAGTTGGCGCTGGCTGAAGCAGCGCTGTATTTGGCGGCGGCGCCAAAATCCAACAAGGTTTATAATGCCTATCAGCGGGTCAATCGCACGATCGAAGAGGAACCGGCATATGAAGTGCCATATCATATCCGTAACGCACCGACCGGTTTGATGAAGGGTTTCGGGTATGGCAAAGGATATCAGTATGCTCACGATTTCGAGGACGCAATCACAGGGCAGTCCGATTTGCCTGAACAGCTTAAGACCCGCAAGTTCTACTATCCGACCGAGCGTGGGCTGGAAAAGAAAATCAAGGAACGGCTTGAATACTTCGAGCAATTGCGGCGACAAGCAAGAGAGAACCGTGACAATCTTTAGGCGAATTTTGGGGCTGGTTGTATCATCAGACAGGTTGAGAACATGAACAAATTGATGCTTGAGGAAATGCGCTCGCGGCTGGCACAGTTGAACCGCCCGCAGGCGTTTCTGGCGTCGTTGTCGGGTAGCGGCGCTCCGCAGGTGCGACCGGTAACGTTGATGTTAGACGGCAATTGCTTCTATTTTGCGACGGCTCGGTCGTCGCGTAAGGCGAAGCAAATCGCCATGGATGGCCGCGTGGAATTCGTAACAGCCTTTTGTGAAGGCGGCAACAGCGGGTATCTGCGCGTACAGGGTCTGGCCCGGGAAATTCGCGACCTGAAGCTGATAGATCGGATCACGACAGCCTGCCATTACCCGGTGTTGGAGTACTGGAAGGGCGTGGATGATCCGGATTTCTTTTTCTTTGAAGTGACGCCGCAGCGCGTCGAGTATATGAAGCCGGGGGCTGAGAGCGCTACTGAGGTAACAGATGAGTTTTCTAAGTAAGATCATTTCGGCCGTAGTCCTTTTGTGCTGCCTGATCGCTTGGCCATCGACGGCACGGGCAGACAAGCTGCTCATCTATATGGACAACGAGCAGAACAATCATCTCAAAGCCTACGGTGTGGCGTTTTGGTGTCTTAAACAACAGGTTCCGGTCGAGTGGTTGCTTAACTATCGCGGTGGTTCGTTTCTGATGAATGATTTCGAGGGACTGAAAAATATCTGCGTTTTGCGCGGTGTTTCCTATACGAGTGTGGGCGCCGCCGAAGAAGGCACAATCAGGCAGACGATCGAAGACAACAATATGGAATCGGTATTGCTCGAGAAGGCCCCCAACATCGCCGTCTATACACCCGCCAACAAGGAACCGTGGGATGATGCGGTGACACTGGCACTAACTTACGCCGAAATCGAATATAAGACTGTCTGGGACGCTGAGGTACTCGACGGAAAACTCGAGGAATACGACTGGATACATCTGCACCATGAGGATTTCACCGGTCAGTACGGCCGCTTCTACAACTCGTTCCGCAATACCCTCTGGTACCAGCAGGAAGTTGCCGCCAACGAGCAGATGGCGAAGGCACTCGGATACCGAAAAGTATCGGATATGAAAAAGGCGGTGGTGTCGGCAATTGAGGACTACGTCGCGCGCGGTGGCATGATGTTCGCTATGTGCTCGGCGACGGAGACCTTCGATATTGCGCTGGCGGCGGAGAATACGGATATCGTGCCAAAAGAGTTTGACGGCGACGGCGTTGACGCCGACTACAAGAGCAAACTGGATTACTCAAAGTGCTTTGCGTTCGAGAATTTCGATGTGTCACTCAATCCGCTGGAATATCGGCATTCGGATATCGACACCTACCCCGACCGGCAGAAATACATTCCCAACGCCGCCAACGACTATTTCCAGTTGTTCGACTTTGCTGCCAAGCTGGATCCAGTGCCGACAATGCTGGTACAGTGTCACGTGGGTGCAGTCAAGGGTTTTATGGGACAGACGACCGCGTTCCGCAAGTCAATGGTCAAGAAATATGTCATAATACTTGGTGAAGTAGAGGGACAGGATGAAGTTCGCTACATCCACGCCAACTACGGTAAGGGCACTTTCACCTGGTTGGGTGGGCATGATCCAGAAGACTACCAACATATGGTGGGCGATCCGCCGACCCAGTTGGATCTTTACAAGGACTCGCCGGGTTATCGATTGATTTTGAACAACGTCCTGTTCCCGGCGGCCAAAAAGAAGGAACGCAAGACCTGATCATGGCGGTTGGTTGCCAGCCATCGCCGGGCCGAATGACTTTCGTTCCAAGATTGGTGATTTTCGCTTGATTTTTTGGAAGCGGTCGCTTTATTGACACCGTTCCATTCCGACGGACTTAAGCTGTCTGCCGGCTGCCAGTGACTCTGCCCCAGTGGAGTCAGCCGGTTTCAGGTTGTCGCGAGTATTTCCGCAAGCGAATTCGATCTGATCCGAAGGCTAGAGAAAACAAACATCGTCGTTGATCGTACGGAGGTACCCCTTGTCCGGTATTGAAAACTTGTTGATCGCTAACATCAGAGAAAAGGAATCCAGTCTGATCCCACTACTGGAAAAGGAAGGGGTGGCGATCAAGTTTACGCCGCTCAAGCTGGTTGATTTCATCGCCGCCGGCAAGATTGCCATTATTAGGCGGACGATGGATGAGTTTGTCGCTGAACTTCAGAATAAAATGGTCTATCGCACTGCAATCGAATTCAAACGCGACTTTCCCGACCCGTTGTATATCGTCGAAGGTAAACAGACTGTCGACAGTTCTTCTGCGACCACCGTGCGCGCGGGCATCACTTATCTGTCGGTGGGCCGACGCATTCCGATCATCTTCACTACCGGAGAACAAGATACGGCCCGATACATCAGTCTGTTGCTCAAGCAGTCCGAGTTTTCCTCAGAAAGAGAAACACGACCGGTTGCGATTCCCGTCGAAGCCGAAGAAAAGCAGCCTACGGAAGGCAACTATCAAGAGCAGATTCTGGCGCATATTCCCGGACTTACTCCGGCCAATATCAAGACATTGATGGAGACCTTCGGGAATCTAAAGTCAGTGTTCGGTGCTTCAGAAGACAAATTGAAATCGATTAAGAGCATTGGACCCAAGAAGGCCAAGGCGATTGTCGCGGCATTTCAGTCGCCTTTCCACGCCCGTGCTACCTCGCGCAGGAGGCAGTAACAGCTAGTTCTCCTTGTTTGCGAAATCTTTCGCGCTTGTCACCGGCTCGTTCGTAGCTATATTGGCAGCGTGAGGCTCAGTCGTAGTTCCGCAGCCCTCTGGACGCTTCTCGCCGCCCTGATCCCTCTGGTATTGTATCTTTGGACACTTTGCCCCACGGTTTATTGTGGTGATGGGGGTGAACTCGGTCTGGCGGCTACAACTTTGCAAATCTCTCATCCACCGGGCTATCCCCTGCTGACCAACTTCGGACATGTCTGGACAATCATCTTTTTTTTCCTCCGCCCAATTCTGGCGCTGAACATCCTCTCGGCGCTGTTTGCGGCGATGGCAGCGGCCTGTGTTTATGTGCTTCTGACCATCATAACCGACGGAGCAGCGACATCGCAGCGACTGATAAATCTAGCGCTGGCAACCGCCTTTGCTTTGGGTCAGACGCTCTGGTCAGTGGCCACCAACTTCGAAGTGTATTCCCTAGCCGCGCTCATGGCGGTATTGATTGCCATAATGCTGATCCGATTCTATCAGTCCAAAGACCGCCGATTGCTTCTGTTGGCCTGCTATTTGTTTGGTCTGGCACTCTGCAATCATCTCTCGGTCGGTTCTCTGGGGATAATGCTGCTCATGGCTGCCTGGTTCTGTAGGGAGAATCTCTCGATTGGCGACTGGCTGCTTGGACTGGCCCTGATTCTTTTGCCACTGACCTTCTATGGCTATCTTTATGTGCGCCCATCATTCAATCTGGTTCTCGATTGGTATGATCCCCAGACCTTCTGGGGGCTGAAGCAGCATCTGTTTGCGCAGACATACCACCGATACATTGCCACGCCTCATTTGAGTGATATCATCCCCTATTTCATCGGCCTAGTGCGCTTGCTGTCGCATGAGTTGGTACTTCCGTTTACCGCGCTATCATTACCGGGCGCGTTCCTGCAGTATCGGCGCGATCACAAACTGGCGATGATGCTATTGTCGATTGTGATCGTCAATTGTGGCCTCAATTTCAATTACCTGATTCCCGATATCACTCCCTACTTCCTGCCATCGCTTCTGATCGCAGTCGTCTGGATTGCGGAACTGCTGAATTGGCTGACGCAGCGGTCACGGATATGGTCAGGAGCGGCTATCGCATCGGCGCTAGTGATTACGATCGTCGCGGCGGCAGGCAACTTCGCCCGCTGCGACATCAGCGACCGGTACAGCGCCGAACAGTACGCTCAGGATTTATTCGAGCGCGTGCCGGAAGGCGGCATCCTATTTTGCGGTACTGACAATTCCATGTTTCCAGCGCTCTATCTTCATTATGTGGAGAATTACCGGCCTGACTGCAAGGTGTATGGTCATTTGCCGACACTAACTCGGTTGCGCAATGATCTCGGGCTGGGGACAACTCCCGGCTTCAATACCTTTCCCGATCTCATGCACTACGCCGTGGCACACGTCGAGGCGCCGCTGGTGTTTGCGCGCGAGCCAATGCAATACATAAATGATTTTCGCACAATCCTGCCGACACTGTTTTCCAGCGGGCTGGTCTACTATCGCGACTCCGGTTCGCAAGTACTGCCGAAAAGCATGCACGTCAACTGGCGTCATCCTCCCAGACTGTACGACCAGAAGGAAGCAGTGCTCTATGTCACGTATGATCTGCTCAACGGTGAAGAACTGGTCAAGCTTGGTGACCCCGAGGGAGAGCGTCTCTGGGCGCAAGCGGCTGAGATCATATACGCACAGGAGAGTTATGTGCTTAGCCACCAACTGTCCGCCTATTTTATCGGCGCGGAGAATTTGCGGCTGGCAAGCAAAGCTCTTGAGCAAGGGCTGGCGCTTGGGGACCTGCGATTCGACCAGCGCTTGCGACTCCTCGAATCACTGGGGAGCGTCGCATTTGAGTCCGGTGATGAGAAGAAGACAAAGGAGATATTCGAGCAAGTTGAGCGTATGGAACCGAATAGTACGGTTGCGAAATATCACGTGCTGGCACTGGCGGCAGGCACAGCGATCCACTCCAACCGCTTGAACGACGCCATTGCTGCCTATCGCCAGATGCTGCAACTGTATCCACAGCAGCGTGAGGTCAATTTGCAGCTCGGCAAACTGCTTCTACAGACAGGAGATACCGTCGCAGCCGAGGAAATGTTTGATATCTGTATTAAGGACAACTACCGGGTCGACTTCATCCACAAACTGCTCAAATAGACGTATCCGAGGGGCTCGTCAAACCTGCTCCTAATTTTCTTGACAGAAGAGGTAAAGAGGTTATATTGCCGCCCGATATATTGGTGAGAGATACTCCCCGGTAGCTCAGTCGGTAGAGCAGCTGACTGTTAATCAGCGGGTCGCTGGTTCAAGTCCGGCCCGGGGAGCTTTCTTTTTGCAGAACTCTCCAGCGTGCTCAGATTTAGCTGACGGCAAACAAACACATCCTTCGTCATCCTCTTGAATTGCGAAGGAGATTATCGTATCCTAAGTCAAAGAGTTGGTATCAGCTCTTCTGATGCGCAATTATGGATAGGAGGAATCAAATGTTGCACGCTTTTCGGATTGTACTGCCCATTTTGCTACTGAGCACCGCCATGGTCGCTCAGGGACTCAAACCCATTGAGCTGCCGAAACCGGACACGACTGGCGGCAAGCCACTGATGCAAGTATTGAAGAATCGCCACAGCTCTCGCGAATTTAGTGCGGACACGCTGCCAATGCCGGTACTGTCCAATCTTTTGTGGGCGGCATGTGGAATCAATCGCACAGGCGAAGGCAAACGCACGTCGCCGTCAGCCATGAACTGGCAAGAAATAGATGTCTATGTTACCACCGCGCATGGGCTGTTTCTCTATGATCCGATAAAGCATGTGCTGCAACCCGTGTTGTCGGAGGACATTCGCGAGAAGGCCGGAATGCAGCCGTTTGTCAAAGATGTTCCCGTGAATCTGATCTATGTGGCAGACATGGCGAAAGTCAACAAGGCGTCGGATGCGGACAAGAGCTTCTATACCGCCGCCGATGCCGCATTTGCCAGTGAGAACGTCTATTTATACTGCGCGTCGGAAGGTCTCTCGACCGTCGTACGCGGTTCGGTTGACCGCGAAGCCTTGGCGAAAGTGATGAAACTCCGCGCCGACCAGAAAATCATTCTTGCCCAGTCGGTTGGCTATCCGAAGAAGTGAGCAGTGTGAGACAGACAGAAGGGAACGCAACTTCGCAATGTGCGATCCGTTACTATCCTATAGGGGACACGGGGTCTCCCTTGCCCCTTTATCGCATGCTGACTATAATTGCCTATGGTTCGGCAGATAGACAAATCCACTTTTTTTAGGAGATCACACCGATGAGACTCTGTTCGAAAGTCATCCTCTCGATTCTAATGCTTGTAACACTGGAGTTCTTGCCATCAACGATAGTGGCGCAAGTGCAGGAAGCTCCCACGCGGGATCAGATCAAAGATCAGGACAAATGGAATCTCACTGACTTCTATCCCTCAGATTCCGTCTGGGAAAAGGAGCTTGAAGCTCTGAAAGGGCGAATCGGCGACATAACCAAGTACGAAGGCAAACTAGGAGAATCAGCTGCAAATCTGGCTAGCTGTCTCATGCTCAACGACACTCTCGGCATGAAGGCGCACCGGTTGTATGTCTATGCGGCTTTAAGCCTTGATTCGGACAATCGGGTCAGCAAGTATCAGGAACTGAGGGATAGGGCATACGCGCTCTACGCTCAGATTGGTCAGGCAACATCATACATCGAGCCGGAGATACTGAAGATTCCCGATACCACACTACGCTCGTTTATGGACAAAAATCCGGGCTTAGCGGTCTATCGCTTCTATCTGGAGGATATTCTTCGCCGCAAAAGTCATATTCGCGACCAGGAGGTAGAGGAAGTTCTGGCACTTGCCGGAGATGCTACCGCCGGACCGAGTAGAATTTTCACCGCAATTGAAGACGCCGATATCAAGTTCCCGAACATCAAAGACGAGAACGGCAAGGAGATCGAGCTAACGCAAGGACGTCTCGGGCAGATTCTGGAATCACCGAATCGTGACTACAGGAGAAGGGCCAGCGAAGCATACAATGAAACATACAAGAAATATGCGAATGCCATGTCGGCCAGTCTGAGCTCGTCCGTCAACGTCGACCTCTTCTACACCAAAGTGCGCGGATACAAGAGTTGTTTGGAGAGGAGTCTTGATGGCGATGATATCCCCGTGGATGTCTTTCAGAGTCTGGTTAAGGCGGTCAATGACAATCTGGAACCGCTCCACAAGTACATTTCACTGCGGAAAAAGGCCCTCGGCGTAGATACGCTTTTTGGATTTGATCTGTCCGTTCCTCTGGTTCCACAAAGCCAGATGAAGTTTACCTGGGATCAGGCCAAGAGCACGGTTCTTGAAGGTCTGAAGCCATTGGGAAGTGATTATCTGGCCGATGTTAAAATGGCGCTTAATTCGCGCTGGATCGATGTCTATGAGACACAGGGCAAGGGGAGTGGTGGCTACACCTGGGGAACCTACTCCGTGCATCCGGTAATGCTGCTTAATTTCGTCGGCACTCTCAATGATGTCTTCACTCTCTCCCATGAGATGGGACACATGATGCACAATTACCAATCAAACAAGCATGAGCCGTACATCTATGCCGGTCATTCGCTCTTCACCGCCGAGGTGGCTTCCACCTGCAACGAAGCCATCATGATTAAGTACATGCTGGCGCACGCAAAGGACAAGAACGAGAAGCTCTACCTGTTGAATTACTATATCGACCAGATCATTGGCACGTTCTACACCCAGGTCTGGTTCTCCGAATTCGAACTTAAGATACACGAGATCGTCGAATCGGGCGGCGCGCTCTCGACTGATGCCTATCGAAAAATATACCGGGAGATTTTCCAGAAGTACTACGGCCCCGATTTCTACCTTCCCCCCGATCGTGACTACGGTGGTATGCGGATTAGTCACTTCTATCGCATGTATTATGTATATCAGTACGCCACCAGCTATGCGGCGTCCCAGATGCTTTCGCAGAAGATCATGGCGGGTGACAAGAAAGCGATTCAGGCCTACAAGGAATTTATCCAAACCGGTTCGTCTGATTATCCTGTGAATATACTGAAGAAGGCCGGAGTTGACATGACGACCACCGAGCCGTTCCAGAACACGATTCGGGTTTTCGCGGATCTGGTGGATCAATACGAGAAGCTGTTGTTGACTAAATAGGCGCTTCGCCCTAGTGTCAATGAAGTCAAGTAGGCCGCGGTTGCCATCCTTTTGCTGCCGCGGCCTTCTCGTGTCCCGGCCATTTGGCGTGCCGATTTGTGCCGGGAACACTCTTCCGACGGTCGTGGGGAAGGCGTTAACTCCGGAAACGAGTAAGCCCTTAGATAGCCGCAATATCGGTTGACAGGTGAACGTTAATCAGCTATACTATCGGCGGTAAATCACAAGATCGGAACTCGGCTGATTCGACCTCTTACGGTAGTGTCTGCCGTTTGCTGGCTGGACTTGGAGGTTGAGGAAGGAAGAAAGCAGCCTCAATCATCCATAGTCGTTTGGAGGTACAGATGCGATCAATTATGAGATATTCCTTGTCTGTTATTATCGTGGTTTTCTGGTTCCAGGGATTGTGCGCGGGGATAGCTGCGGCTGCCCCAAGCCGAACGGTATCATCACGTCTCTATGAGAAGGGGGTTTCGGAGCAGTCTGCACTAGACGGGAGATTTGACGAGAATAAGAGCAACCGTCTTGGTCCTCGACGTGCAGAACCGGACATTCGCCACTCTCGGTTTGAACGCTCGTCAGTGCATCAGCGCACTTCCATTTCCATTGAATCTCCTGACGATCAGTACTGGGAGGAGGGTCTTCCTATTCAGGGAATTTCCGGCACGGTCTATGCTGTAGCTGAGTATAACGGCCAATTGATAGTTGGAGGATGGTTCGATGTGGCCGGTGGCGCAATAGCTCAGAATGTCGCCGCGTGGAATGGAACATCATGGCTACCATTGGGATCGGGCATAGATGGTGATGTCGAGGCTCTGACCGTTTACGGAGGTCAGCTGATTGCCGGTGGCAATTTCACGACTGCTGGTGGTATCTCCGCAAGCAACATAGCGTCATGGAACGGTAGTTGCTGGTCGACGCTCGGATCCGGCATGGACTACGGCGTGTATGCTTTCGCGCTATACAGCAGCAACCTGATTGCAGGTGGCGAGTTCGAAACCGCCGGTGGTGATTCCGTCTTCGCTATCGCCGCCTGGGACGGCAGTTCCTGGTCTGCGCTCAGTTCGGGAGTTGATGGCGGAGTGTATGCGCTCACGACTTTCAGTGGCAATTTGATCGCGGGAGGTGGTTTCTGGGTCGCAGGCGGCGTTGAGGCGAACAGCGTGGCCTCGTGGAATGGCACATCCTGGTCGGCCCTCGGTGACGGAATCTGGGAAGAGGTCAAAGCGCTAGCTGTATATGACAACCAGTTGATCGTTGGCGGCTTCTTCGTGACCGCGGGAGATGTCGACGCGAATTCGGTCGCTGCGTGGGATGGCTCCAACTGGTATCCCCTTGGATCCGGAATAGATGCTTTGGTCAAATCGCTGGTAGTGCACGACTCCAAGTTGTACGCCGGAGGACTGTTCTCGACGGCCGGCGACAATCCCGCGGACAACATGGCTTGCTGGAACGGTAGTAGCTGGTCAGCTCTCGGATCAGGAACCGATGGCGATGTCGAAGCTCTGACCGTGTACCAGAACCAGCTGATTGTGGGGGGCAACTTCACCTCTGCGGGCTGCTGCATATCATCGAACAGCATAGCGTCCTGGAACGGTAGTTCCTGGTCGACGCTCGGATCGGGAAACGACGCCGCCGTCGGAGCGCTGACCACCTATGACAGCCACCTGATAGCCGCCGGAGACTTTACAACGATTGGTGGAGTGGTAGCCAACCGCGTTGCCTCCTGCTGTCCCTGGTCGCCTGCGGGGTCAGGGGTCGACGCTACGGTTGCGACGCTGACGGTCTTTGACAACAAGTTGATAGCGGGGGGCTGGTTCGACACCGCCGGAAACGTCGAGGCCAATGCCGTCGCTTCGTGGAATGGGAGTTCCTGGTCGCCTCTCGGGCTGGGGATCAATGCGTGGGTCAGTACATTAACAGTCTATGATTCGGCGCTAATCGCCGGCGGTTGGATTACCACGGCTGGGGGCGCGACTGTCAAGCATATAGCATCGTGGAAGAACAACACTTGGTCTCCTCTCGGAACCGGCATCGGCGGTCAGGTTACCGCCCTGACCGTCTATGGCACAAACTTGATTACGGGTGGCTTGTTTACCAAGGCCGGCGGCTTGCCTGCGAGGTACATCGCCTCCTGGGACGGTGCCGCCTGGTCAGCTCTCGGATCGGGTATGAATAGCGACGTTTATGTGTTGACGGTTTACGGTGGGCAACTCATCGCCGGAGGCGACTTTGATTCGGCAGGAAGTATACTGGTCAATCACATTGCGGCCTGGAACGGGAGTTCCTGGTCGCCACTAGGTGCAGGAATGGATGATGACGTTTACGCGCTCGCGGTCTATGACGGCAAACTGGTTGCCGGCGGAGGATTCGACAGTGCAGGGGGAGTGAACGCCAACTACGTCGCTATGTGGGATGGCGCATCCTGGTCACCACTGGGTTCAGGCACCAACGCTAGCGTGAGCGCCTTGGCCGTGTATGGAGGCGCCCTCAAGGTGGGAGGGGATTTTACAGTTGCCGGCGGGAAGGTCTCGGGATACTTCGCGAGTTGGCACAGATACGTCTGCGGCGACGCCAACTCCGACGATGCCGTTGATATCTCTGATGTTGTATATCTGATCAACTACATCTTCTCGGGTGGTCATGCCCCGAATCCCATCGAGGCGGGAGACGCCAACTGCGATGACTCGGTTGACATTTCGGATGTAGTGTATCTCATCAACTACATCTTCTCCGGCGGACAGGCACCGTGTAAAACGTGCAAGTAGAATAGACTCATTTCGATGCGCGTCAAAGAGGCTGTCCTATAAGCTGGACCAGAGGAACACCGGAACGAGGATAGGTTATTCCCCCCTGTTGAAGGGGAATTCAAGAGTTGTCATTATTCTTGGTGGATAGGCGTCTATGACCCCCTTGTCCCCCTTTTCCAAGGGAGAAAATCGACTTGCTCCTCGCGTGTCTTGCGAAATCCAATTATGAGACAACCTCTCAACGTACGCCGCACGGATTGATCGGCATGATAGATGCACAAGTATGATTTCTCTTGGCGATACGGAATAATTCTCTATGTTCCGATTCAATTGAAAACGCATTTCCGAGGGACGTTAGACATGAATCAAACCACAAATAACACCATAAGCTCGGTTGTCAAAGACACGACTGCAAACCCAGCTCCACTTGGACTTCTGGGTTTTGGAATGACCACCGTCTTGTTGAACCTTCACAACGCCGGATTTTATTCGCTTGATGCAATGATCTTGGGAATGGGGATCTTCTACGGTGGTCTGGCTCAGATACTGGCCGGCATCATGGAATGGAAGAAGGGCAATACCTTCGGGACAGTTGCGTTCACGTCATACGGCTTTTTCTGGCTTTCGCTTGTCGCCCTACTGGTTCTACCGCGTCTGCAGTGGGGTGAAGCTCCCCAGACGGCGGCGATGGTGGCGTATCTGGTCATGTGGGGTCTGTTTACCTCGGCCATGTTTATCGGCACATTGAAGCTCAATCGCGCGTTGCAGTTTGTCTTCGCGTCCTTGGTAATCTTGTTTTTTCTGCTCGCGATCGGTGATGGCACGGAGAGCGCCTCAATCAAGAGACTGGCTGGATATGAAGGCATCATCTGTGGTCTTTCAGCAATCTATGCGGCGATGGCTCAGGTGCTGAACGAGGTATACCGGAAGACAGTATTGCCGTTGTTTCCAGTGCAGTGAAAAGTGACCTATGGCAGACAGGGAATCGAAGAAATCGAGGTAGTCAGCGGTTCAGGCGCCAGATGGCGAAGGTCAGCGCAGTGGCAAACGACACCCATGCCAGATAAGGGATTAGCAGTACGCCGGCGACGGTACTCTGCTGCCAGAAGGCAAAAAGCGTCACGAGAATCATGCCCCAAAGCATGATGATTTCGATAAGCGCCGCGCCCGGTTTGTGGAAGCCAAAGAAGATCCAGGTCCATATACCATTTAGGACAAGCTGCCCGATAAATAGCCACAATGCCAGCTTCGCCCCCACAAAGCCGGCGCGTTTCCATACCAACCAAGCGGCGACAGCCATCAGCGTGTATAGCAACGTCCAGACGGGACCGAATATATAGCCCGGGGGATTCCATGTCGGTTTCTGCAACTGACGGTACCATTCATCCGGCATAAAACGCGAGCCAATTGCCGCCGGGACAAATGAGATTGCCAGCCAGAGGACCAGAGCCCAAATGTGCGAATCTGACTTCATCCAGTTCTTTCGAGACCGCTCTATTGCAGACTTGTCACCAGCTACGTTCATTCAGTGTTACGTACACTCGCAACGAGATTTGAGTTGTTCTGCTTCTGGTCTACCGTACAGCCTTGGCTAAGAGACGAGCTTCGGGTGCTGACGGCTACAAAAAAGCCCCGGGCGAAACCGCCCGGGGCCTTGAGTCAGTGAGTGTCATTCCCTCCTACTAGGGGCTACGATATTCCATACTTAGAGAAATGATAGATCGGCAACTGCGGGTTCGAGCCCCTCACCGTCGCCTGAACCTCCCACAACTGGGTGGCGGGGTTGTAATAGAAGAGCACCGCGGCGGTTGAGTTCAGTAC
>CAIYYT010000068.1 GCA_903930455.1 uncultured bacterium | reverse complement strand
CCTCTCTCTCGCGCCAGCCATTGCAGCGAGAGTCGATACGCTTCGCCGTCGACCTTCTTTACGTGCGGATGAGTCTCGCCCAGAATTATGTAAACTACGTTTGGATGATCGGTCAGAACAGCGGGCAGGGCTTCGATGACATGCTCGATCCCTTTGCTAGCTGAGAGTAGACCGAAACTGAGCAAAACCATTTTCCCTTCGACCCCAAACAGGTCCTTGTGGAAGCTGGGGTCCACAAATGGCACATCGGGGATACCATGTGGGATCAGATCGACTTTCTCAGGGGGTATATGATAGATTTCTTCCAGAAAGTCCTTGCCGCGCTTACTCATTACGACCAGCCGATCTGAAAGAGCCGCAACTTCTTCCAATACTCGTCGCTGATCCGGGTCCGGTTCGATCAAGATTGTATGCAGGGTCGTGACAACCGGCATGCGCAACTCACGCAAGAGAGCGAGAATGTGACTGCCCACTCGTCCACCGTAGATCCCGTATTCGTGCTGCAGACAGACGAGATCGACATTATTGATATTCAGAAAGTCGGCAGCGCGGCGATAAGATTCTATGTCCTTCTCCACGAGTTCAAATCTGACGCGGTGTGGATACGCATAGCCCTCCACAATGTCGTTAACGGGCAGCGCGATACATGTTGTCTCACTAAACTCCGTAGCGATAGCTTCACACAAATCGGTGGTGAAGGTAGCGATGCCGCACCGGCGCGGCAGATAATTACCAATAAATGCAATTCGGTTGATCATTGAGTTGACTGAGCCGTTCTCCGCCACTAAAACTTCCTTACCGAGAGCCACTTCTTAACCTCATCATTACTCCTCTTGGCCAATTAACGCAAATAGACGGTTGCTCACTTGGCCTCACTTGATCCACGCAATAGTCCCGGCAGTTCCATAATCATTATAACAACATCTCCGACCGCTGCAAATACTAAGTTGTGGAGTCCCGTTAACTCCAACTGCCGCACATCTCAGCAGGCGCCATGTATTGACTGAACACTATATGAAATTACGGAAACAACTATGACAAGTCCATCGTCCAAATGGATGAAAGAAGAGCTACATCGCTTGGGTGAACCAGCCAGTGATGTCTTATCACGGGGCACCACCTTAATACGTTGTCAGACCCAATTGGACACTGGGCATTGAGATTTGGTATATGGTTTGAGTAGTGGCAATCAGGTTCCAGAAGCTGCCATTTGCTTCTGGGCTCTGTCCTCGACTGTCTCGTGTTGTCCCATAGCACTTCCTGTTTGGGCTGATATCTCTGGCTTTGACCTTCGGGTTTTGACCTCAGATAACACAGAAGTTAATTGCTGAAAGGAAATTCGAGGAAGCTAAGCCATTGTGGCGCATCGATGCGAAAGCCGCATTGACACTGATTTTTCGCACTTCTCAGCGATTCTTGTTAGAAGGTTGTTGGAAACGCGGATCTTTATAGACCAGAGGTACAGATAATCGCGGTGATAAAATGTTGGTGGACAACTAGTTTGTAATAGCGGGGGCAGGATTTGAACCTGCGACCTTCGGGTTATGAGCTTTTTCAGCATCCCTAGCACGGGACAATATCGGACACTAAGGGACAACAGCGGCAAAGACTTAGGCTTTTCATTTTGTCCGGTGTTGTCCCGTTTTGTCCCTTGTTACGGCCTGTTCTGTTAGACAGGTGTTAGAAGACACTGTATGTTAAACGTGGACTGTGAGCTTACTAATCCAGCCGCCTGAAGATGCTATTCTCCACCTGCAGGAGGTCGAGGTCTATTGTCTTGTGGCGGTTTGTCATCGCCTCGGCGCGGTTCCTGCTGGGGAGGTTGCGCTTGATCCGCCTTGTTGAGAGCTTCGAAAATCAGTCGCTTCAGTTTGCTGTGCTGTTCTGTTTGGCAAATCTGCTTCAAGTCGCTGAAGTGCCGGTAAACGCTCAGCTCGAAATCGGCCTGCAATTTTCCGATTGTATCAGAAAGCACGCGGGCATGAACAGTGTCGGGAGGAATCATGAATAGTCCCTCCATCAAGTGCACCTTCAGATGTTGGATCTCGCGTCTAAGCGAGTCAGTTTCGCGCATGTGCTGTGCTCGCAATGTTCTGAAGATCTGAGCTTGCTCTGTGTTCAGTTGTAGCTGCTGAATCAGGAATTCCTCAGGATTCGGTTTGCCGTCCCCTTCTGGCTTCGGTGGCCTATTGTTCAGATGCCCGTACCATAGAAAACCCAAGGAACCGATATTCAAGACCACTAAGATGACAACTAACGGGATAACAAATCGATATCGCTGATCTGAACTCATGTCCCCTCCTATTTGAGTCCATTCTCTGATAGAAATAGTGACCCTGAAATGGAGAACTCATCCGCCATTGCCTCAACGCCCGCCTGGCGATATTCTGTCCGTGCTTCGTTCCCCGGCCGCAGCACCAACCACGCTGTCAGCACATTGAGAATCAGGAAGAATGCCAATAGCGATGGGGCCAGGCGGTATCCAAACAACAGACGAATCACCCAGTTTTCTGAGCTCTCTTCTATGCTCGTAAGTCTCTGCTGGAGAAGGGCGTAGAAGTTGTGACCAGGTTCAATATCTCCCCAGCCATCAACGCTCTCCAGCGTCCGACGGACTTCCTCTTCAATCTGCTTATTCTTGCCGTTCTCCTGCTTCATCATCGCTTTCCTCTACACACTCTATACCTGTGGACGACAATCTAGTGATTTCCTTGCTCTGTTCCCATGACAATTTATTGGCAATTCCTGTAGTACTTGTGAAGCTTCTTCTGAAGGCTCATCTTGGCCCGATGAATTAACGACTCGACTGACGGCACCGTAGTCTTCAGCAGTGCAGCTACCTCCTGGTAACTCATTCCATCATATTTGCTGAGGACAAAAGCCACCCGCTGGTTCTTGGGGAGGGAATCCAATGCTGACTGAAGAATCCGGACTCTCTCTTTCTGTTCCAATTGCGCCTCCGGGGTTTCCGAGGAAGGACCCGGCATTTCAGCGACGTCAGAATCGAATCTCAACAGTTCGGTCTCCGCTTTTCGCTTCTGACGGCGACTCCTTCGCAGGAAATCAAGCGACTTAGATACCGCAATGCGGTAGACCCAAGTCGACAGGGAGCACTCGCCACGAAAGTCCCTGATCGACCGATGCACTTCAACAAAGGTCTCCTGCGCGAGATCCTCCGCGTCCATGCGATCCCCGGCAAACCGATAGCAGATATTCAGAACCTTGCGCATGTGTTGCTCGACGAGCATTCGGAAGGCCTGGGGGGCTCCACTCTGTACACCGGCAAGGAGTTCCTCATCTGTCATTCCACTCGGCATCACGGTCAGTTCCCTTTAATATTACTGATCGGCGGAATATACTAATCACCTATATCGGTTGGCACAGCATTCTACCAGAAGCTTCGACAAAATAGGGGGTGAAGCCCCCATCCCGACGGAATACTACGCAAGTTTCCCCGATGATCGGCGTCAAACTTTACAGAATCCAGTGGCCAAAGGTAGACAGGTGACAAAATGCAGGACATGAGAAAAGGAACCAAAGTCAAGAGCACAGTGACGGCGAGAATTGTGGCTTTGGCGGTCTTGGCGTTGGTTGTCTGGAGTTGGCTGGCGGTAAGTCTGGCCTCGGCAGAAGACGGCACGCAAACGGTACTGTCAATGATGACAAACAGACAGAACGAATCATCGTTAGCCCAGTCTGGGGGAGAAGAGCACAGGGGCAAATCGGGCAAACTTGATCCGAACAAGTCAGGCAAGAATCGCGAGGACGAGAATCGAGCGAACGAGGGTAGGAAGGGTCCCGGCAAAGGTGGAGGAGAGTCATTTCTCTCAATTCCGGAGGGTGTCTGGCCGGTTGCATCAGTCATAGTTGCACGACCAGGAGCAACGACCATTGATGTGAATATACTTGCGGCGAAGAATGGTCAAGGACATATCGAATATTGGGAGAAGGGAACCAATGCGTTGAGCAAGACAAGGGAAGTGGGATTCGCTGCCGGCGAGCCGTCAGTGATTTGTCTCTCCAATCTCAAGGCAAACACAGGCTACAGCTATCGACTTGCATTTGCAGAAGGTGGACAGGGTGCCATAACACTCAGCCCGGAATACGCCTTTCATACCCAACGCGCACCGGGCAGCACCTTTGTCTTTGAGATCCAGGGAGACGCACACCCGGAGAGAGCTCATCAGAACAATCCTGCCCTGTATGCCCAGACTCTTCGCGCCGCAGCGAAGGACCAGCCTGATTTCTACATGACTATTGGCGATGATTTCAGCGTCGACAATCTTCGAGAGATAAATGCAAAGGCGGTAGAACGAATCTATTTGGGCGAGCGGCATTATCTCGGTTTAGTCGGACAGTCGGCGCCGCTCTTTCTAGTTAGCGGTAACCATGAGCAGGCAGCCCTGTGCAACTTAAACGGCACACCCGATAACGTCGCGGTCTGGGCACAAACCTTCAGGGAGGAGTACTTCTCCCAACCTGCGCCAGAAGGCATATACACCGGCAATACGGAGCCGGTTAATCATATTGGCTTATTGCGGAACTACTATTCCTGGACTTGGGGCGATGCGCTATTTGCCGTGATTGATCCCTATTGGCACTCGCCTGCTCCAGTTGACAACGTGTTTGGGGGCGGCAATAAGAACAGGGATTTATGGCAGGTTACGCTGGGAGACAGGCAGTACGCTTGGCTGCGGGAAACCTTGGCTAACAGCAGTGCGACTTACAAGTTCGTTTTCGCGCACCATGTTCACGGTACAACTCGAGGCGGCACCGAACAGGCCGGTTTCTACGAATGGGGTGGACGGGATCGCGACAGCGTCTGGGCCTTTGACACAAAGCGTCCCGGATGGGAGCTGCCAATTCATCAGTTGATG
>CAIYYT010000067.1 GCA_903930455.1 uncultured bacterium | reverse complement strand
TGGCGCTGAATCCGGGGATGCAAATCTGGTCAAGATTGCAGGCAAAGATCGTCTGATTGCTGGGACAGCTAACCACCGGCGGTTGATTCAATGTCACTGTCACAGTGGTGATACAACTAGCCGTGGCTCCGCAAGCATCGGTCGCAGTAAGCGTGAGGGTGTTTACACCTACCACCGGTGTAAAACATGCCTGACCACCGGTCAGCGGGACACCGTTTACTGTCACGGAAGTAAGATTGCCATTCGGATCAGTGGCGCTGAATCCGGGGATGCAAATCTGGTCAAGATTGCAGGCAAAGATCGTCTGATTGCTGGGACAGCTAACCACCGGCGGTTGATTCAATGTCACTGTCACAGTGGTGATACAACTGGCTGTGGCTCCGCAAGCATCTGTCGCAAGCAGCGTGAGAGTGTTTACACCTGCCACCGGTGTAAAACATGCCTGACCGCCGGTCAGCGGGACACCGTTTACTGTCGCCGAAGTCAGATTGCCGTCCGGATCAGTGGCGCTGAATCCGGGGATACAAATCTGGTTAAGATTGCAAGCAAGAACCGTCGAGTTGCCGGGACAGGTAACAACCGGCGGTTGATTCAATGAGACCGTGATATTCACTGTCTTGTAACTGATGGCGCCTACAATGTCAGTTGCTTTGAAGTTGAACGGATAGATTCCGGCTGTAGTAGGAGTGAAGCAGTGGCTCGTATTAATCGGAGCTGCCGCATGGATAGTCGTAAAAGTGCCGGCGCCCGAAATCTTCTCTAGGGTCAGAATATCACCCTCGCAGTTGGCATCAGTAGCGCTGATATTGAAACAAATCGGCGCCGGAGAACACTGGAATACGGAATAATCCGCAGGAAGTGTGACAATTGGAGTCTGATTGGCAAATCTGATCTTCAGTACGAGATCCTGATGGTCTTGATCGCCACAGGTGGGGCAATCCTCCCAGGCGACGATGTACTCGTGAGGCACGCCGGTGCGATAGACCCAGGCGTGGTCATAGTTGGGCCACGGTGGAGGGTCAGTATTCAGAGCGTTTTGCGTATACCAGACATCGGACTCTTGACCGCTCAATCCCGGCTTCATGTAGAAACCGATGGAACTGCCGCCTGAAACGGTGAAGTTTGCCGAATCACCGGGTACATTCACCCCGGCGAATATCTGATTGAGCGTGCCGGGAATACCGTTGACGTACCAGCCAGATTTCGCAGTCGCTGCCGATCCCGCATACTCCACGACAATTGTCGCAAGGTTCTGTCCTGGCAGGGCGCACCAGGTCTCTATATGGGTCTCGTCGGTGGCGACATTGATGGTGTACCCAAGACTGTTGAAGACGTCTTGCAGCGTCGGTTCATTCACGCCAAGCGCCCTGCCGCTGATTGTATCAGGCCAGGGGTATTTGTCACCGCCGGCGGCCAGGGTCGAGGGGGCGAAACTGAGGAAACACAATCCCGCAAGGAGTGTTACAGCAAAGAGTGCCGTTAAACGTTTACGCATACTGACTCCAGTGTCTAAAGGTTGTGAGGATGTTAATATCATTTTTTATCATTTTTCATGAGACTTCGTATTCTGCATAAAAACCAATAGCACGGTAGACTACTCTCGTACAATGCCTGCTCCCCGGTTGCGGCTATGTGCCGCATGATCAATTCGAGTGTACCTTACCGTATTTCCGGCTAATTGCTTCTCCGCGCTAAAGGTTGTCCAACTGGCAGAGGAACCGAAAAACACTAACAAGCAGCTATTTCTGCAAGTACTGCAGACTATGCTGTTTCATTTGTTGTCGGTTCCAGTGACTTCATCGATATTGTACTCTCTGAAGACCTCCCCACCCAACACGACAAAAAATATGTTACAAGTTTAGTTGTTGAAGTACCTGCGAAGTACCGGTGCAACTTTACTCTGAATATGAAGAATTGCCGTACTTTTGTCAAGCCCTTTCTCCAAATCTCCGCTGAATAGTTGCGGGTTTAATTAATTCACTAACAAAAGGATAGACGTCCCGGCAGTGGGGAAAAACCTTCTTCGAAGCTACCTTCCATTTCTCCCAGGCATCCGAGTTTGGTCCTCAACATCATCCGATCCGGATAAGTCATTGTCGTTAATGGCCGTATGCTCGCACTCGCCGTGTAAAATCCCGATCACCACATGTTTCGTTGATGCCAGAGATCGCTGACAGCACTATATTGCAGCCATGAAGATCGATGTCTGTCGCGAGTTGGACCTGGCCGAGGGAAGTGTTAGAAGCGTCAAAGTCTTAGCCCGTACGGTTGCCGCCATTCGAGTCGATGCGAAGCTTTATGGCTTGGAAGCCGACTGCAAACGCATGAAAGCTTCGATCGCGCGGCAAGATCGAAGGCCACACAATCACCTGCCCCGCACATGGCTGGCAGTATGACGTCAGAACCGGCGCTTGCCTCAACGAACCCTGGGCACAACTCAAGACCTTTCCAGTGGTCGTTGAAGACGGGCAAATCTATGTTGAAGTGAGTGTCCAACGCTCACACAATCTATTCACAAACTGATCGCTCCAATATCCCAACCAGCTTACGCGTAAACAGGCGTCTCGCAATGTGTGGGATTGGTTCCTCAACATCCGGCACAGGGCAACTCACCTCCTGAAGAGTATGAGACGAGATAGATGGCATCCTCCGAAGAGTCGACTGCGCCCGAGTGGAACCGCACAGTCAATAGCACTGCCCGCTCGATCCGAGTTTTATTCTTCTCGGTGCGCATCGCCAAAACGTATATTAGTCAGAAATACACAGAGAGGGGATTCCATGACCTCAATCGAAGCCATTATAGACCGTCAGTTGCGCCGCTGGGAACTGGAAAGCAATATCCGCGCGGCCGAATTGACGACGGAAGAGAAACAACAACGACATCAACCTGTAATCACGATCTCGCGCCAGCGTGGCTCCGGCGGCACGCTCATCGCAAGCAAGCTGGCGAACCGTTTCAACTATACGCTGCTGCATCGCGACATCATCGACCGCATAGTCGAATCGACCGGCTACAAACGCCGCCTTGTCGAATCGCTGGACGAACACTCGCAGTCGCGAATGGAAACATGGTGTGCGGCGATGGTGGCCGGGAATTACGTCGATAGTTCCGATTACGCCAGACATTTGTCGGAAATCATCTATTCGATCTCGCAGCTTGGCGGTGTCGTCGTGATCGGACGCGGCGCCAACTTCATCGTCGGCCATGACCTTGGGTTCCATATCCGCGTGGTGGCTCCCCGGGACGAACGCATCCGCAATCTCATGCAGTACGAAGGTCTGTCAGAGAAAGATGCCGCCAAAGCCGTCGATGCTTCCGACCACGAGCGCAGCGAGTTTGTGAAGAAGACTTTCGGCAAGTCGATTGACGATCCGCTATACTACGATCTGGTGATCAATCACCTAACCATCTCTATCGAGACCGCGACGAGTTTGATTGCGGCAGCGGCGATGGAAAAGTTTGCACTGTTGAGGAACAAGGAGTAGGTTAGACCTCTCAGGGTCTAGGGCCTCTGCTTCTGCATCTCCTCCAGCAGCTCGCGCGCCGCCTTCAGCTTCTCCTGCTGTCGATCCTTGATCTCCTCGCTGACCGGATAGCTCAACAACGTCTGCAGTTCCGTAATTGCCTTGTCCTTCTCATGCAGCATTTGGAAGATTCTTGCGCGGTAGAATCGACATTCAATCGTATTGAAATTATTCTGCTCGGGTTGGTGCTCGATCATGTCAAGAATCCTGCCGAAACTCTCCAGCGCCTCACGCAAATGCCTGCCGTAGTAGCTGGAAATGGCCAACCCCCACGTGAATAGGCGGCTGTCGGGGAACTCCCGACGCAGCCGTGTGGCGATATCGTGGGCCTCGTCAAACCGACCCCAATCAAGATCAATCCAGAGCAGTGAATTGGCCGCCAGATCGCCGGAGAACAGCGAAGAGTCAATTGACAACCGCAGCTCGGCACAACCTTCGTCTTTTCTGTCCGGTATCAGCGGCAGCCAATTGATGAACTCGGTCTTGGCTGATTTCCAGTAATGATAACTCCCCAATCCCAAATAGGCATCGTAAAGAGTTGTATCGAGCTTGAGCGCCTCCAAATACTCGTCCTTGGCCGCGAGACCCTTACACAGTGCCCCCCACCACGACCCGACTTTGGTCTCCAATGTCGCGATATAGGCGTAGGCGTTTCCCCTGGTCAGGTGCGCCCAGGCCGGATTGCGATTCTCCGCAATTGCCTTCTCTGCCAGTGACAGCGCCTTGTTGATCAGCGAATCAAACTCGGGACGCGTGCTGTAATCCTCACGGTCAAACATTTCCCCGTGCCAGACTCCGGCAAGCAGCAGATAGGCCGCATGGTCGGTCGTGTCACGGTCGATCATGGTCTGAAAAACCTGCCGTGCTTCGTCAAACCGCTCAGTAACCGTCAGTTTGATACCGGTGCGGATCTCCGCCAGATACACCGAGTCCAATTGCAGCGCCGACACCCGTGAGAGTGTAGCCAAAATCAACCCCAGGGACAGCATTGCCGGTATAAAGTGTCTGGTCATCGTGCGATAATCGCTCGGTTGGGCCGATTTGGCAAGGTGATTTCCTGCTCCAGTCACACTCTGACTACTTTGACACAAAAAACTTGCATCGCATGCCGAGACCGAAGTGTAAAAAAATCAGGTGGAAAAAGCAATTTTCCGTTAGATGAATCGCTCTTTCCAGCGTTATTGTAATAGTAGGAACAAGGCATAGCGTTTTCGCTTCTCCAAGACTGACATCACTGATCGCGCTCGATCTGCCTGTTTGGGATAACCGGTCACTTTGCCCCTGGAGTTTCCCGGCATTGCGGTTTAGTCCTTAACCGCCAGTGCTGCGGCAATCGGGGAAGGAGGTTTTTCATGAACAAGAGGTGCTTTCCAGCGCTGTTAGCTGTCATGTTGTTGGTAAGTTTCCCGAGACTTCTCGGCTGCGACGATCCGGGAATTCGTGACACTGTGAGGATCGGGGGTGGACCATTGGTCGTGGGGCAGTCGAAGCCACTGTCTCTCACGATAGTCAATGATGAGGCGCTGGACTTTTACTGTCTGGGGCTCATAAGCATGTCGCTTGACGGCGGCTTTGCAAAATGGGATTCGGCGGTGTATGTTGGGAGGATGGCTGACCCCTCTGTGCTACCGGATCGCCACCATGTAGTGCGAGGAGGAACAGAGGAAGGAGTCTCTCCCGATACTTTGACACTAGGTGGCATGCGGGCCGCCGACAATAGGCTCCCAATAGGCAATGATGCCATTGTGCAAATTTACCTCACCGGTATTAGACTGGGAACAATGGCCATCGATAGCGGCTTTTTCCCGCCGGGCGGACCTTTCACATTGGGCAGCCAATCCTGCTCGCACATCTCCCCGGCGTACAGTTCCGCGGAGATAGCGATCATAGAACAACTGCCGCCACCTCTCCTGACGGTTCCTGAGCAACCGCTCCAACTGGCACTCGGTGGTGCTTGTAGCTTTGATGTCACGGCAACTGCGTCGAGCGGGGACCCGATACTTGCGCTATTTGTGAGCATACATGATGCCGACAACGATAGCCGGCTTCCGGCTATCGAGCCGACACTGAGCGCTGGCAATCCCCAGCGTTTTGAGTGGACTCCGACAAGCGCTGATATCGGAATCTGGACTGTGACCATCCGCACCTGCGCAGAAGCAAGCAACTGCGTTGAAGAGGACGTCGAAATTCAGATCGTCTCCGGTCAGCAGTTCCTGACGACGTTCCACACTCAACAGACTCTGGGTGTCTGTAATGCGACTGGCATCGTACATGGCGATTTTGACGGCGATGCCTACAATGAAGTGTTTCTATCCGCCATCACTGGCGAGAACAACTCACATGTTGAGATATACGATTACAATTCCGCGATTGGCTTGCAGCGAGCGTTTCAAACGCCGATAGAGGGCAAGATCGAGTATGGTCCGCAACGTGCCTTTATCAACAGCGACTCGTATTTGGATGTAGTCATGGAAGGATGCAAGGGGGGAGATGATTGGTCTACTGCGGTCGGCCTTGGGCACGGAGACAACTCATTTACGTTCAAGGGCGAGTATAACGCACATGGTGACCCCCACAACGATGGCAGTATCACTCGCTCGACGACTCTGGGCGAGTTCACAGGCGATATGTATCTCGACTTGGCCTGTGTTTGGTACGACGGCGTGACCATCTACGCCGGTGATGCACTTGGCAACTACCATACCAGCAATTTCATCTCCGTCACGGACTCCGCCGTGGCTATCAACAGCGGCGATTTCGACGGCGACGGCTGGGACGACCTTGCTGTCGGCACCAAGACGGGTGTTCGCATTTACCGGCGTAGCTCGCCGACAACGTTCACGGTAGCTGGATCGTATCCTCAGGTTTACGGCTCTCTCGACATCAAAGTCACCAATCAGGGGAGTGATTTCAACGGCGACAACATTTTTGATCTTTGCATCTCAACTCCATCAGTCGGAGGTGTGTTCAGCAACTTGGTTGTCTACCTTGGAAATGGCTCATGCCAGTTCACACAGCGGGTAGTGCGCACTGTCAAGGGACAGATTTTCGGCAACTGTGTCGGCGATTTCAACGGCGACGGCAAGCTTGATATCGCTTACGTCAACGGCGCCAAGGAATACGCCGCAATTCTCTTCGGTGACGGCGATGGGAATTTCACCAACGAGTTGCGTTACCCCATTCCGCACCACAACCCGCACTTTATTGATGGTTTTGACATTGACTTGGACGGTGACCTTGATCTCGTGGTTGCAGCGCCCTATTCTGGTACCAATAGCGCCATCTACCTCTTGACCAACCAGTTGAATCCGGGTGGTTTCAGTAGTCATGCGCTCTCGATATCTGCCGGCGGAAATGCTCGGATCAGTTTGTTGTCACCGAGTGGAAAGGTACTCAGCCGCAACTGCAGTAGTATGCCATCTGCCGAATACTTCAAACGTAATCTCCATCAGAACACGACGTTGGATGATTACGTCACCATCAACGCCGTCGAAACCGGCGAATATTTGCTGTCGGTCCGACCGAGGCCGGAGTTGCCTGCGGGACAGCATTTTAATCTTGAGTTCACCTTGGACGGCGAGCTGCACCGTCTTGTCAACAACGGAGTCATGACACTGGATGGCTTCCAGTTCGGAATCTATGCGACCGGCCAATCGAATGTCATGCCACGTCCGGGCAAGTTCATCCGCACTAACCCGCCAACCTTCAGTTGGCAGGGAAACGGAGCCTTCGACTTCCAGCTTGCTACCGACCTCGGTTTCACCAGTCTCCTGGTGAACACGACCGTAAATGGAAGCGGCTTCACTCCGTCATCGGCTCTGGCAAAATCGGACACGACAACCTTCTATTGGCACTACAAACCGCGCGGAAATCCGCAGTATGGATGCACATATGTGTTCAACATCACCGACAACGCGACTGCCGTCGATGATGGTCAGGGTCTGGCAGTGCCCGCAGAATTCGCCCTCGAACAGAATTATCCCAATCCGTTCAACCCCACGACTTCCATCAGCTACGTACTGCCGCACAATGCCCATGTCAAAGTCGTGGTCTACAATGTGCTGGGTGAGGAAGTTGCATCATTGATCGACGAGCAACAATCGGCGGGCAAGCACTCCGTCATCTGGAACGGTACTGCGGACAATGGTGACACCGTGCCGAGCGGGATCTATTTCTATCGCCTGAGTGCCGGACAGTTTGTTGACACTCGAAAAATGCTGCTACTCAAATAGCTCGTCTGAGGGGGAGTAGGTGTGAAGGGTCGGGAGTCGGTTGGTCTGAACCGACTCCCGTAGCCGACTCCGCACGCCGTTTTCCTCGCTTGCAGAACTCCATTTGAACGAATATACTTAGCGCGATTGACGACAATGCCGTACCAAGTCGATGATTCCCGAAGGGATCACAAATTTGGTGCGCCGCCTCTCAAGGCGGGTTTTGCTTGATAGGAGTTGACGATGATTGATTTTGAATTGACCGGTGACCATAAGACCGCGGCTGATCTTGCCCGCGATGTCGCCCATAAGTACCTCAAACCGCAGATTGCCGAACTCGACCGTCAACAGAAATACGACCCAACATTCATGAAGCGCCTCAAGGACGCCGATTTGCTCGGCATCTGTTTCCCGGAGAAATACGGTGGCATGGGGCTGGACTATATCGCGCTCGGATTGGTCTGCGAAGAAATGGAATACGTTGACACCACCGCCCGTGTGATTTTCTCAGTGCATATCGGGCTGAATTCAATGGCGATCTACACCTGGGGCAATGAGGAACAGAAGCAGAAGTATCTTGTTCCGCAAGCGAAAGGGGAGCAGATCGCGACGTTTGGTCTGACCGAACCGGCTGCAGGATCGGATGCCATCGGCATACTCACCACGGCACGCAAGGCAGGGGAGAATTACATTCTCAACGGCGAGAAAATGTGGATTTCGTTAGGGGATGTCGCCGATAACTTCCTGATCTTCGCCTGGACTGATACCCAGAAACAGAAGCAGCGTGATCATACCGGTCTGTCGGCGTTTATCGTCGAACGCAAGTTTGCAGGTGTGACGACCGGCGCTATTCATGGGAAACTGGGTGTGCGTGCTGGTATCACCGGCTGGATAGCGATGCAGGATGTCGAAGTTCCGGCCGCCAATCTGCTTGGATACGAAGGGGAGGGATTCAAGATCGCGATGTCGTGTCTGGATGGCGGTCGTTACACCGTTGCCGCCGGATCAACGGGATTGATTCGGGCATGCATGGATGCGAGCAAGGAATATGCTTCCACACGCAAGACCTTTACGCAAACCATTGACCATCATCAGTTGGTCAAGGAGATGTTCGCGGAGATGATCTATGGCTACGAAGCCGGTCGTCTCTTGTGGATGCAGGCCGGGTGGCTGAAGAATAAGGGTTTGCGTTCAACCCGTGAGACTTCGCTGGCAAAGTGGTTTTGCACGGACCAGGCGGAGAAGGCGGCATACAACGCCGTGCAGATTCATGGCGCGTATGGATTCTCAGACGAATACCCGGTGGAGCGGTTTTTCCGGAACTCCAAAGGGGCAGCCATCTACGAAGGCACACGCGAAATCCACAAGCTGATGCAAGCCGACTATCTCCTCGGCTTCCGCACCGATCACGAAGTGCGGTGCTTGCTGCCGGCAAGTGAATAGCCGTCGACGTCGACCGAAGCAGACGCCTACAAGGGATCAGGCTACAATATGGCGCGAATAATGCTATTCGCGATGTCAAAGAACAAGCGAACCTCGACCTGCGTTTTCCCATACGGATGAACAGTCTGTGCGGTCTCGCTACGCCCTTTAAAGATTGTCCAGGGTCGCCGTTTTCGCGGGAATGGCCGGCGCCGCTGACACGCACTCCTGGGTATCACCCAAGGCACGGACAGGACAAGAGATTCTTGCGACACAGTCTGAACGACTCATCCGAGACTCATAAAAAGAGTCGGAAACGCGAACGGGTTGCGGGGAAAAGGGGAC
>CAIYYT010000066.1 GCA_903930455.1 uncultured bacterium | reverse complement strand
GTACTTGGACTAATCTCGTGAATCGCTTGGGCAAGTTTGACACCGGTCAGACCGGGCATAGACTGATCGGTAATCACAAGATCAAAGTCCCGCGGACTGCCGCGGAAAATGCCGAGCGCGGTTGCGCTGTTTTCAGTGGCGGTAACACGATAACCCCACTTGCCCAGTTGCGACCGCTGCAGATTGGTGATCATGGTCTCGTCGTCGACGAAAAGAATGGACTCGCAACCTGCGGCGACGACCGGTGCCGACTCGATCTCGGAATCCAGCGATGCCTCGACAACCGGCAGACAAATCTCGAAGACAGTGCCTTTTCCGGGGTCGCTGGAAACGGCGATACTACCGCCATGGTCTTTGATGACGCCATGCACAACTGCCAAGCCCATACCTGTACCTTTGCCGACCTGCTTGGTCGTGAAGTAAGGCTCGAAAATGCGTTCCTGAACCTCTGCGGGCATACCGGTACCGTTGTCACGCACTGTAAGCTTGAGATAGCAACCCGAAGGGAGTTGTGTCCGTTCCGGTCGGCTCTCGGTCTCTACCCGCACCTCTTCCACGGAGATCTCCAATACCCCGCCGTCCGGCATGGCATCGGCTGCGTTAATGCAGAGATTTAGCACCACCTGGTGCATTTGTGTCGGGTCAGCGAGAATCGCTCGTGCCGGCGAGGCAGTGAGGTTCTGCTTGATTGAGATGTGTGATGGCGTAACGCTGCGGATCAGCTTAAGCGCATCCTTCACAATCGTCACGAGGCTAATCAGGGACTTCTCCGTCTCCGCCCTTCTGCTGAATGATAGTATCTGCCTGACCAAATCACGCGCACGGCGTCCGGCTTTCATTACTTCAGCCAAGTTCTCGTAGATTTCACTGTCTTCCGGAACTTCCGAACACACCAATTCGGTGAATCCCAGAATGCCGGTCAGGATGTTATTGAAATCATGGGCGATGCCTCCGGCCATCGTACCGATAGCCTCCAGTTTCTGCGACTGCTGCAACTGCCGTTGTAGTTGTTCCCTTTCCGCCTCTGCCCGTTTCCTTTCGGTGATGTCTGTAAAGGAAGCTATGCTTCTTGCCGTTCCCGGTATGAGGTCGATACTCAGAAGAATGTCCTTAACCATGCCATTCTTGATGCGCATCCGAAATTCATAGCTTTTCAAGGCGGCACTCGAATCAGTTCGCCTGAGGCGATGCTGGTCAAGCATGCGATCGATATCTTCCTCCACCACAAGCTTCGTCCAGCGCATCTTGCCTTCGGTCTCCTCCTTGGTGTAACCGGTAAGCTTCTCAAACTCCGAATTGACCAATGAGATCGTCGTGTCTCCCTCAATGATCATTGTCGCGTTACCGGTATTTTCGAAGATAGCGCGGTAGGTGTTTTCAGACTCACACAAGGCCTGCTCAGCCAACCTTCGCTTTGTGATATCGGTCATGACCGTCAGGAGACAGTTCTTGCCTCCAATAACGATCTTATCCGATGAAAATATCCCGTAAAGCAGATCACCTGACTTAGTGCGAACTGTCATTTCGTGATCTCGCAAGTATTTGTTGTCAGCAAACTCCTGCTTGGCATCCGCAAAGCGGGCTGGCTCTGCAATTGTCCCCGTCTCCCGTACTGTCTTGCCGATAACTTCATCTCTTGTGAATCCCATAGTCTTAAGAAAGGCGTTGTTGACATCAATGAAGATATCTGTGTCGACTTCCGTAATTGACATCAGAGCTGCGCCGGACTGGAAGGCACGCGAGAATTTCTCTTCACTTTCGCGTAACTCTCGCTCCGCTTCTTTGCGTTCGGTGATGTCCAAGCAGGAGGCTACGCTTTGCCCGGTACCCGGAATGATGTCGACGGTCATTAGAACATCTGTGGCAACGCCGTCCTTGCCGAGCAACTGGAATTCATAACTTTTCAAGGCGGCATTCGGATCAATCCGCCTGAGCCGATGCTGGTCGAGCATGCGATCGACCTCTTCCTTCACCGTAAACTCCGTCCAGCACATCTTGCCTTCGACTTCCATCTTAGTGTAGCCGGTCAGCTTCTCAAACTCCGAATTGACTAATGTGATTGTCGTGTCTTCTTCCACAATCATGGTCGCGGTGCCCGTGTTCTTAAAAATAGCACGATAAGCGCTTTCGGAAGTGCGCAGCGCTTCTTCAATACGCTTTCGTTCCGTGATATTGGTCAAGGAAGCGACACTTTTACCGGTACCCGCGATCATGACGACATTCAGCAATATGTGCTTGATTGCTCCGCTCCTGTCACGCAAGCGAAATTCGTAGGCTGTCGGAGTTGCATTCGGTCTTTCGCGTCGAAGGCGATGCCGGGCTGCCATCATGTCAAGATCTTCCGGCACGACGAACTGGGTCCAGCTCATCTTGCCTTCGATTTCCTCCCTGGCATAACCTGCTAGCCTCTCGAACTCCGAATTGACCAAAGAGATGATGGTGTCTGCCTCGATAATAACAGTGGCGCTACCCGTGTTTTCGAATATGGCGCGATAGGCATTTTCGGATTCGCGCAATGCCTGTTCTGCGCGCTTGCGCTCGGTGATATCCTGATAGGTTCCCAGCACGCCGACGATTGCTCCGCCAACATCACGAAGCGGGACTTTGCTTGTCAGTAGATGAATCTGCTCACCCGACGGCGTCGTTTGCGGCTCCTCGATATGGAGTTTGGCATTTCCACTCTCGATCACTCCACGGTCATCGGCCCGGTAGAGTTCGGCCTGTTCCCGCCAACCCATAGCGCGGTCGTCCTTGCCGATGATGTCCTCGGGTTTCTCGAACCCGGCGTCTCGGGCAAACGGCGTGTTACAGCCGAGAAACCTTGAGTTCTTGTCCTTCCAAAATACCCGTACCGGTATAGAGTTGAGAACTGCCTGAAGAACTTCTTGCGATTCCCGCAGAGCCTCCTCGGCCTGTTTACGCTCCGTGATATCCACCATCACCGTCATCATGCAGTCTGCGCCTTGCAGAATTATCTTCTCCGCCGAGAAAATACCGTACCGCAATTCGCCTGATTTGGCGCGAACGGTGGCCTCGAAATTTCGTACTGATCTTCCCTTCTCGACTTCGTTCGCTGCTGTCTGACGTCTTCCTATGTCTACGAAAAGCTGTAATTCCGCGGCCGTTTTGCCGACGGCCTCATCCCTGGTAAATCCTAGGACCTTGACAAAGGTTTCGTTTACATCTATGAACCTCTTGGTCCGGATGTCCGTGATTGCCATGAGCGCGGCGTTCGATTGGAAAGCTCTGGAGAACTTCTCCTCACTTTCACGCAATTGTCTCTCCGCTTCTTTGCGCGCCGTGATGTCGCGGGCAGTACCGACAGCGTGCCATTGGTCATGGAGCCGGAAGGTAGACAGCGACAATTCAAGCGAAAACTCCTCACCTGACTTGCGTTTTGCAGTCAGTTCAAGGACTTTCCCAGGTAGAGGGCTTTCTCCCCGCGACGTGAAGCTCTCCATCATGGTCTGATCGTGATACCTTTGCGGAGCGACCAGAAAATGGAGATCCTGTCCGATTGCTTCCTGCTCGGTGTAACCGAACATCATTTGTGCAGAATCATTCCAGAGGGAGATTCTGCCTCTCTGATCCATCATGATGATGGCGTCGGTCGCTGCCGAGGTGATGCAGCGAAACTTCTCCTCACTATCGCGCAACTCTTGTTCGGTCTTCTCCCTCTCCGTAATATCTTGAGCAACGCCGATGACGCCGCAAATTGAGCCCTGATCATCTCGCATTGGCGAGTAGGTGACTTCAAGACTACGTCCGTTCGGCGCG
This sequence comes from uncultured bacterium, assembly GCA_903930455.1. Classification (GTDB taxonomy): domain Bacteria; phylum Zixibacteria; class MSB-5A5; order CAIYYT01; family CAIYYT01; genus CAIYYT01. Next base: position 29,431 of record CAIYYT010000066.1, on the reverse strand, counting down.
ATGACTGTGGAGGCAATTTCCTCACCTTCCAAAACCCGATGCAGTCGTTCGTCGAACCCTGGATAACAAGAGAAGTAGTTCGAAACGTTGGTTCCAAGAACGTCCTCTCTCTTGAGGCCTGCGAGAACGATACCTTTGCCTTCTGCAAAGAGAACAGTGCCGTCAGGCGCTATCACAAAGGCAACAGCAGGCAAATTAGTTAGTATTGCGCGAAGGAAATCGTAGTCTTTGAGCTTATCGATTATCTGGTTCGATCGCATGTTGCCCCCGGTTTACTCCTCATCCAGGAGGTATCGAGCCGTATTGATCTTAAATTCCTGAGGTTCCGCAACCCGGACGATCGATCGGTAGTACGCGCCGGTCTGAGGATTGCGGTCGGCGAGGTTCATCCTGATCCCCCGATCGTAAAGCCGTTGCGTGGTGCCGACGATCTTGACCTTCGGTCGCAGTAGGTCGTCAGCGTTCTTGCCAACCACCAGCGCCAGTTCGTGCCGATCAAGTAGCAGCAGCGTACCCGGCGGATAGAGAGAAACCGTATTAAGAAAGACCTTAAGCAGACAAGGATCGAACTTATAGCCTGCCTGAGGTATCATGCCTCGCAACACTTGCTCGGGTGATGCCGGTACCTTACGATAGACTCGTCCCGAGGTCATCGCGTCAAAGACATCGCAAATGGTTACGATCTTGCTATAGAGATTGAGTGAACGCCTGCGTTTGAGGGCGGGATAGCCGGAGCCATCGAGGTTGTAGTGATGCTCAGAAGCGACAATCATCGCACGGCAACACCGTTCTTCGAAAGGCATTGTTTTGGCCAAAGTGAAGACACCGAGAGCCGGGTGTTTGCGCATCAGTTCCCACTCAGATTCATTAAAATCGGATGGCTTATTGAGTACCTGCAGAGGCAGCCGCGTTTTTCCGATATCATGGAACAATGCGGCGAAACCGAGGGTGGATAGCTCTGACTTGGTCAGACCGAATCGGGCTCCGAGACAAATCGAATAGATGCAGACGTTGGTACTATGCAGGAAGGTATACTGATCATGCGATTTCAGCGCCGTCAATTCTAGCAGGCTGCCATCGTCCGAGACAATCTGATCAACCAGCGAATGAATCACCCGCTTGGTGCGCGCCAGGTCAACCGGCCGATCGGCGTTCATGGTGTTGGAAACCATTTTGAGATTGTTCATCGCATAGAAGAACGTCCGACGCGCAAATTGTCTTTCCTCGCGGTCGCGATTTTCGTCACTCGATTTTTCATCCATCGGCGGCAGGAGCGCGACGGCGCCAATGTTGGCCAAATCAAAGCGGCGCTGTAGCCCCTCGAAATCGAGATCCCCTTGCCGATCGGCCTCATTGAGTAGAAGCGCTGTTTGTTCCAACTCCGCCTTCGTCAAGTCCGAGGTCGTAAGAAATCCGGAAATGCCCGCGCGCTGAAACAAGTCGCGCAGATGATCGGGCGCGGCAAGACCCTCGTTGTCGTAACGAACGCGAGCGCCGCAGAAAAAGAGGTAGTCCGACTGCACTTGCACGACGGTTTCACCGTACTCGTCCAGGCAGTCTCTATAGAGTTGATAGCTTTGCTCCAGTTGGGCCTTGAACGAGTCATTATCCGGAGAGTGAACGCGCGCCGTCTTTAGCAGGATACTCAGTTGGTTTATAATTGCTTTCCCGCGCTGTGAGTAAGTGGCCTCTTCGGTACCACTCAACCGCCGAGACGTCTGATAATCAAGCGGATTCGTCATCGACTCGCTTCTCCTGCTTGAATTGCCGTTGTGCAAGAAGTCTTTTGGCCGTCACGCTGTAACGCGACTTCGTGTCATTTGCCAGCTTGGTCAGTAGCTTGAGGGCTTCCGGCGTATCCGAGCGCTTCAGAGCCGGAAGCGCCGCGTCCTGAAGACGGCGTATGGGCGCTCTGTTAAACAAGGGTGAACGATCAAGTACTTCTCTGACAGTCTCAACCGCAGCCACACCACCCGATGCCACCATGGCGTCGATCAGCTTGCGCATTTCCGTTGGCGGTGCATCGACGAAATCCTTAGATAGCACGATTTTTCGAAGACCGACGTATGCCGATTCCGATCTAGTCCGCCCCAGTTCTTCGGCGACCATCGTCCTGATTTTTTCGTCTTCATCCTGAGTTAATGCCAACAACAACTCGATCCTGGCCGGATCGGAGATTTTCCCCAGCGCTTTGACGACCTCGATTCGTACCCGCAGATCGGGATGTGCGGCGACGCGGCGCAAAAAGCCGAGCGCGCGAGCGTGCCCCGTTTCGCCGAGTACCCAGACGACGTTGCGTACGAGATACCACCGGCTATCAAAGACAGCGCTGCCGAGGAGATCTATCTTATCGATCCCCTTTTCAACCAATAGATCGCACACCATCTTGCGGGCCGGATAGAACGCCAATTCGCCGAGCATCCAGAGGAGATGATTGAAGGACTCCCAGCCGAGTTCCGATAGATACTGTCTCGCCGGGTGAAGATCGAGATCCTCGTGGCGGTTTAGTGCTTCGACAATCATTTTTATCCGCAGGCTATCGCCGCATCGATAAACGAAGTCGTTCAGGCGTTTCTTGGCCGTTGGCGATTCGATATCTCCTGAATCCAGCAAGTCTCGGATTTTGTGCAGAATGATAGTCATTCTTGGGAAACTAGCAGCCTGTATGGTCTTGTCGAAAATCGATTGCAGCGCCTCAACAATCTGCGAAATGTCCTGAGGTGAGTCGGACGACTCGCACATCAACAGGAGTAGCTCAACGACCTGGCTCTTGGCATCTACAGTACGGTCGCTTTCGGCCATTTCCCGCAGGGTGGCCGTTTCCTCGGGGGAATAGACCGCCAAGTCGGTGAATCGTTCGGCTAACGTCTTCGGCAACTCGAGTGGCTCACTCTCATTGTCGATCGGAGGAATATCATCCGCAATGGCCGGTTCCCGAGTTGAGTCAAACTCCTCACGCAACTCTTGCATCTCGGAGACTTCAAATACATCGACAACGTCGTAGGTGACGTGCTCAAAACCGACTTGCCAGAAGAGGTTGACGATGTCTTCCGCGCCTTCGTCGCGTCCAGAGCAGGTGACAAATGCCTCGAAGAGCGACGAGGCTTCTTGTTCGGTGATGCCGGATGTAATCTCAAGATAGCGTACACCGTCACGGTGCAGAAGACCGGCGATGTTTTCCGAAGCTGTCGTCCCTTTGAAGATCGCTTCGTCTTCGACGAACAGGGTATCGTGCGTTACTTTCACAGCAAGGACTTCGGTGCTTTCGAAAAAATTCCTCAGTTTCCGGAAGAACAGGGTCTTGAACTGGGTTGGAATCGGGTGCTGAGACGGATACTGACGTGAAGCCCTGACGCCCTTGCTCAGACTCAGGAAAAGATCACGCAAAGCGGCGATTTCGCCCTGACTATAGCCAAGGCCTTTATATAATGGACTTATTCTTTGTGTCATCAGCTACCAGTGTTATTCTGTTGATCGGCAATTAGATAGGCATCCTTTAGGCATGCCCTGGGAACTCGTCGGAATAAAGCGGAGGGTGGAGAAAAACCGGTGCTAGTGGGATCGAGGTGTTCTTTGCCTTTGCAGGATTGCGTTCAGCCTGCCGCTTGCTTCAGCGAGCAACTGTTTCGCTTTGAAATAGTCGACTGCAGTTAGCTGCATGATGATCGCCGTCTTAACCTCACCATGAGACTGTTTCAGCAGCCTGTTCGCCTGCTGATACGACACACCGATGGTCTCAACGAGAATTCCCTTGGATCGTTCCGCCAGCTTTTCCGAGGTAGCACGCAGGTCAACCATCAGATTGCCGTAGCATTTGCCAATCTGCACCATCGACGTTGTCGAAAGCATATTGAGAATCATTTTGCAGGCGGTTCCGGCCTTCATGCGCGTCGATCCGGTCAACACCTCCGGGCCGAGTATGGGATTGATTACGAGATCAATGAAGGCGGGAATTTCCGGCAATTCGTTGCATGCCAGAAATACTGTTGCAGCGCCGCTCCGCTTGGTGCGTCTGAGCACTGCCAACGGATATGGGGTCCTGCCGGAAGCAGCAATTCCAATGACGGTGTCGATCCGCCGGGGCTTCAGCTTCTCAATATCCCGCACTGCGGCTACCGTGTCATCCTCCACGCCTTCACGCGATCGCACAAGCGTACGGCGCCCGCCGGCGATAATACCGCAAACCATGCCGGCAGGCACACCGAATGTGGGCGGACACTCGGCAGCATCCAGCACGCCAAGGCGGCCGGAGGTACCGGCGCCGGCGTATATCAGCCGTCCTCCAGAGCGAAATGAACGGATGATCATCTCCGCTGCCGCCGCGATTTGTGGCAGCACCTTTGCCACCGCCGCAGGCACGCGATTGTCCTCGCTGTTGATCAATTTGAGAATCGCGGGGACATCGAGCCGGTCAAGATTGACCGACCGCCGGTTACGCTGCTCGGTGGTCAGGGACTTGAGGTGCTCGTAGAGCTGCCTGCTCATCAGGTTGGTGCAACCGCCGTCAACACGACCTTCTTGCCGATGAAAAGCCCGCCAACCTGTCCGGTTACACCTGCACGGTCGAGGTTGGGCGCAAAACCAACGGGCAGCACAAACGGCAACTTGCTAGTGTTGATCGGGCTGTCGGCATAAGCAGCTATCCAAACGTCAAACGCCCCCGGCTGAAACTCACTTTGTGTACTCCGGAATGCTTCGCGTGGTATCAACGTCGTCAGATAGGGTGGATCTTGGGTATAGTCACTCGACCCCAGTATCTTCTTAAAGCCGACGGCAATGTTGGATGGAAGTTCTGGTTTGACGACAAGAATGTAGCCTTTGGCATATTTCGGCGCCTTCCAGCGTACTTGAACCTGCTGCGTAGAGGCCAAGACGAGGTTATTGGGAAGATCAACCACTTCGATTCCAAGACTCTCGGGTAGGTTAAGCGTGTAGCTGAACTGAAACTGGTCGAGAAGCGATTCTACCTTGATGTATGTGGTATCGCGTAGCGTCCCCGGCAAAAATGTCGCTCGATATGTACCATCCCCTGCACCGGCAAGGCTGATGGTGTCAGCGCTGTCGGCAGACGGGGCTTGGAGAGTCACCAGAGCCGCGGAGTATGCCGCTCCGTCGCGTGTTAGAGCGAGATAAGCATTCGCCTCACCAGTGTTAGCGTCGTGCGACAGCAGAGCATTTAGTGTCCACTTGATCTTCACATCACCGTTGGTACCGGTATCTCCGCACGAGATGACCAAAGCGGTTGTCATCAGCGCCAAGAGCGCTGCGGTTGCGAAAAAGATTCTGCATGTTTGTTTCATGTAGTATTCACCTCAGTGTTTTCCACGGTTGGCTACGATTGTTTTTGCATTTCCTACAAATATAACGCTGACAAGGACATTCAATTCAATACAAAATCGTGACTCTATGGCACCTTGGTGCCATTAATTATCGCGCTGTCGAGATAGCGAGTGTCATTGGGGTCGGTCAGTAGTACCAGCCCGATGCCTCGAGCATAGTATTCATCGTAGATGCTTGTCGAAGTGTCGGTTGCGGCCGAGTGATTATAGATCGTCGATTTGATGATATAGTGCAGACCGATACAACTATCAGTCGCAATGTCCGCAACTTCCTTCTGAAAATACCCGGTAAATGTGACTGTCCCCTTGAAGCGTACGGAGTCGATTGGACTTTCCCAACCCGGAGCGACTCTCCCCAAGGCCGAAGTCTGATATGGTTTGTCCTTTTCAAGGTTGAGCGGTATTTGCAGCGGTGGATCAAACCAGAGGAACCCGGCAAGCAGGTGCTGTGCAAATCGCGCCGATGTCAGAGTCCAAGCTTCCTCGGTCTCGCCGTTCTCCAGCAACCGCTGGCAGAGAATGCCGGCGATCGTAGTGTCACCGCTCAGGACACGGCTGTATTGGCCGTTGTTGTAGAACCATTTGTTACCCTGCTGAACGGGGAAATACCGCATGCCGTCTCTTATCGTAACCGCCTGAGGGTTGGTTGCCTTGTTGCTGCACCCCCACGCCATTATCAGGACAATTAGAAATACTGCTGAGCAGAAAATTCTCAAGGTTCCTCCGCCGACGCAGGTCTCGACTAGGTCCGGCTCCTACCCAACCGTCGAGCCAGGCATCAGTATATATTACACGTACCGGTAGCAAAATCGTTCATAATTCAAGTATCGGCTACAGCTTAGGCGAAACTTATCGCGACCTCACCCAACCGGGAAATAATCAATTGCCAATACCCGGAATCCGGCTATATTCCCACTATCGTATGGCTAATCCTCTGTCCGAGAAGATACTTGCTTCCGCCCGCAAGGTCACAGACCTCTCCGTGGCTCTGCGCCGCCGGCTTCATCAGATACCGGAAACTGCTTGGGAAGAAAAGAAAACTTCAGCTATCCTGAAGGACTTCCTCAAGACGCACAGGATTCCGTTCACATCTGTGGTTGACACCGGTATCGTCGTCGAGATCAAATCGGGCAAAGGGAAATGTGTCGCCATTCGCACCGATATCGATGCATTGCCTGTCACCGAAGAGACCGACTATGCCTTCAAGTCCATTCATCCTGGGCGAATGCATGCCTGCGGTCATGATATTCACATGGCGACTATCTCCACAGCCGGCCTCCTGTTGATGCAGATGCGGAGTGAATTTAAGGGTGCTGTAAAACTGCTGTATCAACCATCGGAAGAAAATCCCCCCGGAGGCGCGATCGCGATGGTCAAGTCTGGTGTGTTGGAAAAGCCGCAGGTCGATATGATCTTCAGTCTGCATGCCTGGCCGACTATCAATGCTGGTCAGATAGGTATAAAGGACGGCGCTCTCTGCGCCGGTGTGCTCGATTTTGATGTCGAGATACTCGGCAAAGGAGGTCACGGCGCCTATCCACAGGACACTATCGACCCGATTGTCTGCGCCGCGCAGGTTGTCTCATCGCTGCAAACAATTGTTTCTCGCAGCATCAATCCTTTTGAACCTGCGGTAGTTACGATTGGTAGAATTGATGGTGGCACCACTCGCAACGTGATTCCGCCAACCTGCAGACTGTCAGGCACGGCGCGCGCGCAGAGTACGAAAATGCTGAAGCAGCTTCAAGTCGAGATCGAGAGAGTCGTTCTTAATGTTGCCAAGGGACACGGCTGCAAAGCGAAATTTACCTATCTCAAAGGTTATCCTCCTCTGGTGAATGTGCCGGAGGCCAACAAGTACCTTAGCAAGGCCTGCTTCGATTTGTACGGAAAGAAGGCGCTGGTTTCACCGCCGCATCCATCAATGGGTGGAGAAGACTTTGCCCACTTCCTCGAACATGTGCCGGGTGCGATGTTCCTACTGGGAACACGCAATCCCAAGATTGGCGCCATACATGGCTTGCATCATCCGAAGTTCAAAGCCGATGAAAAAGCCATTACCATCGGCGCTGCTGTGCTAACGAAGGCCGTGATAGATTTTCTCAATGAATAGACTACTGGCGATACTACTGATTCTGATGCTGACCGCCACTAGTCTGTCTGGCCAGCGTCTCTATCGCTTTTATGATCCGGGCGATTGGGTTACATACACGAATACTCGCTACGTCACCAGTATCGCCAGAGGCTTTTTCACCGTGTACTTCGGAACCAACGGCGGTATTCTTCGCTACGACATAAACGCCGAAAAATGGCTTGCTCCTTTGACTGTCTCTGACGGTCTTCCCGATAACCGAATTAGGCATCTGGCCGTCGATCGAATGACGGATGAAATCTGGGTTGAGACAGCGAGTGGCGGCAGCTACTTCAACCCAACCTGGGATGAGTGGCGCGACAACCAGACTTTCCCCACGGAAAAGGTGCAGCAATCCAACATCCAACCCAACGATCTGCCCATGCTCTTCCCCTCGGACAATTTTTCTTTTATGCCCGGCGGAACACTGGTCGATCGCAATCTGATGGAATACCCGATCACGCAGATGCTGCGCGACGACAACGAAGTGGTATGGATGGGACTCTGGGGACTCGGCGCAGCCAAAGCTGACTTGCGGCGTGATGACCTGAAGATGCTGCGTTTTGGCCTATACGATGCCGATATCGCGTTTCTCGACCGCGATGGCGAGGACTTCTGGTTTCTCGGCGGCAGCGCCGGTTTGCCCGGCACGATCACGCACTTCGATCGTAGCGCCGACCACTGGGAGTATTTCGAGCCGATGCGCGAATCCGGTATAGTCTCCGATCGCTTCTCAGCTATAGCGCATGACGACAAGAGCGTCTGGATCGGCACCGACATGGGTCTGGTACGGTTGGACAAACGCAACGGGTCGTTCCGCTCATACACGCAGTTCGAAGGAATCTACGGTGAGCAGGTCAACGCGCTGCTGCCGATCAAAAACAACCTGCTGATCGGCACCGATCAGGGAGTCAGTGTCTTTGATCTGGCGCACGACTCAATCTACGCCGCTAACAGCCCCAATATGCGTGGGCGTCCGGTCTATGCCTTTGCCTTCCGCGACCGCATCATCTATGCCGGCACACCGTATGGCGTGTTCACCTTGGAATTGGGCGCCAGCCAATGGCGCAGACTGGCGCCGACATCACCCGACCTCAGAGGCGCAATATACGGCATGCAGATCGTCGATTCCCTGTTGTACACGGCCGGCGATGATGGCGTAGTCGTTGTCAATCTTAATGACAACAGCGATAAGCTATATGACCGCAACACCACATTTCACAACGCCGAACTGAAAACGCTGCTTGTTCATCAAGGCGTCATTTGGGTTGGAGGCAGCGGCGGGTTGTTTCGGCTCAACAAACGTACCGGCAATTGGTATCGCTATACTACCAACGACGGGCTAGTCAGTCAGCGAATTTCGGCGCTGGCCGGGGATGGGGACTACGTTTGGATCGGTACCGATCAGGGGGTCACTCGTTTCTTCTGGAAGGTATTCAATCGCAGTGACTGGCTCGAATAAAAAGGCAACTCTGGGGGCCAAAAAGTAGTAAATATAGCGTAGTTTGTCACTACGTTGGTAGTGGCACTTGACAGAACTATGCAAGAGAAAGCACCGATGTCCCACACTCGCATCATAATATCCATCAGAATGCTCGTCGCCTGGCGCTTTCGTCTGATCGCACTGTTGCTGATGCTGGCGACATCCTGTACCGTTTTGGCCGCCGACACGGACAATTTCTTCGAGCAGACTCTGCCGCAGAACGGCAAAACATTGGCGACGGTACCGGCTGACTTTGACGATGCGCGTGGCGCTGAACTGTTTGTTTTCACGGTCGACAATCTTGGAACTCGACATCTGAGAGTCTATTCACCCGACGCGGCAGGTCTCTATGACACGATCCCCAAAGCCGATTTGGAGCTGCCCGCAGCTGTTTTTGGCTATCAGGTCGCCGACATCAATGCCGACCGGCGTGATGAGCTTCTGCTTCTGGGACTCGATGCCGTCTATCAATTGCAGTTTGAGAAAGATCGGTTTGCCTCCGCCCCGAAGACGATTGCCACGTTTGAGCGGTTGTTTGCCATACCCAATCCGGATTTTGTCACATCATACCGCTTTGTCTTCGACCTGAATGCCGACGGTGTGAGTGAATTGGTGCTGCCGGCTTGGAACGGCGTGCGCATCTTCCAGAAGAAGGAAAACGGCTACACGCTGCTCAGACAATTGTCGCTTACCTACGGAGCGGATGGAGTCAAGGACATCAATTTGCTAAACGGGACATGTTCAGGTGATCTGGGCTTCCATCTGCCAACGATCACCACTCACGATCTCAACACTGATAAGAGCAACGACCTGTTGGTGGAGACATCCTCCGGATTGGCCGTCTTTTACCAGACAGGGAATCTGCAGTTTGCTGAGCGCCCCAATCGCATGCTTGATATCAAGTCGAGTTACCTGGAAGATCTTTACTTCAGGTCGGGCGGCTTGGCTGACCTTAACAACGATCGCCTGCTTGACTATTGTCGTGTCTTCACCCAGAGTTCGGGCACAGACTACAAGACCGTGATCGAGATTTTCTTGGGGAACATGCAGGAAGGTTACTCGTCGCGTCCGTCCAAGAGAATCGTGCTTGATGAGTACGGAGTCGGACTCTCTTTACTTGATCTCGACGGAGACGGTGTTTCTTCTGTTATCGTTGCTACGATCCCGGTAACGCCCACAAGTCTGGTTAAAGCCTTGTTGGTCAAAGGGATGCCACTTGACCTGCATGTCTATGAAAGCGATGGTGGCGTCTTTGGCGACCAGCCGGTAATGACAAAACGAGTTTCGTGTGGACTAAACTTCTTCAAGAATGCCTGTCCGGTGCGCTACGTTGGTGCGCTCACGGGCGACCTTGATTCTGACAACAAGTGCGATCTCGTGGTCATCACGGACGATAACGAACTACAGGTTTTTCCGGGAAGCAAGAAAATGATCTTTGCTGACAAGCCATCAATTGTGCGCAAGACCCGTGGCGTTGTTGCGCTCGAAACAGCCGACCTAAACCACGATGCCAAGGCTGATCTTATCCTTCTTGGCCGTGATGAGGACGGTCGCGACATCGTCACTCTGCTCATGACGAAATAATCAAACTATTTGACATCAGGGGCGTTTCGACATAACTTCCCAAGTGGTTTGTGAGGAGTTAAAGCAACCGAAAAGGAAGAAGTATTATGGAGTTGTTGTTCCCCGATTGTCTCAAATGTAAGACCGGCAAATTGTTACCGCTGTCCGATTACGGTCGTGAAGGAGCCACAATTAAGTACAAAGCCTGGGCTTGTTCAAATCCTGATTGCGGATTCAATTTGCGCATCGACAACGGTGAGATCTCGTTCGGTAAGACCATCCTGCAGTCGAATAAGTAGTCGCTTAACCCTGGGTGAGGGGCCAGTTGAGAGTTAATCCCCTTCATAATATAGTACTAAAAGCGAGCGCCATTGCTCTGGCGCTCCTATTATGGGTGCATGTCGCCACCAACAAGACCTACGAATATCAGCTAAACCTGCCGCTCAAGGTTGTCAACATTCCGAAGGGACTGTTGCTAGTATCCGAAACTCCGTCTATAGTCGCTATCAAAGTTCGCGCCACCGGCAAGCAACTCTTGCTGCTATCAAACTCCGATCCCGTGATCGCCATCAGTGCAGCGGATTGCAAACCGGGAACCATAGAGAAGATCATTGGCGCCAGCGAACTACTTGAAGCGCTGGGACGCTCGTTCGAAAATGCCGAGGCTTTGTTTCCCCGTTCTTTGACGCTCAGGCTCGAAAAGGAAGTGGAGAAGAAACTGACCATCCGCTCGGCAATCCGGGCTGAAGCAGGCCCGGGGTTCGCGCTGGTGTCGGCGCCTCGTATCGAGCCCGACACTATCACTGCGGCCGGCCCCGCATCAGTTATGCATCAGCTCAAATACTTGGAGACGATCTCACTACCGTTGGTTGGCTTGATCGCATCCACGAATCAAAAGGTCAGCCTGGCTCTCCCGGAGTCGCTTCGACTGAGCGTGCATGATTCGGCGATTACGGTGCGTGTGGAAATCGAAGGAGCTCGGCAAAAAGCCTTCTCCAACCTGGCAATTATCCCTCCTGTCGGATTTCCTTCCGGCCACTATGATATCGTTCCATCACATCTGACATTCGTCGTCGATATCCCGCAGTCGAAGTACGGCTTGGTTACGACCGACAACATTGGCGTGTCTTTCCGGCGACCGCTGTTGGTTGGCGACACTGTCCGTGCAGCGATCGAGTACACGCTGCCACCGGGGGTCCAAATCGCCGGCGTCCGCGTCGACTCGGTAACTTTAATCAAAAAGCAATGAGAATACTCGGTATCGAGACATCCTGCGATGAAACCGCTGTCGCAGTTGTCGAAAACGGCAATCAAGTGCTGGCGGAATTTGTCTATTCGCAAGTGGAACATGCCGAATTCGGCGGGATCGTACCGGAAATCGCTTCGCGCCAGCAACTGCGCAAGATTGTTCCCTTGTTCGAGGCGTGCAAAGCTGCTTATCCGCTGTCACGTGAGACTATCGACGGAGTCGCGGTTACGTATGGCCCGGGGCTGATCGGGTCACTGCTGGTCGGATTGAATTTCGCCAAGGCGCTAGCCTATGGCTGGCAGTTGCCATTGATCGGAATCAATCATCTTGAGGGACATATCCTCGCCAATCTGCTTTCCGATAATTCGGTTCATCCGCCGTTTATTTGCCTGATCGTCTCAGGCGGGCACACGCTGTTGGTCAGAGTCGATGATTGGTGTGACTACACCGTGCTGGGATCGACCCGTGATGATGCCGCCGGTGAGGCGTTTGACAAGGTTGCCAAGCTGCTCGGTCTCGGCTATCCGGGGGGGCATAAAATCGACCAGCTCGCGAAAGCTGGCAGGCGAGACTTCCATCGCTTCCCGATTGCCCGTTTCAAGGGGGGCGAATATCAGTTCTCCTTTTCCGGAGTAAAGACATCGGTGGCGCTTTATCTCAAAGACAAAGACGATGCCTTCAAGCAGCAATACCTCGGCGATATCTGCGCTTCCTTTCAGGAATGTGTGGTGGAGATGTTGATCACGCCGACCTTAAATGCTGCGCTTGACCACGGACTCAAAATGATAGCCGTCGGTGGAGGGGTCGCTGCCAATTCCCGCCTGCGACAGGCGTTTCAACAACGAGCATCACAGTATGATATCAAGGTTTTCTTTCCGGAATTCCGCTACTGCACCGACAATGCCGCGATGATTGCGTCCGCGGGGTGCTTCCGGCTACAAAAAGGCCAACAATCCAGTTACGATCTGACGGCGACGCCCTATTTGCCGTTGACCTAGATTATTCGCTGTCGTGGGCAGAGACACCAAATTCTGACAGCCTAGTGTTCCTCAATGAAGCTATCGAGTTGGGCGTGCCACTCATCCAAGTCTGAAGTCCACCTGTCTGTATCCTCTCCAAGCAGGAGGTCGACCATATAGCGGGGCCGCTTGCCGCCGATCTGCATGGCCTTGCAGCAGGATACGCAATACACCACTACATCATCAGTCGGCATTTCCTCGGCACGTCGTGTCATTTGCTTCTTAACCTGCTCGAGCTCCAGTGCACCATAGAAACTGTCGCCGCAGCAGGTACCCTTCGTTCTTGTCTTGGCTGGTTCCACAATCTTGATGTTCATTTTCGTCAGCAAGGAACGAATCGCGGCGTGAATCCTCTCTTGGTTGCGGGTTGGGCAAGCGTCGAGGATAGTCATTTTCTGTCCCTTATAGTCTGGAAATGGAAAGGACTTGCTGTCCATCAAGACCTCCCATAAGGAAACGGTTGTGACGCCCGCATACAACTCCCGATATCGTTTGTCGCATCCTGCACAGGTATTGATGACCAGGGTTCCAGCAGGGAGGTGCGGTTCATGTCTACAACAGATTAGATGCTCGTCGACATTGCCCAAACTCTCGTTCAGAAACTCAAGCATCTTCTCCGCCAATTGCGGCTTGTAGATCTTCAATGCACAGCCAGGGGCGAAAACCCTTTTCATGAGGTTCCTTCAGCTTCTTTGGGGACGTGCCTAATCATCCGGCTGTACGGAGTTCGAAAATGCCTATTCAAAGAGCGAAACCGCCGTCCCAGACAACACCTTCTGTTCGTGGTCAAGTAGCCATCGCTTGCGCCAGAGTCCTCCTCCATAACCGCGCAGGTTGCCGTTAGCTTCAATAATCCGATGACACGGGACAATGATTGATATCCTATTGGCGCCGTTGGCGCGTCCGACGGCGCGTGAAGCCTGCGGATTGCCGACAGCTGTGGCGACTTCGCCATACGATCGCGTCTCTCCAAATGCCGTCACCAATAGCTCCTTCCACACGCCCTTTTCGAACGGTGTGCCGACGATATCTAACGTCAGGTCGAAGTCGGTGCGCGTCCCCGCGAAATATCCTGACAACTGCTCGATGGCCATGTTATTGAGGCTGCACTTTCCGGTCACTACGTACTTTCGATAACGCTTTTCGATCACCAGACGGATTTTCTCGACACCGCCGCGATCATGGAACTCCAGCAAACAGCATCCCTTGTCGGTTGAGCCGACAATCATCATTCCGATGGGCGTTTCCATATCAGTACAGATGACCTGCTCAGACGTCATGATTCCTCCCTGGTGTTGAGCCAAATTCCTTCTTGAAGGCGTCACGGAAACCACTGGATGACTCGAAACCACTCTCGAATGCCGCCTCCAGGTAGTTTACGCCTTTCTCAATCAACTGTCGGGCGTGTTGAAGACGCATCTTGCGGTGGAATGCGGTCGGTGTCGTACCGAATTGCGACTTGAAGTAGCGGCGGATCGTGGAGATATCGACACCGGCGGCATTGGTAAGGGCCGTTTCGCTGAGATGCTGCGACGTTTTCGACTTCATCTGCTCGATCACTGCATCCAACCACTTCGGGGCGATCTTGGGAAAATCAGCGGCGCGACACCGCTTGCAGCCGCGAAATCCCATCTGCAGAGCCTCAGCGCGCGTCGGAATGAACATGATATTCTTCAACATCGGCTTTTTGGCCTTGCAGGATGGCAGACAGTAAATCATCGTCGTCAGTACGCAGACGAAAAAAGTCCCGTCATAACGGGTATCCCGATTCATCGTCGCACGCACCATCTCCTGAGTCGACAACTGTTTCATGTTGCTAAGATAGGACGATCAGAAATCGTGTCTACCGAAATTCGGGCAAGGAAGTACGAATATGGGGCTTATCCCTTGAGTGGGGCTGGTTCTGGCTTCTCTGGCTTAGATGTGAAGGGTTTGTGGCGTCGTCATAAGAAAATACGCCCAGGAGGAGTTGAACCCCCAACCTTCTGATCCGTAGTCAGACGCTCTATCCAATTGAGCTATGGGCGCATTACACAACCGCACTATACAGGGCGCTGCCGGAAATTGTCAAGCGATTTTTCGATGCCGCAATGTCGGCTTGACCGGTCAATTGGGTAGTTCGGTCGGCTGTGGCGATTCCTCCCAGCCCAAAATCGCTCGCTCGCGAAGTTTCGCGCTCCGCATCAGTGTGCCGTCACTCTCGTCTTGAACGACTACCAGCGGGATATGGGGTTCGTCGACAGAATGCATCCCGCGGTCTTCGTAGGCGACGATGCGCCAGTGTGAACCCGGCTTAAGGTGCAAGAACAACATCTCGACCACCTTTCTCTTGTCCTGTCTGGAAGTTTCTTGGTCTCTCCAACTGTAGTACGCAAATAGCGGCACCGCGTTCGAGAAAAGAAAGGGACATTCTCAAGATTGTTGCAGAAATGCAACGGCGCAGCCAATCGGTTGGCTGACGGTGGTGACGCCGCGAGTTTTGGGGGTGTTGATGACCTCGGAATTGTCATTACGAGGAGTCAGTGTGGGTGAGAAAGGGGAGGGGCAATGACGACGAAGCAATCTGCGCGCCTGCACTTGGAAAGCGTAAATCGAGATTGCTTGGTCGTGCTCCACACCCTACCTCACCTCTCCGCATTCCTCGCAATGACACGGTCTGGGCATTTCAAAAGTCCGAATCTGGGGACTTGGCGAAAGAGAAATACTTCGCCCAGCAGCAGGCATAAGGACAATTCCAGTCTAACGGCGGGTTGGACGTTCCTGTCTGACCACCAGTGCGACGATATCGATCGGACGGAAGTGCGGAAGGATCATTCCACCCTCGAGTGATAGCGCGATCAATTCCCCTCGACGACTTCTGCTCTGACATTCACAGTGATGACATCAATGTGAACATGCATGTCTTGATATCTTCACGATGGCGAGAGGTCATCGATGAATAAGTGTCGATGACGGTCGATCGATGCACTTTTTTCATCTCAGAACCTAACGTCGTACGATGCGCAGTCGATAAAACTAATGACGAGTTGATCTCGATGAGGAGGTCATCGCAAAAAAAATGTTACATTCTTGAGCATGACTAAAAGTTTTTTGTTGATTTTATTTTTACAAAAGATGATCTCTGTTTCTGTAGATATGTTCTGGCAAACGATGATGACGAGAGCTTGCGATGCAAGAAAAACAAACACTGACGTGTTGCTTAGTTCTTCTCACCATCAGGGATGTACGCGACAATAGTTGAGTACCTCATAAACCCTAAACACATTCCAAAGGAGTTGGTCATGCCAGCTAAGAAGAAACCAGCAGCGAAGAAGCCGGCCGCCAAGAAGCCAGCCAAGAAGACCGCCAAGAAGAAATAACGTAGCGGTTCAAATCTTGTGGGGACTGTGAATGTGTCAGTCGGCTTGATCAGGGAATGATCGTCACTGAACCAGGACATCACAAATTGATTTCTACAGTCTCCGGTCTGCGAACTTTCCAACGACCCGTATCAAACTTGACACGGGTCGCTGCTTTGAGGGCAGAAGCAGCCTCGCGAATCACCACTTGACCGAATTTCGCCCTTGTCATACCATACGTCACCCTGCACAAGCATGAGGGCGACCAGAATCCATGCTCATATTTGACAGTCAATGCCGACAGATAGAATTGCTTCCACCCGACCGCAAATGCGTCATCCTCAACTCGCGACAGTCGAAACGCCCGTGTAACCACGACGACTGGGTGACGGCAACGTCACGGGCCGTCGACGGCGTCATCCGACAGGAGTTAACCGTCATTACCTCTACCGGACTGAACACTTGGGAACTGACTGCTCATTTGGTGAACATCGAAAGAGGTCGACAGATTATTGTCCTTCCCTCGATGGAGGAGGAATCGATACCGTCGGTGATCGCTCAAACCATTGACGATTTCAAGCTCGACCCGGCGCGCTGCCTATTCGTCGCGCCGAGTTCAGACACCGTACCCGGCAAGAGCGCGAAAGATTTCTGGCCAGAGCGTGATCTTCTGGCTGTTGAACTTGCTGATGTGGTTTTACCTCTGTCGATTCGCCCCGGTGGCAATTTCGACCGACTTCAAAATCAAGCCGCGACAGCGGGAAAGGAAATCTGCAACGATTTCCGTGTCGATTACCGCCGTCCAGTTGATCGGGTGCGATACGATTTCGAAGGTTGTACCCTTAATCCAGCCATTGATGATCCGAACTGGCGGTACGTCATCCATTGGACCCGGTCATCGCACGGACCCTACCCCGCGGAGACCAGATTCGAATACTACCGCGACATTCTCGCATTAGACAACTACTGTCGGTCGGCTTACCACACACTACTGCGAATCGCCACCGACAGGACAATCCGAAGCACCAACAGGTTTATCCGTGGCGGCCACCAAGTCGTGTCGTTCTCGGCGCTCGAACCGCGTGAAGCTGTCAAATTGATGCGTTGGCGGCGGCGGTATGTTAGTTACAGTTTCGAACCTTATGGAGTGGCAATCCGGACGGATACCGCTATCGCGGCAGGTTTGCGCCCGGTTGTCTACGGTGATGACAACCTGTATTCCCAACTTGCTGACAGCGACTGGCCCTTTTTCCAGAGTCGCGGCTCGGAAGTCTCCGATTGGCGTCCCGAGGCAGAGTGGCGGCATCTGGGCGACATCGACCTGCTGAGTCTGCCAGCCGACGGAATTAAGCTGATCACCTACACCTGCCGGGAAGCGGTTGCACTTCAGCAATTGACAGAGCACGAAGTAATTCCGCTGATATTGACCTGATGCCACGGAATCGTGGGTACGACGCATAGTGAAAAGAGCTTCCGACCTTCAACGGTGGGCGCGGCAGTCGTCTCCCCTGTCGAGTTATGCTCTTTTTTCGGTACCCCACAGCTTGCTGTGGGCTGTGCTTCTTGCAACCCTACTTACACCCCGCACACGGCGCAGGTCCGTGGGAAAAGATGTACCCTATCAGATAAACGACATCAGCAATAGTGATTACGCCGTCGCAGTCTGCATCACCTGCTGCCAATGGCGATGGCGCTGACCCGTGGGAGAAAATATAGCTGATCAAGTAGACCGCGTCGGCAATGTTGATTGTCCCTTCGCCATCGGCATCACCGCAGAGGTAGTCAGGCGCCCAGCTCAACTTGGTCACAAAGGCATCACCGCTACCTTGATACTCCTGATAGGGATTCACAGTCGGGAAGCTGGTAGAATAAGTATAGCCCGTCATATAGGTATTGCCCCCACCATCGATCGCGATCCCAGTCACATAGTCACCGCCTGACCCGCCGAGGTAGGTGCTGTAGATCAGGCTGTTGCCGGAGCTGGAGAGCTTCGTCACAAAAACATCATAGCTGCCTTGATAAGCCTGATAGGGATTCAAAGCAGGGAAGTCGGGAGAATCAGTATAGCCCGTCACATAGGCATAACCGCCGCCATCAACCGCGATGCCGTATCCTTCATCCTCGCTTCCCCCGCCAAGGTAGGTGCTGAAAATCAGGCTGTTGCCGGAATTCGAGAGCTTGGTCACAAAAACGTCACCGTTGCCTTGATACGTCTGATAGGGATTCGAGATCGGGAAGTCGGAAGAAGAAGTCCCGCCCGTCACATAGGCATAACCGCCACCATCGACCGTGATGCCACATCCACCATCGCTGTCTTCCCCGCCGAGGTAGGTACTGTAGATCAGGCTGGCGCCGGAACTGGAGAGCTTGGTCACAAAGGCATCATAGTCGCTTTTGCGATACGACTGGAATGGATTCAAAGTCGGGAAGTTAGTAGAATAAGTATAGCCCGTCACATAGGCATAACCGCCGCTATCGATTGCGATGTCTTCACCATCATCTACGCCTCCCCCGCCGAGGTAGGTGCTGTAGATCAGGCTGTTGCCAGAATTTGACAACTTGCTCACAAAGGCATCCTTGTCACCGCCTTGATACGTCGCCTGATAGGCATTCAAAGTCGGGAAGTTGGTAGAATAAGTATTGCCCGTCACATAAGCATAACCGCCGCTATCGACCGCGATGGCACGACCCTGATCGGTGCTTCCCCCGCCGAGGTAGGTGCTGTAGATCAGGCTGGCGCCGGAACTGGAGAGCTTAGTCACAAAAACATCACCCGCGCCTTGATACGTCTGATAGGGATTCAAGGTCGGGAAGTTGGTAGAAGAAGTCCAGCCCGTCATATAGGCATTGCCGCTGTCGTCGACCGCAATGTCGTATCCATAATCGTAGCCTCCCCCGCCGAGGTAGGTGCTGTAGATCAGGCCACTGCCGGAACTGGAGAGTTTGGTCACAAAGACATCCCAGCCGTCCTGATCCGTCTGATAGGGATTCTGAGTCGGGAAATTGGAGGAGTAGGTCTGGCCAGTCACATAGGCATTGTCGCTGCCGTCAACCGCGATGCCCCATCCATACTCATAACTCCCCCCGCCGAGGTAGGTGCTGTAGGCCAGCGTAAGTGTCCCGGAATTTCCTGCCATTGCTTGGCGTACGTCCCCGTGCGCCAAGTCGGACGACGATGTGGTAGACGAGGACGTCCGCCACGCACAGCTTGTATTGCCGGAGAGAACTGCCCTCACCCCCGCCCCCTCTCCCACAGGGCGAGGGGAGTCTATTGCGGCGATCATATCTCCCCATTTGGTTTTCAGGATGAGTCTGCCGTCGGCGTCAAGGGAAGTCTCTTCTGCGCCTTCGTAGGCTACTTTGATCTGGGCAATATCGACACCCGGAGCGGCTATGAACTCGTACGCCGCCTGACCAGTGCCGTCGCCGGAGTATTTCAGGTCGATGCCGGGATAGATGTCTTTGAGAGTGATAGCTTCGTAGTTGGGAACGTCTTTATGCCATTTGGTCGGGTCGTTGCCGAGGAAGTAGTTGCATTTGTATTCCATTTGGCCGTCGGCGAAAACTACGGGATTGGGATTGGCGCCGAGAAATTTGGCGGTCAACACCAATTGCTCAATGCTGTCCTTTTCAATGCCATTCCCGCTCTCCTTGTCATTCCCGCGCAGTCGGGAATCCAGGCCCGGCGCGGGGACCGCGCCGCTACGTGTTTCAATACGTCGCGTGAACTGGTATGTCACGCCGTCTTTCGTGAACCACATTGTCGCCCCACCGGCGTTGGCGCGGAACAAGACGCGGTCATCCCACTGCCCCATATTCTTGGTGAATGACAGTGGCATCTGGTTCATCTTCTGAATAGTTGTGGATGAATTTGGATTTGTCGTTGCCGTCAAGGTAGAAGCCATAAGCAACGAAAGGACTGTAAGGATCAGAGCTTTTTTGCAGAACATGTCGGACTCCCAAAGGTGCACAGGTGAGACGTTGGGTAGAATTCTCAGGTATTAAGATAGCAAATCTGGTCGGCTTTGTCAAGACAATCTGGCTGGTCGGACGATGTTCTGTGCACTCAGGCGTTGTCCGAACATCACGAGCATGCTCGACTGGGCGCACGCCGTCCACCCTGATAAATCCGACAAGAAAGGAGGCAGAGAGTTAGAATTGCATTCTGTCAAATGAATCTTTGCTGCGCGGCATCATTGGAGAGTTCTGCTGATAGTCCTGCTTGTCTTTCTGCTGGTTATAGATGCGCATGCGGACGGTGAAATCCTGACAGGCCTGGCACCGGCTGATGTTGTGCGCCTTGTCTTTGGGTACGCGGCGCGTTCGCTTGTGGTTAGGTGAAAGTACCTGTTTGCCGACTATTTCATATCCCTGCGAGTGATCCTTGTCATTGTGCCACTTGACACCCTGTACTACGCGGCTGTTGCTTTCGTCATAAATCGTGGCGCCCGGACATTCGATCACAACGTGGTCGTTGGAATCTTGGTACTCCTTGGAGGCGGAAGTGAAGAAGTTGTAGTAGTCGCCATACTTCTCGTTACAGGGAAGACACAGGAAGACCCCTTTGAATTCTCGCATGGTCTTCCCGCAAATATGGCATCGTTCCGCATTCGCCAGCATTATCACTCACTTGCTCTTGGTGTCGTTTCTGCTGAGGATGAACTGCGGTAGGTCGATAAACCGGCAACTGTCACCGACCAGCACGATTCTGCAGGTCGGGCAATTCAACTTGCCGATGTCTTTGATCAGTCGACTGCCGCAGAGCGGGCAATGTGTTTTTCTGTTTCTTCGCCACGGTCGCATATTTCCACCCCATGATTTCTGCCAAATGGCCATCTGCCTTGGTCGGTCAGCCGACCGCATTATCCCTTGAGCAAGAGTATTCCCGAAAAGAGAGCCGCTGTGACCGGTAGGATGTGATAGAACGAAAATGGCATCAGCCAGGCACCGACGAATGCCACCGCCAGGGCCGGTACGACCACGCAGCGGATGACATCAAACGACAGTTTGACCATGCGCCACAGCGCCAACACAACCAGAATCCCCAGTGTCAGGTATAGCGCCAGCGCGCCGGTCATGCCCAATCCCGTAACCAGTTCGCCATGGACACTGACAACCTTCTCCGTCAATCCCCCTGTCAAGGATTGCAGCCCCACCTCCAGCGTTTTCCACCCCATCAGCATTGCGCTTCCTCTCAGGTCGTGATGTTTTCGTCGATCGGCTCAATAGTCAGCGAGGATTCCCCGACCCGCTGCAAACCGATCATCCTGCGCGTAAGGAAGTTTTGCGATGTGATCCACCTCTGTGACATCTCCAGCACTTCCTCCTGCTGGACTTCGGAAATCCAATCGATCACCACGGAGTCGTAGTGATCATCGTCAACCGTCAGGTCATCCATCGTCAGCGTAAACTTCACTTTCATCGCAGCTCCCTCCTACTTCATGCTTCTGGGGCTTGTTCTTGCATGCTGTTTGCCAAGTACGGGCAAACATTTTGGCGCGGGATAGGGCGTTGCCTGACAAGAGGATAATGTTGGTGATGCGAAGTGAAACAGGCCTAAATGGCCGATGGAGCGCACGAAACTATGGGAATCGTCCTACACCAGTCGGACAATCCCCTTTAGTATCATTCAGATAGGTCGTATATTCAGTGCGATGCAGCAGTCTTGGCGCAACCTCTATAAGGTCTCTGACCTCTTCTTCTGCCCACACCGGCTCCATAAGCATCATGAATCAGGCACATCGGTGTGGCATGTGGTAAAGTACAAGGAGTGCTATCCTAATGGCTGCGTATCATTCGCTTGGAAATGCCGCAAATTTGATGACGGCCACAAATGCCCTCGCAGCAAGAAGCATGTCGGCAAGGACTGTTCCTCCTGTTCTTTTTTCTATGATCTGAAGCTGGCTTATTCTCCGGAACTCAAGGCCGAATCGGCAGAGTATGATCGCTTCCGGAAGGATTTTGCGGAATTCGAGGAGTGGGTGCGGGAAATGTCCGGCAAGCGAATTGAGGTGCGCGGGAAGATCAAGTCGGTAAATCCGCTCCTGACGAACCATGGCAGTAATGGCTCATTACGAATTGCCTGCCGGGGCGCATTGCTGTATATGGTCGATGGCATCTTTGGCTATGACCTCTTTCGAGACCCGTTTTATGCGCGATTATCCTTTGATGTCTATGACCGGGCGAAATTGGCGGTGGGAGATGAAATCGATATGATGGGGCAACTGGAAATCGACCGTGGGCGATTCGTGTTCGGCAAGGTCGGCAATATCGACATCGTCCGTACTGAGAACGGCGAGACGATTCCCTCAAGTCAACTCAAGCAGGCCAAGTTCACCGGCACTGTCATTGACGGCCAACCCGCCAAATGCCTGCGCTGTCCTCACGGCCTCCTAATCGACTCCAGCCAGAGCGACGGTCGCTCGTCACCGCGCCGGCTGCTTTACTGCACCAAAGGCGTGGCCGACTACCATTTCTGTCCTTACAACGTCTGAACGGCCGCAAAGGGACTCCATCACCAATAGCCGGGAATCACCCTCGCAAGTTTTTCCTTCCACCTGCTGTCCAACTCGTATTATGTTGGACACCACTGTGCACAGCGAAGTCGACATACAGGAACGGGAGCTGATCCACAAGGTCGCTGGCGGCGAGCGCCTTGCCTTCAAGCAGTTGTTTGACAGTCATTCTCCCCGCGTTCATAACCTGCTTCTGCGGCTGGTCGGCAACCGCGATGACGCCGAGGAATTGACCCAGGACGTCTTTCTGTCGCTTTGGAAGCACGCCGAATCGCTGCGTGGTGAAAGCAAGTTGTCGACCTGGCTGTATCGTGTTGCTGTTAATAAGGCAATCAACTTCAAGAAGCGCGGTGGGTTGCTCTTTCAGATTAAGCAGCTCTTCTCTCTGGAGGGGGACGACGAATCGATCATCGACCGACTCCCGGCTGCGGCTGCCGACAGCCCCGACCGACAGCTTGAGATGCGGGAAGCGCAGATCCAGTTAGCCGATTTGTTGGGTACTTTGCCGCATCGCCAGCGGGAAGTCTATTTGCTTCACAAGCTTGAGGGATTGAGTTACAATGAGATAGCTGAAGAATTGCACGTAACGCTGGGCACAATCGAATCCCTGATGCACCGAGCCAAGGAGAACCTGCAGAAAGTGATGCTCAAAAAGGTCAGAAAATCCGCAAGTAAGAATAGATCACCTCTGTCACAATGAGCGAAGGTTGGAAAAAGCAAGTGATTAAGTGTATTGACATTGAACGAAATCTGATTGACCTGCTGGACGGGTCGATTGACGGTGAACGCCGGGTGGATTTTGAGTCGCATTTGGAAGGCTGCCCGACGTGCCGGCAATTGCTTGCCACCTATCAACCTCTGTTTGACGAGTCAATGGATCGTGCCGCGGTTGAGCTGCCGCGCGAACTCTGGTACAAACTGCAAGACAAGATTAACCGCATGGAAGAAAACCGGCCGTCCCGACTCCGCCTGCCCGTGCAATGGCGGCCGGTTATCTCCTTGTCGATGAAATCATTTGGGTTGGTTGTTGCGGTCGCCGCCGGCATCTTTCTGGGAAACGCTCCGACAGGCTCCCAGAAACTGGCTGAGACTGAAATCGTCGACTACTATGCATCCTCGCTGACACAATCGTCAGTTAGCTCGGCCGTTGATGCCGTCTACCAGATCGACGCGACCGGAGGGAACGGACAATGAAAGAACGCACCCTGACATATCTGGTCATTGTGTTGGTAGTTATCAATGTCGCAGCGCTCGGAACAATAATCTACCAGCGCGTTTCTGGTCCGTTTTGGAGACCGGATCGGGGCGATGACATGATGTCTCCTCAAGACGTACCGGGAAACCTCAGTTTGCGGCCGGAGCAACGTCAGTTCTTGAGAGATTCTCGCCATAGAATGGATAGCCTCATGACTCCAATTCAAGCAGAAATTGGCAAGAAACGACTGGAATTGATGAGTGAGATGGACAGTAATCGACCCGACACGATCAAGATTGATCAGCTTGTCACCGAGATTGGTGTTTTGCAGGTTCAGATCGAGAAAACGATGGTCCATAACTTCATCGAGGACAGTAAGAGCTTCTCTCCTGAACAGCGCGAATGGTTCCTCAGGAAAATCAGGCAACGCGCCAAGTGGCAGGACAAGCCGATGACGGGTCCGAGACAGGGTCCGGAACAGACCCCGGGACAGGGATTTGGCCCTGATGGCGACCGTGGCGGCGAGTGAAATGGTAAGAAATGAGAACGCCTGTGATCAGCGCGCAAACACAGGTGCGAGCAAAAAGATGACAAACGAAAGGAGCATAAAATGAAACGGAGATTATTACTCACCTTGGCACTGCTGGGCTTGCTGGTGATTGCCTATACGCCGGCTTTTGCACAAGCACCGGACGATGGTAACATCGATGAGGAAGCCATTGTCGCAGGTGACATGGGACCTGGTCCGGGTGAAGGCGGCATTGATCAAGAAATGATGTTTGCCGGTCACATGGGACGTGGAATGGGACCCGGAATGGAGATGGGCATGCGTGGTCCGGGCGGAGGCTGTGCAAAGATGGCAGACGAACTCGAACTGACTAAAGATCAGCGCAAGCAGCTTGAAGACCTCAGTGTCAATTTCCGCAAGGAAATCATCCCGATGCGTGCGCAGGTGCAGGTATTGAACATTGATCTGCAGCAGTTGATTCGGTCGGATGCCAAGCAGACGGAGATTGATGCCAAGATCGATCAGATCGGCAAGCTCCGCACCGACGTTCAAAAGAAATCTGTCGGTTTGCGACTGGCCATGCGTGGTGTGCTGACGCCGGAACAGCGAGACAAGTGGGATACTCGTCCTCATATGATGGGCAAGGGCATGGGGCAGGGGACAAAGGACGTCACAAACGAAAAGACGAAAGACCGTGGTGGCAGAGGCAAGGGACTTTAGCAATCTTGCACTGACACTGGGATTCCTCCCTGTTAGCAAGGGAGCGCAGATTGCTGCGCTCCCTTTTCGTTTCCAGCAACTCGGTCCTGGGGGTCAGTCGCGCATCTTTCTGTAGAACGCTGCTTTGGTGACTTCAGCGCTGACAATGTAAAGCAACACTATTCCACCCATCATCAGGAGAAAGGGTACCGGCAGCGGGGCAAAACCGAAGATCTTGCCGAGATATGTATAGGGAAAAGCGATCGTTATCGCCACCAGCACCAATGTCGTTATCAGGAGGTATTTGCCCGGTCGACTGCGCAGAAAACCGCGACGAGTTCGCACTACCAAGACGATAATTGCAGCCGACACTACCGACTCCATAAACCAGCCCGCGCGAAATTGATCAGTTCCTGCGTGCAATACGAGCAGCAGGACACCGAAGGTCAGATAGTCGAATATCGAGCTTAGCAGACCAAAGGTAAGCATGAAATTGCGAATGAAGCGCAGGTTCCAACGCTGCGGTCGTTCAACCATCTCCGGATCGACATTGTCAGTCGCAACCGTCATCTCGGGAAAATCGGTGAGCAGATTTGTCAGCAATATCTGTTTCGGCAGCAACGGTAGGAACGACATAAAAAGCGAGGCGCCCGCCATGCTGAACATGTTGCCGAAGTTGGCGCTGGTCGCCATAAAAACATACTTCATGGTATTGGCGAATGTTCGCCTTCCTTCGCGTACTCCCTGTATCAAGACTTCCAGCCCGGTTTCCAGCAGTACAATATCCGCGGCGGCTTTGGCGACATCGACGGCGGTATTGACAGAAATGCCGACGTCAGCGGCATGCAGCGCCGATGCGTCATTGATGCCATCGCCCAAGAAGCCAACTACCCGACCTGATTTCTTCAACGCCAGAATGATCCGCTCCTTCTGGTTCGGTTCAACTTCAGCGAAGACGTCGATATCGTGAACCAGCAATGTGAGCGCTTCGTCAGTCATAGCTCGCAAATCGGCGCCCGTAACAATCTCTGGATTTTCCATTCCGGCTTGGCGACTCACATTGCCTGCCACCAGTTCATTGTCACCGGTAATGATCTTAACATCCACCCCCAGATTACGTAACTCCTTGAGCGTGCCGGCTACTCCCGCCTTCGGTGGGTCGTGGAGAACGAGTATGCCGAGAAATGTCATCTCTGCCTCGTCCGCTTTATCGATCTTTGAGGCCTCACCCAGATTGCGATATGCAATGCCGATTGTCCGATACCCCTGAGCGCTGTAGTCCTGATACAGCTTGTCGATACTGGCGCGCATCATGTTCAAGTCGATAGATTCCCGATCGCGGCTTTCGACTTTGGTGCAGACTGAGAGCACGCTATTCAAGGCGCCTTTGGTCAGCAGCAGGTTGACGCCTCCGTCGGCAACCATCACGCTCAGCCGCTTGCGAATGAAGTCATATGGGATCTCATCAAGTTTCTCGAAACGCTGGATGTCGAATTGTCCCAGACTTTTGATTGCGCTGTCAATCGGGTTGGTGAAACCGCTTTCCATGGCAGCGTTGACGTACGCATAGAGCATCGCCTTGTCGCTGGGGTCCCCGTAAGCATCAACGGCGGAAAGGACTTTTACCACACCCTCGGTCAGCGTGCCGGTTTTGTCGGCGCAAAGCACGTTCATACTGCCGAAGTTCTCTAACGATGCCAATCGCCTGACAATCACCTTTTTGTCGGCGAGTTTTTTGGAGCCTCGCGCGAGATTGATAGTAATAATCGCCGGCAGTAATTGCGGCGTGAGACCGACAGCCAGTGCCAGAGCGAACATGAAGGAATCCAGAATCGGGCGGCGGAAGTAAACGTTAAACGCGAAGATGATGATCACGAGCAATAGCGTTACTTCCATCAGTAGATAGCCAAAGCGACGAATACCGCGTTCGAAATCTGTTTCCGGTGGCCGAAGTCGCAACTGCTCCGAAATCCTGCCGAATTCAGTCTGCCGGCCGGTGTTGACGACTACGGCTCTACCCGAACCGCTGATGACATGCGTACCCATGAATAGGGTATTAACGCGCTTGGCCAACGATGCATCGACGGGTACCGGACCGATTACTTTGTCCACAGGGTAGCTTTCGCCAGTCAGCGCCGCCTCGTCGACAAACAAGTCGTTCAGTTCCAGAAGCAGACAGTCTCCGGGAACTACGCTGCCGGCTGATAAGACCACAATGTCGCCGGGGACCACATCCGCGACTGCGATTTCCTTTGCCGACCCGTCGCGAACTACCGTCGCTTTAGTCTGCACGATCGACAGCAGCTTGCCTACCAAATTCGCCGCACCCTTTTCCTGCCACAGACCCAGCAAGCCGCTGATCAGAACGATTGCGATGATGATTACCGCATCGGTGTTATCGTGGAGAAAGTATGACAAAATTGCCGCAGCCAGCAGGATCAGAATGATCGGGCTCTTAAATTGGGCAATCAATAGGGTGAGAATGTCGGTCCTTTTTCCCGGTCTAAGCAGATTGGCGCCGTAACGCTTCAACCGCTCCACCGCTTCGAGGGTAGTTAGACCTGTCGCCGCTGACTGGAGATCTTCAAGCAGCGTCTCTCCGTCACAGTTCCAGAAGGTGTCGGATTTTGTGCTCATTTCGTCCCTTCAACCGGACATGCGCCGGTCATGCCTATACTCGGCCCAGCGATGTCCGTTCGTTCAAAGTTGGCTGTCAATCGAGCTGTTGTCAAGTTTGATTGGTATAAATCGTCCTTTACGACGTATCAGCTGCGATCTTTCTGGAAACTTTTTTATCCACGAATTGTTAATCTGAGTACGTTTATGGAATTGGAAATTAGACAAAGACAATAATCTCAAATCGTTTACGCCAAGGAGGAATCGTGATCAAGAACCTAATCGCCATGATCGTGGCTATCGCCTTCGCCGTACCGTCATTGTCGGCGGCCACCTGGGAAATCGATAAGGCACATTCTAGTGTCGGCTTCACCGTCAAGCATATGGTAATCAGCAATGTTAACGGAAAATTCGACGACTTCAGCGGAACTGTCAACTTCGATGGTAAGGATTTCGCTGCCGCGACGGTGGTCGTCTCCATCAATCCGGCAAGCATTAACACTGGCAACGATTTTCGTGACAAACACCTCAAATCCCCGGACTTTTTCGCGGCCGACTCGCTTCCACAGATGGGTTTCAAGTCCAAGAAAGTCATCCCTGGCAAAGACGGTGCCTTCCAGGTCGTGGGCGACTTGACCATGCGTGGCGTGACCAAGGAAGTCACCTTGAACGCCGTTTTCAACGGAACCGTGAAGGGCATGCAAGGTGACATTCGCGCCGGATTTTCTGCGACTATCACGATCAACCGACAGGACTGGGGTGTTTCCTGGAACAAGACGCTCGATGCCGGTGGACTGGTTGTAAGCAACGATGTTAAGATCGCCTTGGAAGTCGAAGCCGTCCAAAAACAATAGGTAAGGAAGAACTCGAATCACCGTACCTTCATAACAGAATTGATGCATGCGCCGTCAGGAACTGTCTCCTGACGGCGCTTCACTTGAGTAATCCGGCGTGGTAATCCGCGTTGCTTCGGGGAGGCAACCTGATTATACTTGCTCGCGTAGGTAAGAATACACGTTTGCTATACCAGATACATAAGGAGTACTCACGATGCCACAGAAACCGGAACAGGCACTAAAAGAACTCGAACAGATCATCAATGAAGCCGCGCTTCTCGGATCAGCCGCGGCGCTGCTCGGTTGGGATGAGCGCACCTACATGCCACACGGCGGTTCGGCACACCGCGCCAATCAACTGGCGTTGTTAGCTGGCATGGTGCATGACAAAGCCACTTCACCACGTGTCGGCGAATTGATCGGCGCGATCGAGGGCTCGCCGCTCGTCGGAGATCCTCTTTCGGTCAATGCCGTCAACATCCGCGAATTGAGACGCTTCTACGACAAACAAACCAAGGTTCCCAAGAAGCTGGTAGAGGCAATCGCGCATGCTGAAACCACCGGCCAAGGCGTTTGGGTGGAAGCCCGCAAGAAGTCCGATTTCAAGATGTTTTATCCGTCGCTGGAAAAAATGATCGACCTCAAAAAGCAATATGCCGAGGCCGTTGGCTATGAAGACATCGTTTACGATGCGCTGCTGGATGATTACGAACCGTATGCGTCAACCAAGTCGGTCACCAAAGTGCTCGGCAAGTTCCGCGAGGAGTTGGTGCCGTTTGTCGCCAAAATCACCGGCTCTCCCAAGAAACCGAACATCTCGATTATCGAGCGGGACTACCCCGTCGAAAAGCAGCGTCTTTTCGGAGAGCTGGCCGCAGCGATGATCGGTTATGACTTCAACGCCGGTCGCCTCGACACTACCGCCCACCCGTTCTGTACC
>CAIYYT010000065.1 GCA_903930455.1 uncultured bacterium | reverse complement strand
CGGGGAACGTGAAGCTTCCGGAGGGTGTGGAGATGGTGATGCCGGGCGACAACGTGGCGATGGAAATAGAGTTGTTGCAGCCGATCGCGATGGAGAAAGAATTGCGTTTCGCCATTCGTGAGGGTGGTCGCACCGTCGGCGCGGGCGTCATTTCGGAAATCATTGAGTGAGGATGAGGCGCTATTTGCTTGGCCGCGCGTCGGAATCAGATCGAAGCATGGCTGTTGGAGGTAGCATTATCAATAGACACTTTGGAGGCGTTGCCAAGACAGAAGGAAACCGGACAGGCCAGTAGCTCGAATGGTAGAGCGCCGGTCTCCAAAACCGGATGTTGGGGGTTCAAGTCCCTCCTGGCCTGCCATATATGAGAAGTGTAGACAAGATATGAGCATTAAGCAGAAGATCGTCACATACTACGAAGAGACCATAGTGGAGCTTAAGAAAGTTACTTGGCCCACTAAGGACGAAGTCCGCGGTTCTACTTTCGTAGTTATCATTACGTCCATCATTCTGTCCGCCTTCATATTCGTAGTAGACAGACTGCTAAGTTTGGCCGTAAGCTCGTTTTTGGGTTGATCCATGGCAAAGAATTGGTACGCAGTACATACTTATTCGGGGCAGGAACAAAAGGCCAAGCGGCATCTGGAAAAGACAATTGCCACCGAGGGCTTGTCCGAGAAATTCGGACAAATTCTGATTCCTACCGAAGAAGTCACCGAAATGAAAATGGGAAAGCGGGCAACAACGACTAAGAAGTTCCTGCCGTCCTATCTTCTTATCGAAGTTGAGCTTGACAAGATTCTCCAGCAGGTCATCATCGACACTCCGGGAATCACCAACTTCGTCGGTTCCAGCGGGAAACCGTCGGCGCTTCGGGCGGATGAAGTCAACCGCATGGTCGGCAAGATGGATAGCAAGCGGGAAGTTGAAGTGGACGAGGTCCCATGGCGCGCCGGGGATCAGGTAAAAGTGATTGACGGTCCGTTCGCTGATTTCACGGGATTTGTGTCGGAGATAAACATTGAGCGTAAGAAAGTCAAAGTAATGGTTTCCATTTTCGGGCGTCCAACTCCCGTGGAGCTTGATTTTCTGCAGATAGAGTCAGTTTAGGAGGAGTTCGCACAGTGGCTAAAAAGATTACGGGTTATATAAAGTTGCAGATTCCCGCGGGCAGCGCCACCCCTGCTCCGCCTGTCGGTCCGGCTTTGGGACAGAAGGGCGTCAACATCATGGAGTTTTGTAAGGCGTTTAACGCCCGGACTCAAGATCAAGCAGGGCTGGTGATTCCGGTAGTCATTACCGTGTTCGCAGATAAGACATTCACGTTTATTACCAAGACTCCACCCGCCGCAGTGTTGCTGCTCCGTGCATCGAAGCTCCAAAAGGGTTCTAGCGAACCTAACCGCAACAAAGTTGGCAAGGTGACGCAAGCGCAAGTCAAGGAAATCGCCCAATTGAAAATGGTCGACCTTAATGCGGCAACGCTGGAGACGGCAATGAGTATGGTCGCCGGTACCGCCCGCAGCATGGGTCTGGAGGTGGAAGGTTAGTTATGGCAGTTGGCAAAAAGTATAAGGCGGCCAAAGAGAAGATCGGCAGCGGCGTGGCATTCAATATCGATGAAGCCGTCGCCAAGGTGAAGGAAAACGCCTACGCCAAGTTCGATGAGACGGTCGAGATATCGGTTCGTCTCGGGGTCGACCCCAAGCAAGCTGATCAGATGGTGCGCGGCACAGTGGCCCTCCCAAATGGCACCGGCAAAAAAGTGCGAATCCTCGTCATCACCAAAGGCGAAAAGGAACAGGAAGCTCGAGACGCCGGCGCTGATCATGTCGGCAATGAAGAATATCTTGAGAAACTGAAAGGTGGTTGGTCCGACATAGACGTGATCGTGGCCACACCGGACATGATGAGCAAACTTGGTCCGCTGGGTAAGATACTGGGACCACGTGGCTTGATGCCAAATCCCAAAGCCGGTACGGTGACCAATGATGTCGCCAAAGCTGTAAGAGAGATCAAGGCCGGCAAGATCGAATACCGCGTGGACAAGACCGGCAACATCGGCGTGCCTATTGGCAAGGTGTCGTTTCAGCCCGAAGCGCTGGTGCAGAATGCCATGACGTTCATGGATGCCGTTGTCAAGGCCAAACCGGCCTCAGCCAAGGGTACCTATTTGAAGAATGTAGCGATCAGCTCGACGATGGGCGTAGGGCTCAAGCTCTCCACGCAGGATCTGCTGGCGCGCCTAAAATCGTAGCGAAAACGGGAGTTGTAGATAAATGCCAAACAAACAAAAAGCAGATCAAGTAGCTGCGCTCACTGAGAGGTTCCAACACGCTGCCTCGGTGGCCGTGACCGATTACTCGGGCCTGACCGTCGAAAAGGCAACGCTTCTGCGTAAGGAACTTCGTCAGAAGAACGTCGGCTATCTTGTCGCCAAAAACACGTTGCTGAAAATCGCCGCTCACCAGGCGGGTTTGAAGGACATCGACTCGTATCTCACCGGTCCAACTGCGATAGCATTCGGGACGGAAGATCCGGGGCCGATGGCGAAAGTCCTTTTCGATTTCGGCAGAACCAGCGAGAAACCCAAAATCAAGGCGATCTTCATTGAGGGACGTCTTTATACGGGCGCGGAAATCGAAAGAGTCACCAAACTGCCGGGTCGGGAGCAACTGCTTTCGCAGCTGATTGGCAATATCATTGCGCCATTGCAGAATTTCGTGTTCACGCTGAACGCTGTGACACGTGATTTTGTCGGCACGGTTGAAGCGCTAAAAGAGAAGCAAAGTAAGTCACAATAGGGCTTTCGGTTTCGTTAGCACCCTCAAGGTGGCCGATCGTTTACGCACTCGCGATTGGTTTTGGAGCTTGAAGCGAATGAATTTGAAGTAAGGAGATATTGACGTGTCAGAGAAACTTACGAAACTCGTTGATGAGATAGCCGGTTTGACCGTGATGGAACTGGCCGATCTTTCTTCTGCGTTGCAGGAGAAGTTCGGTGTCAGTGCCGCCATGCCAATGATGGCTGGCCCGATACCTGGCGCGGCAGCCGCTGAAGCTGCTGTTGAGCAGACCGAGTTCACCGTGATGCTGCTTTCATCCGGCGACAAGAAGATTCAGGTCATCAAGGTGGTCCGCGAGTTGACCGGCCTCGGTCTGAAGGAAGCCAAAGACTTGGTCGACAAGTGCCCCAATCCGGTGAAAGAAGGAATCTCGAAGGACGAGGCGCTCTCGGTGAAGGCGAAGCTGGAAGAAGTCGGCGCTCAGGTTGACATTAAGTAGTTGTTGGATTTCCAGACCCGGTCTCTCAGGGGGATCGGGTCTCTCTTGTCCTAAATTTCGGGAACGTTGTCGAGTTTAGGATGTTTTCTTTTTCTTGTGGAAGGTTTTCTCCCCTCAATCAGGGGCACTGGTACTTTTCCAGGAAGAAAGCTGTCAGATTGACAATGTCAATTCTTAAAGGAGAGTGATCTCTTGGCTAAGATTACACCTCTGCAGAGGCGTTCTTACGCAAAGCTCAGTTTTGAGGCTCAAATGCCTAACCTCCTTGAGGTTCAACTTAACTCGTATGAAGAGTTCCTGCAGTCCCACGTTCAGCCCGATAAGCGACAGTACTTCGGATTGCAAAGGGTCTTCGGCGAAGTGTTTCCTGTCTCCGACATTCGCGAGAACTACTCCGTGGAGTTTGTTAAGTATTCGCTGGGCAAACCGCGTTACACGATCCCCGAGTGTCAGGACCGAAATATGACTTTCGCCGTCCCGCTCAAGGCCACATTGCGGTTACTCGCGTTCGAGTTGCCGGCAGAGGGGGAAGTGCAATCGAAAGACACGAAAAAGGAAAAACCCCGCAAGGTCAAGGATGTGATTGAACAGGATGTCTACCTCGGAGAATTCCCGCTGATTACTGAACAGGGAACGTTTGTAATCAACGGTTCCGAAAGGGTCATTGTCAGCCAATTGCACCGATCTCCCGGCGTCTTCTTCGATGATGAGATTCATCCCAATGGCAAACGACTCTTTGAGGCGCGGGTTATTCCCTATCGCGGGAGCTGGGTGGAAATCAATCTCGACATCAACGACATGATGTGGCTGTCGAGCGACGGTCGCAAGAAGCTGCCGATCACGACTTTTCTGCGAGCCCTGGGGTACTCCAATGACGAGGATATTCTGAAGCTGTTCTACGAGACCGAGAAGGTTTCTCTGGCAGGCAAAGGTGGCGCCAAGGCGATCGGCAGACTCTCTGCACAGTCACTGGTCGATACCGAAAGCGGCGAGATTATGCTCACCGCCTCAGAGGAGATTACCGAAGAGGCGATCGAGAAACTGCGCGAGGCCGGTAGAAAAGAAGTCGTAATTCTGATTGGCGATATGTCCAAGGATGCACGCGTCATCGGCAATACTCTCAAGAAAGATACGACACGGTCAACCGAAGAAGCCTTGGCGAAGATTCATGCCATGGTGCGCCCCGGTGAAGCGCTGACCCCGGAGATTGCGGCCACGGTCATGCAGAAGATGTTCTTTGACGCCAAGCGCTGCGATTTGGGCGAGGTAGGTCGGTATATGTTGAATAACCGACTCAAGCTCAGTGCGCCTTTGGATCGCACGGCTCTCGAACCACAAGATTTCATCGCCATTGTTCGCTATCTGTCAAGATTGCGCAATGGTGAAGGGTCTATTGACGATATCGATCATCTTGGCAATCGCCGCGCTCGCACGGTTGGCGAATTGCTGGAGAATTTGTTCTCGGTAGGTCTGGCGCGCGTCGCTCGCACAATCAAGGAGCGCTTGTCGCTGAAGGACACGGAGAAAGTGGCGCCAACTGAGCTAATTAACGCTCGCACGGTGTCTTCCGTAGTCGATACCTTTTTTGGGTCATCACAGTTGTCCCAGTTTATGGATCAGACGAATCCCTTGGCGGAATTGACGCACAAACGTCGTCTGTCGGCACTCGGTCCGGGCGGTCTGACGCGTGAACGCGCCGGTTTTGAAGTGCGCGACGTGCATCATACGCATTACGGACGTATCTGCCCCATTGAAACACCGGAAGGTCCAAATATCGGTCTGATCGCTTCGCTGGCAACATACGCTCGGATCAACCATCTGGGCTTTCTCGAGACTCCTTACCGCAAGGTGGAGAATGCAAAGGTTACGGATACGATCGTCTTCCTCAATGCCGACGAGGAAGATCAATACTATATCGCACAGGCCAATGAAAAGCTCGACAGTCACAGCAAGTTCGAAAATGACCATGTAAAATGCCGTTTCCGCAGTGACTATCCCAGTGTAGATGCCAAGCGAATTGAATACATGGATGTCAGCCCCAAGCAGTTGGTTAGCGTTGCGGCGTCGCTTATTCCGTTCCTGGAGCATGACGACGCCAACCGCGCACTGATGGGATCAAACATGCAACGTCAGGCGGTTCCTCTCTTGGTTACCGACCCGCCGGTTGTCGGCACAGGCATGGAAGCGCGCGCGGCGCTTGATTCCGGTGCGGCCCTGATCACGAAGGTCCCCGGTGTAGTGTCCGAGGTTGACTCGACGCACATTACTATTCAACCCGATATTAAGATTAAGGGTGATGAACTGGGTTACGTGGAACCGGTCATATACACCTTGATCAAGTTCAAGCGCTCCAATCAGGATACATGCATCAACTACAAGCCGATCGTTGACGTTGGCGAGCGAGTGAACGCCGGTGATGTCATTGCTGATGGCCCGGGAGTGCACGGAGGCGAGTTGGCGCTTGGCTACAACTGCCTAGTGGCGTTTATGCCGTGGCGCGGCTATAACTTTGAGGACGCGATTATCATCAACGAGCAGTTGGTTGAAAAAGATATCTTCACTTCCGTTCATATCGAAGAATACGAATTGCAGGTGCGCGACACCAAGCGCGGAGCGGAGGAGATCACTCGTGAAATCCCGAACGTCGCGGAAGAGGAACTGGCACATCTTGATGAGCAGGGAATCGTTAGGACCGGGACCGAAGTCGAGGCGGGTGATGTTCTGGTCGGCAAGGTTACCCCCAAGGGCGAAACCGAGTTGTCGCCGGAGGAGCGTCTGCTGCGCGCGATATTCGGGGAGAAAGCCGCTGATGTCCGTGACGCCTCCTTGAAGGCGCCGCCGGGACTGAAGGGTATTGTGATCGACACCAAGATTTTTTCACGCAAGGAGCGCTCGGAAGAGGCGAAAAAGCGCGAAAAAGCCGATATCGCAGCACTCAAGAAGAGATTTAACGAAGAGATCAAGCACATCAAAGCGTTCCGCAATGAGCGCCTGGAATCGGTTCTGGAGGGCGCCACGACCAAAACGCTCAAGAATGCCGAAGAAGGCACGCTGATGCTGCGTGCCGGCCAGAAGTTCAAGAAGGGCACGCTGGACGATGTCGATATCTCGCTGGCGAACTGGCAGGACGGTATCTGCAACGATGCGCGTGTTGACAAGAAGGCGCACAAGATCATGCAGGAAGCGGAGCAATTAGTCGGCGATCGTCAGGAACGCTTGGAGATAGAGCTTGACAAAATCTCACGCGGCAGCGAATTGCCTCCCGGAGTCAAGCAACTGGTGAAAGTGAAAATCGCTATCCGGCGGAAGCTCTCGGTTGGTGATAAGATGGCGGGACGCCATGGTAACAAGGGCGTTGTCGCCAAGATCGTACCGGCAGAGGATATGCCGCACATGGAGGACGGAACCCCCGTCGATATCATTCTCAATCCGCTGGGCGTGCCGTCACGTATGAATGTAGGACAGATTCTCGAAACCCACTTGGGTTGGGCGGCGAAAATTACAGGTCAGTATATGGCCACACCGGTATTTGACGGTGCCGATCTTGCCGAGATCAAGAGCGAACTGCGGAGCGCCGGCCTGCCGGAATCGGGTAAAACGACGCTTTACGATGGCAAGTCCGGGGAGTCGTTTGATAACGAAATCACTGTCGGGTTTATCTATATGATGAAGCTGTCACATCTTGTTGATGATAAGATTCATGCCCGCTCCATTGGGCCGTACTCGCTGGTAACTCAGCAACCCCTCGGTGGAAAGGCGCAATTTGGTGGTCAACGATTTGGCGAAATGGAAGTGTGGGCAATGGAGGCGTATGGGGCTGCCTATGCGCTTCAGGAAATGCTTACAGTCAAATCGGATGACGTAGTCGGACGTTCCAAGGTTTACGAGGCGATTGTGAAGGGTGAGAATCCACCTGAACCCGGTGTTCCCGAGTCATTTAACGTGCTCGTGAAGGAACTTCGTAGTTTGGGATTGGATGTTGAGTTGGTCGAGAAGTAGTCGGGAACCCTAAGCAGAGTTTAAGGAGGTATCCCAGTGGTTGATTTTTCGGCGAAAATGCAGAAACGACCCTCGGACTTCATCGCAATGAAGATACAGTTGGCTTCACCCGAAGTCATTCTGTCCTGGTCTTACGGCGAGGTTACCAAACCGGAGACAATAAATTATCGTTCGTTCAAACCGGAACGTGATGGCCTTTTCTGCGAGCGTATCTTCGGTCCCGTCAAAGACTGGGAATGCTCTTGCGGTAAATACAAACGTATTCGTTTCCGTGGCATCGTCTGCGATCGCTGCGGCGTCGAAGTTACGCAGGCCAAAGTGCGACGCGATCGCATGGGGCATATCGATCTGGCAGTGCCCGTTTCGCATATCTGGTATTTCAAATCGCTCCCCTCACGAATCGGTTACTTGCTTGATCTCTCGGTTCGCGATCTTGAGCGAATTCTCTATTACGAAAACTACATCATGGTTGATCCCGGCAACACCTCTTACAAGGAAAAAGACATCATTACCGAAGAGGAGTTTGCCGAACTGGAATCATCCGGCAAGCAGTGCGAAGCGCGTATGGGCGCCGAAGCGATCCAGTTGCTTCTGAAAAAAGTTGATACTGAGGAACTCTCTATTTCACTT
>CAIYYT010000064.1 GCA_903930455.1 uncultured bacterium | reverse complement strand
GTTGTCGCGCTCCAATGCCGTCAAGGCAACATCGAGAGAAGTCGGCAACTGATGCAGCTTCTTCAGCTCGGCTGCGGAGAGTTGGTCGAGGTTCTTGTCAAGCGCCAAGCCGGGATCAATCTTGTTCTTTATGCCGTCGACGCCTGCCATAACGAGAGCCGCGAACGCTAGATAGGGGTTCATCGTCGCGTCCGGCGGTCGAAACTCGAAGCGCATCGTTTTTGGATCTTTCTGGTAACCCGGAATGCGGATACAGGCGGTACGATTTCCGACCGAGTAAGTTCCCGCGACAGGCGCCTCAAATCCGGGAACCAGCCGCTTGTAGGAATTGGTCGATGGATTCGTAAACGCCAGAATCGAGTCGACATGTTTCAGCAGTCCGCCCATGTAATACATCCCTTCCTCGGAGAAGCGATATGTGCCATTCTTGTCATAGAACAACGAGCCGGTGGCCGATGCCAGATAGTGGTGAAGATGCAAGCCCGAACCGGGTTCGTTGTTGAGCGGCTTGGGCATGAAGGTCACCGTCTTGCCGTTGCGGAAGCACTCGTTCTTGATGATATACTTCACCAGCATGGTTTGATCAGCCATCTTCAGCAGCGAAGCGAATTTGACCTCGAACTCGTATTGACCAGCGCCTCCGACTTCGTGGTGATGGTACTTCACTCCCACACCAGCGTCAGCCAACATCGATGCGATCTGATTGCGCAGATTGTACGTGCGGTCTTGCGGCGGCGCGGCGTGGTAACCCTTCCTGTGACCGATCTTGTAGCCAAGCTGGTCGGCCTCAGCAGGGTCGATCCAGCCCCCTTCCTCCGAGACGATCTGATAATATGCGCTTTGTGGCTGCTGGTCATAACTGACGCGATCGAATAGGTAGTACTCGAATTCAGGGCCGAAAATCGGAGCAGCGCCCTTGACGACGTGGCTGACATATTTTTCGGCCGCCGCCGCAACCCTTCGTGGATCGCGATCAAACGGTTCGGCAGTTTCGTCGACATCCCAGATATTGCCAAGCAGCGATACTGTTGGTCTCTCAAAAAACGGATCAATAAACGCCGTCGTTGGATCGGGAATCAAGATCATATCACCCCGCTTGATCGAGGCGAAACCGGAGAGCGAGGAACCATCGACCCCGACACCGGACTCGAAGAGTTTCTGTTCCAGCGACCTGATTGGCAAGGTGATATGGTGCCAGCTTCCTACCAGATCACAGAATTTCAGGTCAAGAAACTCAGCTCCCTTGTCCTTCGCTAACTTTTGTATCTGCTCCAATTTCATATTGTCCATCTCCAGAAGTTGATCCGCTTACGACACATATCATGATAAGTTAAACCCCGCGCGCCCGCTTGGCAAGCGAATTGACACGCATGTCTGCATGTGCAGAAGGAGCCGAGCGCGCCACCCGTTTACCCTATCACAGCACCAAAGGGTGTGTCCCATTGCTGTCCCGCGTCATAATGGTCGGTCACGCCGGAAAAATGCCATGCTGGGCACCCGGTTTCCAAGTATATTGGTGTATTATGATTATCGCCATGTTGAGGAGGATTTAGTGGCACTGAAAACGGCTGATGAATACAAGCAGAGCCTAAAAGCAATGCGTCCGAATATTCACAAATTCGGCAAGGAGATTGAAGATATCACAACTCATCCGGCCACTCGCTGGACGGTTGAAGGACATGCGCAAATCTACCGCGCGCAGCACGATCCTGAGACGAGGGAAATGGTTACGACCACGTCACACCTGACCGGCGAACCGATTTCTCGGTACTTGTCGATCATCACATCGGCGGAGGAGCAGATTGCCAACTCCAAGATGAAGCGACTGATGTTCCATAAGACCGGCACTTGCACCGGTGGACGTTGTGCCGGTTGGGCTGCGATCAATTCACTTTGGGCAACGACATACGATATCGATCAGAAGATGGGTACCGACTATCACGAGCGCATGAAGAAATGGCTGATCGGTGCGCAAGCACGTGATATCACGATAGCCGGAGCGCTGACCGACCCAAAAGGCGACCGTACCAAAAAACCGTCGCAGCAAGTTGACCCCGACATGAATTTGCATATCGTCGAGCGGCGCAAGGACGGCATCGTTGTCCGCGGCGCCAAAGTTATGATTTGCGGTATCGCCGCTGCTAATGAGATATTCATCCTGCCGGGTAGCGCCTACAAAGAAGAAGATGCCGATTGGTCGCTTTCCTGTGTGATTCCTCGCGACATTGAAGGCTTGACGATTGTCGAGGCGCGCCATCCCAATGACACCCGCGAAATGGAGGAGCCGGAATCGTTCGATTCGCCGGTCAAGAATGGCGGTATCACACAGGCATATCTATTCTTTGAGAACGTCTTCATCCCAAATGAACGGGTGTTCATGGCCGGCGAGTGTGCCTTCACCGGCGAAGCGGTTGTGAATTTTATCCTGCCGTATCGCGCTGCTATTGGCGGTTGCGTAGCTGGGCAGGGGGATATCAAACTCGGTGCGGCTGTACTGATGGCGCGAGCGAACGGACTGTCTTCGAAGGTATTTGCCGACCGCCTGACGCAGATGGTAATCAACAATGAAACGACATACGGCGTTGGCATCGCAGCGGCAGTGATGGGCAAACAGCATCCTTCCGGCGTCTGGATGCCCGATATGTTGCTGTCGAATGTCAACAAGGTACATGTGGCGAAGTTGCCTTATGAGACCTCGATCATCGCGCAGGATATTGCCGGAGGCATCGCCGAAACCGGCTGTATGCCGTCGTATGTCGATTTTAACGATGAAAAGTACGGACATCTGGTTCAGAAATATATGAAAGCGGCAGTTTCGGGCGAAACACGCGCCCGAGCTGCGCGACTGGTCGAATGGTCGACAGTGGGTGCCGGTGTTCCCGGATGTATGCACGGCGGCGGATCGCCGGACGGCGCGAAGATGTTTATTCGACTGTCGTCCGAGTTAGAAAAGTCAGTCGAAATTGCCAAGCGGCTTGCCGGCATCAAAGAAGACTTGAAGGACCCGGCGCCGAAGAAATAGGTCAGGACCGGCGCGGTTGCGACACACCAATTTGTGAGTGTTTGAATGGCACAACAAGAAAAGAGACTTCTCCTCGGCGCACACATGTCGATCTCCGGCGGTGTCTTCAAGGCCATCGAGCATGGCGTGAACACCGGTTGTACTTCAATCCAGATCTTCACCAAGAACAACAATCAGTGGCGAGCCAAGCCATTGACCGATGATGAGATTGAGAAGTTCCTGACCGCGCAGAAGGAGTCCGGCATTGCCCCCGTTGTGGCGCATACGGCATACCTGATTAACCTTGGCTCGCCAAACGAGGATGTCTACCAGAAATCGCTTGCCGGACTGATTGACGAAATCGAGCGCGCCGATAAACTCAAAATTGCCGACCTTGTACTCCACCCAGGATCGCCACTGGATCAGGGGGAGGAATACGGTATGAAGAAGATCATCGACTCACTCAATCACTGTTTCGACAAGACCCCGGAT
Organism: uncultured bacterium; assembly: GCA_903930455.1. Classification (GTDB taxonomy): domain Bacteria; phylum Zixibacteria; class MSB-5A5; order CAIYYT01; family CAIYYT01; genus CAIYYT01. The sequence continues at coordinate 466 of CAIYYT010000064.1, read as the reverse complement.
GCCAAAACCAGGGTCGCGCTAGAGTGTACGGCCGGACAGGGCTCGCACCTTGGCTTCAAGTTTGAGCAAATCGCCGAGATGATCGACGGTGTTGAAGACAAGAACCGAATTAGCGTTTGTGTCGATACCTGCCACATTTTTGCGGCCGGCTATGACATCCGTACCAAGGATACCTACGAGACAACGATTGCGGCTTTCAAGAAGATCATCGGGCTGAAATACCTGAAGGTGATCCACTTGAATGATTCGATCAAAGGTCTTGGCTCACGCGTTGACCGTCACACACATATCGGCCAAGGAGAGATCGGTAAGGACGCCTTCAAGTTCATCATGCAGGATGCACGCTTGGATAGTATCCCCAAGCTGCTCGAAACGCCAAAAGACGGGGAAGAATACGAAGCTGACAGGAAAAACCTGGCGATTTTGCGTGAGTTCTGGAACGCAGGGGAGTAATCCCACCGACTTT
>CAIYYT010000063.1 GCA_903930455.1 uncultured bacterium | reverse complement strand
TATCCCGACTCGGCCCCTGCGTAGTCCTGCGCTATCGCCAGATACCGCGCCATGGCCTGATGGAATTTCTTGCGCGGTTCTTTTTCATCCGTCGGCAGGTTGTACAGCATCTCCGCATTGATCGCCTCGCGGAACGGCGTCAACAACGGCTCAAGTGTCATCTCGCGATAGGCTTCCTCGATACTCGGCACACCACCCCCCTGCAATTTGCCCGCCAGATTCCACCACGATCCGTCATGGTCATACACTTCCCGCCAATCAAGAAACGCCATATATTGATATGCATGCAGCTCGGCGAACAGCCCTTCATCAGCAATCTGTTTGCCCGCTCTGATGTGCTCCAGCCCGGTACGATAGTCGCGGAAGATGTAGTACACCCGCTCGCGCGCATCGAGCGCCAGCGCTTCCGCCAACGTCCGCGTGACCAGATACTCTTCCTCGCCGGTACCCACGTTGATTTGCGTTGATGTATGTATCGTGCCACGTGTGGTACTGTAAGCATTGTTATATAGAATGATCGCCCGTTCGCCGCCGGCGCGATTCGAATAGGCAAATACATTTTCATCCACCCAGTCATCAGGTGAATTGAAATCATAAATCGCAAAATTCTCGGCTCCGCTGAATAGCTTGCGACGTCGCATCAACGGGAAAATCTCCCGCTCATGCCGTCGCACCATTTCCTCATCCACCTGCTCATCCCAGTACGCCTTGCGATATTCCATGCCGTATTTCTCGGTGAACCCTTCGATCTGCCCATGCCCAAACATCGGCAGCCCCGGCATCGTCACCAGCATCATCGCCGCGCCGTAATACTTGTCCCCTTTACCGAACTGCTCGATTGCCGTTCGTTCATCGGGGTTATTCATAAAATTGACGAACCGCTTGGCGACTTCGGGACTAAACTTGAGAACGTTCTTCACCGTCGTCCGGTACTTGCTGTTGTCTTCCATCTTCAGCATGTTCATAAATGCGCTGTTGTAAACCCGATGCATCCCCAGCGTCCGCACGAAATACCCTTCCATCAACCAGAACGCTTCGGCCAACAGCAACGTGTCCGGCACTTCCGCCTGCACCCGATCCACCACTTCCCGCCAGAACTCTTTCGGAAAGACCTGATCGAATTGCTCCTTGCTCATGCCATATTCTGCCCGCGATGGTATCGCACCGCCGTCACCGTGTTGCGGAAACCATAGTCGATGATAATGCCGTTTGGCTAGCGTCATCGCCGCGTCGAAGCGAATGATCGGGAACTTGCGCGCGACGTGCAGGATCAATTGAATTACCGCCTCGCGCACTTCCGGAATCAGGAAATTCAACTGCGCCGTATCGTTCCACGGCATGCTGGTGCCGTCGTTGCCGTGATAGATATACTTGGTTTCCCCTGTCCACTTGTCGATCCGCTTGAACACTACCGCCGCGTCGCGATGTTGCCAGTAGCCGTCTTCGATCTGAATACAAACTCGCGGATCAAGCGACAGGTCAACTCCGGTAAACTGATAGACCGGAAATGGCGGATAATCAAGTTGGATAAACCAATTCGGGTGCTCGACGACCCACCGGGAATAGATTCCCATATGGTTTGGCACCATATCACTCGCCAGACGGATTCCCCGCTTCCAGGCCCGTTCACGCAAATTTTGATATGCTTCCTCACCCCCCAAATCAGCCGCGATGGTGTAATCATAGAGGGAATATGCCGATGGCGCCGCTTCTGGGTTTCCCATGATCTGCTTGATCTTTTGCGATGCCTGGGACCGTTCCCACACACCGATCAACCACAAACCGGTAAATCCCCAGCGCGCCAACTGATCCAATTCCTCATCCGGAACATCACTCAAATACTTGATAGGACGCCGATACTTTTTCGACATCTGATCAAGCCACACATACGCCAGTTTCGCGAGCAGCACCACGTTCGACATCCAGTCAGCGTCTTGCGTAAACGCCGATGGCTCGGAGTAGCTTTGATCGTACCCGAATCCGCGTCTGCCAAATTGCAGTACCTCGGTAGAACCCGTATCGAGCGACCGCAGATGCCAGTCTTCTTTCAGCACATCGCTGGCAAGCAACAATTTCTCCAGCAACTCTGCCGGCAAAAATGCCGCCCAATGCTGCCGGATATAGGCCAACTGTCCTTCCAGCGAGTCAGGCGCTTCCCGCATCGGTGCGCGCAAGCACTCAAACAACGGTATTCCCAGTGGCGCAAACGGTGGCTGCTGCCGGAAATACTCTTCCATCGCGCCGACAAACGGCAGATATGGCGTTTCTCGCTTTAGATCAACATCATCAAACAACACACGGAATCGCTTGAACGCCGGGTTCTCCATCGCCAGCGCCAGCAGAATCATCTCCGAGCTGACCGTCTCGCGATTGGTGGCCCACTCCGATTTCCCGCGCAGAAATTCATCTTCCCGGATATTCTCTTCATATACGTCAACAGGTGAAAAGAACCCGACAAACGACACCGGCGGCTTTTCGACCAGAGCTTCACCGCGCTGCTGTTTCGCCCAGTCGTGTCCTTTTGGGAGCACACCTGGGATTTGATCATGGCAATACACAGTCACCAGATAACGCAGGATGTCGATAATCACACTGACCGTAAACGTCTGCCCCGCCTGAAGCGATTCCAGCGGCAGCGAGCTGTGTTGACGGCGCTCGTTGAACCGATCCGTCAACAACCGGATACCATACATCCCCGAGGTAACCTTGCTCACCTCGGCCTGACCGTAAAGCGTCGAGACCTCGAGCCAATCCCAAGTCTTTTTGGACAGGTGAATCCCAAACGGGAAGTAGCTATGCAATATCTTGATCAGCGATTTCGTGTTCTGTATCGACGACGATTCACTCACTTGTCCATACTCCTATGATCTGACTCCTGCAGTACCCGTGCCCATCAGTATGTCCACCACTTCCAATTAAGGCTTAATTGCCTTATCAGCAACACCTTTCTCGCTTGTGGCTTCGCCGCTGCATGGACGTCTATCGTATGGTAAAGTCTTTTCGAACATTCTGACTGCCAATAGCTTATAGAAAAATATTGACAAGAACAGCATTCAGGTTATCTTGCTTCCGAAGCAAATACGAGGTTGACGACCTCTCCAGAGGTCGTTGCTTGATTCTTACGGCAAATCAGACGATAGGACGTACAAAGGACGGATATGAGCGAGAAAACTCATAATGATTTGGCCGGAGATAAATTCATGTTTAGCCTGAGAGTTCTTGGATATCAGACCCCAGATAAGGAGTGGGCGGCACATTGTCTTGAAACCGATATCGTCGGTTATGGTAAATCATTTGAAAGAGCCTTTAATAACCTGAAAGAGCTTACTGAGATGCAGATCAGCTTTGCTTTCTTCAAGAAGCAACCCGCTTTGCTTGACAGGCCAGCACCACCTGAGATTTTTGAGATATATAATCGGATGCAGCGAACGTTCTTCGAGAGATATTACCAGAAGTCAAAGACTGACAAGAAGCATCGAATCGCCAGCATCCCTATCCCAGATTCCCCCCGTAAGTTGAATAACTGCTTTGTCCCCGCGTAAACCTTACAAGTTCAAAGAACTAGTCAAGATTCTTCGCGACTACGATAGAAGGTTCGAAGTCTACGAAGAACGCGGCAAAGGAAGTCACAGGATTATCTATCACCCTGACATTCTTGGAAGACCTGTCTCATTTCCCGTTGACTGCCACGGAGAAGGAGACGAAATTCATAAAAAGAGAATTCAAGGGATCGTTAGGGCATTCAATCTTCCGTCGAAACTCCTTTAGCTATTGACTAAGCAGCATTACTTTCCAGACCGCTACCCCCTACAATTTCCTTGACTTCCTTTCCCCCTTTACGTAACATAATTGTCTTGTTAATGAATTGACCGTAGGAGTAGCATGAAGAGAACGTACCAACCATCCAACCGCAAACGCAAGAACGATCACGGTTTTCGCGAGCGGATGTCGACTAAGGGCGGCCGCCTGGTGTTGAGCCGTAGACGCCGTCACGGTCGGAAAAAACTAACGGTTTCTGACGAAAGATAATAGCTTCGACAGGGGTAAAAGTCTGGCGGACCAAGGCCTTATTCGACAGACTATGTTGCAGGGTGCGCGACGGGAAAGCGATCACTTTATCGTCTACCGTCACGATTCTGTATCAGGCAAAACCCAGTTTTGTTTCAAAACACCCAAGCGGCTCGGTAATGCCGTTCGCCGCAACCGCATGAAACGCGTGATGCGTGAGTTTATCCGGACGCACAAACCGCTTTGGCCCGCTTCCTCCGCGGTCGTGCTCCTCCCCAAGCACGGAACCTTTGAATTGGATTTCCAGCAGGTGTCAGCCGAGCTTCAACAGTTGTTTGGCCATGAATAGAGTCCTCGGCTTCGCGGCCTCATATTTGGTCAAAGCGTATCAGCTTGCCATCGGACCGTTTCTTCCCAAGGTCTGCCGCTTCCATCCCACCTGCTCGCAATATTCCCTTGAAGCCTACCGCCGCTACGGCATGCTCAAGGGCACATCCCTGACCCTTAAACGGCTGGGACGCTGCCATCCTTGGCACCCCGGCGGCTATGATCCGGTAGAGTAATCCCATGTTTGATCGCAACACTGTTATCGCCTTCGTTCTTATCGTCGCCATCTTTATTGTCTGGCAGTTGTGGTGGGTCAAAACCGCGCCGCAGCCTCAACCGCAGCCGGTCCCCGTCGCTACCGATACGCTTGCCACGGACACGCTCGGACACGTCGTTCCCAAACCGTCCGACACCACCAAGATTGCCGCGATCGACACCACTGCCGTCGTCTCGGACACAATCCCTGAGCGTCGGGTTGAAATCACTACCGACTTGTATGATGCCGTGTTGTCAAACCGGGGTGGCGGTATTGTCCAACTCCAATTGAAGAAATACAAGCATGCCGACAGCAGCCGCGTCAATCTTATTCCGCATGGATCGCAAGCGACACCAACTCTTCTCTCCTATGGCAGGAATTTTAGTGATAAGAGCATAACCTATTCAATAACCGGCGATTCGTTGCTGCAAGCCAGTGGCGCCCAAACCCAGATCGTTACTTTCACTGCTGCCGTTGCCGGCAAGGGACAAATCGTCAAGGAATTCGTCTTCTACGGCGACAAGTACAACTTCGATGTCAACCTGACGATCAACGGCGCCCAACAATTGGGGCTTGAACGCGAATATGTTCTTGCCTGGTTGCCGGCCCTTCCACCGAGCGAAAAGAACCTGCTGGATGACTATTCCAACTATAAGGGCGGCGTCTATCTTTCCGGAGAGATGTACAAAATAGACAAATTTGAGCAAGATCGACTTAAGGACGACCCCTCCGGTTCCGCTCAATGGGCCGGTTCCCGCTCGAAGTACTTTGCCTATGCTATCATCCCCAAAGAAAATCTCAGCACCGGCGCCTCTTTCCGGGGCGAAAAATCAAACGAGACGCACGCCGGTCTGTCTTATCAACGGCGCGCTATTTCCGCCGGTATCGTTATGCCGCTCGGCTCTCAGGACAATCTGACCAACAACAAGTTCACGATTTATGCCGGACCGCTCGACAGCCGTATTCTTAAGACCTATGGCGTCAATCTGGAAGACTTTATTGACTGGGGCTGGAAAATCATCCGCCCATTTTCGTATGCCGTCTACTGGCTGGTCTATCAACTCCATCGCATTATCCCCAATTACGGCTTCGTCATCATCCTCGCCGCCATTCTTATGAAGCTCGTGACCTATCCGCTTACGAAGAAGAGCCTGATGTCAATGCAGGCCATGAAACGACTGCAACCCCGGATGGAAGAATTCAAAGAGAAGTTCAAAAACGATCCACAGAAGCTGAATGCGGCGATGATGAAGCTCTACAAGGATGAGAAGGTTAATCCTTTCGGCAGTTGCCTCTTGATGCTGCCCCAGATGCCTCTTATGTTCGGTCTCTATCAGGTGTTCCGCTCGACCATCGAATTCCGACAGGCCTATTTCCTCGGCTATTGGCCTGATCTCTCCCAACCCGATCCGATGCCCTGGGTAATGCCGATCATCATGACCATTGCGATGTTTGTTCAGCAAAAAATGTCGGTCACCGATCCCAAACAAAAGATGATGGTCTATATCATGCCGGCAATCTTCTTCCTCATGATGAAATCACTGCCGGTCGGTCTGGTGCTCTACTGGACCTGCTATTCGGTGCTCTCCATCTTTGAGACCCTGAACATCCGGCGGCAGACAGCGGAAATGAATCCGCAAGTCAAATGACGCTTCCCGACAGCGACGATACCATCGTCGCGATCTCGACTCCGCCCGGTTACGGCGGCATTGGTGTCATTCGCATCTCCGGAAAACAGGCCTTCACCATCGCCAACACTATTATTGATACTACTGTCAATATCATGGAGGCGAAGTCCCATACCATTCACCACGGCTACGTCCGAGGCGCCGAAGTCGGATCAATCACGGATGAAGTGCTGGTCGCTCTCCTTCGCTCTCCCAATAGCTACACCGGCGAGGATGTGATCGAAATCTCGGCTCATGGTAACCCCCAGATTCTCAAACAGATTGTCGGTTTAGCTATCGACTCGGGCGCTCGCCAGGCGACTGCCGGCGAGTTCACCATGCGCGCCTTCCTTTCCGGACGAATCGATCTCGTGCAGGCCGAGTCGGTCGCCGATCTGATAGCTGCTGAAAGTGCTGCTTTCCAACAGATCGCGCTCTATCAACTCTCCGGTAAGTTGTCCGCCTATATTGGCTCCATCCGCGCGCAGTTGCTCGATATCGGTGCGCTTTTCGAGGCGTACACTGATTTCCCTGACGAGGAAATTCCTCGACAGCAACAAGCCGAGTTGCTGGCCAAGCTCGATGACGTCATCGAGTCTCTCACTCGTCTGGCATCAAGTTACCGCCGTGGCGAGATTATCCGCACGGGAGTACAGATACCGATCGTCGGACCTCCCAACGCCGGCAAGTCATCACTATTCAACGTTATCCTCGCCGAAGAGCGTGCCATCGTCACCGAGATTCCCGGCACCACCCGTGACACCATCGCCGAGAAAATCGAGATCGAAGGACTCGCCGTGCTCTTTGTCGATACTGCCGGTCTTCGCGAAGCTTCCGATCAAATCGAGGCTGCCGGAGTTGAACGCTCCCGCCGTGAGATTAAAGCAGCTAATCTCTTGATCGCCATATTCGATGTTGCCAATACACCCGTCGAAAAAATCAGATCATCGCTTGGTGAAATGCCTGGCAAGACTATCATTCTCGCACTCAATAAGATTGATCTCGTTTCGAACGCTATTTCAGACGCTTACACTACCGCACTTGCCCATTATCATCCTGTTTTGCTTTCAGCAACCACTCTGGTTGGTGTCGACAAACTCGTCGCTCGGATAGCTTCGGTTATCAGAGAATCAATGCATCCTTCCAGCGCCGATGGCAATGTTCTGACCAACAAACGGCATTGTGTCGCTGTGCAGAACGCTTTAGGATCTCTCACTGAGGCTTGCACCAAACTGGAGCAAGGGGAGAGCTTTGAACTGATGGCTTTCGACCTCCGCCAAGCCACCAACAACCTTGAAGAAATCCTCGGCAAGATCACCAATGACGATCTCCTCGCCGAAATCTTCAGCCGCTTCTGCATCGGTAAATGAAAAGTGTTTCACGTGAAACATTGCTATCTGTAATTCACGTTAGATTCAGCACTGATTGATGTTACGAAAATTGACAACATGACAAACTGCACATTTCTGATACCACCAAACGTACAAATCGGAGCCAAGTCCTTCTTGCAGATGTAATGCAACACGTTCGTCTCGGTTTGGCTTCGAGCTTGCCTTTGGCGCTCGAATCACGTATCATATCCGACTACAATGCGGGATTATGATATCATAGTGATTGGTGGCGGCCACGCCGGTATCGAAGCCACCGCCGCTTCAGCTCGTATGGGACTCTCAACAGCACTTATCACTGGCGAGCTGGCAAAAATCGGCGAGATGTCCTGCAATCCGGCCATCGGTGGCGTCGGCAAAGGACAGCTTGTCCGCGAGATCGACGCGCTCGGCGGCGTCATGGGCTATATCACTGACAACACCGGCATCCATTTTCGAACTTTGAATAAGAGCAAAGGCCCCGCGGTATGGTCTTCACGTGCTCAAGCAGACCGCAAGCTTTACCGCGAATTCTCCCAGCATCTGCTGTCGGAAATCCCAAACCTGTCTCTTGTCGAAGGAATGGTCAAGGAAATCGTTGCGCTTGATGGCAAGTTCGACCATGTCATCATGATGGATGGCAGGACCATAGCCTCATCAGCATGCGTGTTGGCTTCCGGCACCTTCCTTAATGGCCTGATCCATATTGGCGAAAAGCAGACACCTGCCGGTCGCGTGGGAGAACCACCGTCGCTACATCTTTCAGAATCGCTGCAGAAGCTCGGTTTTCAGGTTGGCCGTCTCAAGACTGGTACCCCGCCGCGTCTGGATGGCAGCACAATCGACTTCGACCGTCTAGAAAGACAACCGGGGGATGATGATTTCAAACCATTTTCATTGCTGACGAACAATCGCTTGACCAACAGAGCCTTTTGCTATGTAACATACACTTCGAAACAAACGCAGGAGATTGTTGAGAGGAACCTGCACCGTTCGGCGATGTTTTCCGGAAACATCAAGGGCATTGGTCCGCGCTACTGCCCATCTATTGAAGACAAGATTCACCGCTTCCGGGACAAGGAACGCCACCAATTGTTTCTGGAACCAGAGGGTCTGGACACGAATGAGATTTACATTAACGGCCTGTCAACTTCGCTGCCGGAAGATGTCCAACTTGATGTTTTGCATTCGATTACCGGACTTGATGATGTGGTCATGAATCGTCCCGGTTATGCTATCGAGTACGATTTTTTCCCGGCTTTCCAGATCAAACCGTCACTGGAGACGCGGCTGGTTGAACATCTCTATTTTGCCGGCCAGATCAACGGGACGTCGGGTTATGAAGAAGCTGGCGCGCAGGGCTTGATGGCGGGGATCAATGCGGCGCTAAGGCTCAAAGGTGATGAGCCTTTTTATCTTGATCGATCACAAGCCTACATCGGTGTGCTGATTGACGACCTCGTCACGAAGGTCCCGACCGAGCCGTACCGAATGTTTACTTCGCGCGCCGAATACCGTCTGGCGCTTCGCGAGGACAATGCCGCCGACCGGTTGATCAAATACGGCAAGCGATTTGGTCTGATCAATGATGATATCTACAACACCTATCTGGCTAAACGACAGATGATTGACGCTGAAAAACAGCGTCTTGGTCGCACGATGGCTCTGATCTCTCAGATCGACAGCAGCGCAGCCAACGGGGATAAGTGCTCTCTGGGAGTATTATTGAAGCGTCCTGCCATCCGTTATCAAGATATGCGAGCAGCGGACGAGGTTTGTCGGGAGTTTCCCGCGGACTGTGCCAAACAGGTGGAAATAGAGATCAAATATGAGGGTTACCTCGACAAACAGCAACGAGAAATTGACCGTTTCAAGCAGTTTGAGTCGAAAGTCATCCCCGATGATTTTGACGTGCGCAAAGTTAATGGCCTGAAGGCTGAAGCGGTTGGCGTATTGCACCGATTTAGACCCGTGAGTCTGGGGCAAGCATCGCGATTGGCGGGTGTGACATTCGCTGATATTACTGTGCTAATGATACACTTGAAGAGACATACCAGTGGCTCTGTTTCACGTGAAACACTCTGATGATTTCTGATCAAACGCCCCAAGAACTGCTAGAAAAGTTCACGGCGCACTTGCTGGATGTCAACCGCAAGATCAACCTGGTTTCGCGTCAGGACAGTTTCAAGGTTGTCGATGATCTCATCGCCGATTCGCTGGCGATATTGAAGCTAATTGACTATCCGCACTCTGCGAGGGTACTGGACGTTGGCTCCGGCGCCGGGTTTCCATGGATCGTTCATAAGATTCTTCGACAAGATCTTCGGATCATTTCGGTTGATTCAAATCAGCGAAAGATCGAGTTCCAGCGGGAATCAGCGCGGATACTCGGACTGAAGCAATGCGTTTTTCACTCAGCCAGAATCGAGACCATGGCGGAGCTCGACGCTGATTTCTGCATTGCCAAAGCGCTGGGAAGTGTGGAGTTGATTTGCGAGCTGACAGCGCGGCACTTGAAGGCGTCCGGGAAGCTGGTGCTGCCACGGTCCGCGAAGGAAGTCATCGATGCGATCGCGGTGGAAACTCTCGGATTTGTGGTAGAAAGCGACAAGGAGTATGAGGCGGCCGGGCGGATGGCAAAGTTGCTGGTGCTGCGAAAAGAGCGAAGATGACACTAGGACGGTTGTTATGGGGCAAAAAAGATTGCGGTGGAGCGAGTTTTTTCTTGCTGATCGCCGGGGTTTCTGTTTACTATCCGTTCTTAGTTTGTAGAGCGTATTAGGAGGTCAAAGCTGGCTAAGGTCTTAACGATAGCGAATCAGAAAGGTGGTGTGGGCAAGACTACCACAGCAATCAATCTAGCCGCCTGCATTGCTATTGCCGAAAAGTCAACATTGCTCATAGACTTAGATCCGCAGTCGAATGCAACATCGGGCATGGGCTTCGACAAGCGCTCATTGCCAACAACCGCCTATGATCTGCTGCTTGATTCGCGGCCGACGATAGAACTGATTGCCAAGACCAACATAAAGCATCTGGACATGATTCCGGCAAATATCAATCTGGTGGAAGCCGAGTTGCAGTTGGTGGAACGGGTGGGCCGTGAGACGGTGTTGCGCGATCGACTCGCACAGGTGCGGGACTACTATGACTATATCATCATCGATTGTCCACCATCATTGGGCTTGCTCACGTTGAACGGTCTGGTTGCGGGGGATATGCTTTTGATTCCGGTGCAGGCGGAGTATTATGCGCTCGAAGGTTTGGGGCAGTTGATGAAGACAGTGGAGATGGTGCAGCATGGACTTAATCCGAAGCTGGAGATCGGCGGAATCCTGATCACGATGTACGATCCGCGGTTAAATCTGGCGCGTCAGGTGGTCGAGGAAGCCCGCAGCTATTTCAAAGACAAGGTGTTCAAGACGATTATCAGTCGCAATGTCCGTCTCGGTGAGGCGCCATCGCACGGCAAGCCAATCATCCTGTACGACATTGGATCATCCGGCGCGGAGAACTACATATCTCTGACGGAGGAGGTATTAAGACTATGAAGAAGATGGCGCTTGGTAGAGGGCTTTCGGCACTGATTCCGACCGCTCCCGAAGAGAGACTGGGAAAAAATTTCGTGATGCTTAATCTTGACGAAATCGTCCCCAATGCTAATCAGCCGCGCAAGTTCTTTGAAGAGGAAAAGCTGGCGCAGCTTGCCGAATCGATGGAACAGCGGGGAATCCTGCAGCCAATCATTGTGCGGAAGGCCAATGGCAAGTATGAAGTGGTTGCCGGTGAG
>CAIYYT010000062.1 GCA_903930455.1 uncultured bacterium | reverse complement strand
TGATTACTGCGACAACCGAGTTAGTCGCTGGGTTGTTGGGGAGAGAAATGGTTACTGCGCCAGAAGTGGTATCAACGGGAACCAGGTCGCCAACGGAAGCCCCATAAGTTGAGGTCTTGACTGCGGTGCGGGTGACGTTGAAGGCTCGAAGGTTCTCAGCGGTAGTGGCCCTAGAAGTTTCAGTAGCAAGGTTGGTGGTGAGTACGCCCTCAGCGTTCGTAGCTCTTGTGGATTCAGAGATGATGGAAGCGGAGAGTCCTGCTTCTGCGGTGGTTGCTCTAAGTGTCTCAGCCGTGATGCTCGCTTGAATCTCGGCAACGTCAGCGACTCCCCAGCCATGTGCCCAGGCAGCGTAGACGGGCCAGGCTTGTGCCGTAGTGCCATCTCCTGCCCGTGTGACGGTAGCCGAAGTAGACCCAACCGTGTGATTAGTTACATAGACGTTCTCGGACAGATTGATGTTGCCATTACTGTCAAAAGCGAATAGGCAAACGAGAGCAACATCGCCTCCACTGACATTCCCTAATCGGGCTAGGCCAGGTGAGTTGATCGCCGTGTCGCTTGGAGCGATAGCGGCACTCAGTTCGCCCTTTACGGAGTCAAACCGCAAGCGGGCCATGAGTTGCTACCCTGCTGAGTTGTTGGTCGTGTCTACCGACTCGTCTTTAGGTTGCCAAGGTTCTCCGGCTGGGTGGAAGTTGACTTCAACCATGCCACCACAAACAGGGCAAGCGCCCATGCAAGCACCGTGACAAACATCTGTTTGATCGTCCCGCATTATGATTCCCTCACTCTAAAGGGGAATCCGCCAACGTGGTCAGGGGTCGAAACATCCGTTCCATGCTTATCGGCTGAAATGTCTTGGATTACGATTGGAGCTGTAACGCCACGAGCCGTTGATGGGTCGCTGAGTCCACGATTGAGCGCACCCGCATCGTTGACCTTTTGGACAACGCTTGGGTAGGAGTAATCGTCATTCATGTGACCGGACATTTCTTCTGTCGTCATCGGACGGGTAGTGCCAATTGATCCTGGAACGCTCATCGGTTCATCTTACCTTCCATGATTACTTTTGAACCCATGCGGGCATCGCCAGTACCGGACTTTTCGTTGGTGATGTGCTGGTTCTCAGGCATCGTGATTGAGGTGAACTTACCCTCATCACGCATATCCACTATTCCATCGGCAGCGTACATGCTGTCCATATCGTGTGTTCCTACTGAACTAGCGTTGTTGGCTTTGGCTCGCTCTGGACGCAAAGGAAGCGGAGTTCCTGGTTGTCCTGCGTATTCCATGCCACGAATCTCACCGTTACCTGTGGGGCTTGATACACCCATTATGACTCCTTAGTGGCAGTTCGGGAAGGCACAGCGTTTCCAAGGTGATCCGTATGTAATCCACACTTTAGACATTGGAACATATCCTGTCCCGCTATCACATCGTATGAACCACAATGGGCGCAATATCCTTGAAAGGCCATGCCTTCCCTTCCTACCTAGTTAGGTTTCTTACTGGTCGATTGCAGGGTCGCTGTATGTCAACGATGAACCTGATTCAATGCGCTGGATTGAAGCCTGACGGTAGATGCTGTATCCACCGAGCCAGTACCAACCCCACGGCACGAAACGACGCAGGAAGTCAGTGATCGGACCAGGAACAACGTGAGGCTGTTCCGTGTTTCCGTCCACCATGCTCCAAGCCTTTGCAAGTGACTGACGACCAACGCAGAGCGTGGCGTAGACAGGTGCGTAACCCGAGCTTGACGAGGAACCAACACCCGTGAACACTGGTGATCGGGGAGTCTCGATGAATCGGAAGCCCTCAAAGGCACCCAATTCTCCGGCCCAAATCTCGCCAGGTTGCGAGTAGGTGTGTGGGTCACGCCATGCAGCCGAACCAGTCTCAGACGTAAAGTCATAAGCCACGTTCGGGTGGATGTAGGCGGTGTAGAAGCCATTGAAGTTAGGGACGTTCTGTGAACGGAGGCGAGCCTTCGCTGCACGAATGTCTGTTGCCTTCAACAACTGTGTGCTGTTGATCGTCGCACGACTGGTAGCAGTACCAGCGTAAGCGACGTTCGTACCGGCCTTGAGAACGTCACGGGCCACTTCGTCAATGCTGACACCAGCGTTATAACCAACGACGTTGGCAACGATTGGGTCAATTTCGACGTATGACTCGCCACGCAGAGCGGCAGTCGTCAGGACAGCGTTACCGTACTCAGCAAGAGTAACCGTGACGTTGGACTCAGAGATAGCCTGAGGCGTAACGTCAGTGGACTCGTTCAATGCTGAGGAAGCAATCGCAAGGTCGCTGACAATCGGGAACGTAACTGAGCTACCAGGCATTGATTGGTTGGTCGGCTTGATATCGGCCACCTGGTCAAAGTACAGTTCTGGACGCAGAGCAAATCGGGCGAGCCGATCATACGCTGCTTGGGCTAAAGCAAGGTTTCCGGTATTAGTGGAACCCGTTGCTGGGTTTGGGCTATAAGCCATTGTTGATATTCCTTTGGGTTAGTTCCCCAGGATCAACGTGTACCGGTTGGAAACAAGCCAGTGCTTTCACTGAACCTGTTGATGACTTCCATAGCCTCTGCTTCGTTCGTAGTACCTTCCATCGCCGCTTGGAACTCCTGCTCCGCCGTTGGGCCGGAAACATTCTGTCCTGTTGCGCCTGCGATATTCCGGTGCTTCTCTAGTTCTGCCTGGACTTCGTTGGTTTCAGAT
>CAIYYT010000061.1 GCA_903930455.1 uncultured bacterium | reverse complement strand
GGATTGCAGGCCGTGCTTCCCATGATTCAGCTACATGTCATCATAACTGACGTCAGGTTTTGTCTTGACGCTTTCCTCTCTAAGTGATAGCTTCTGCTCAAGTCAACTATCTTGCTTCTACAGGAGGACGAATGAAAAGACCGTTTTTGCTCGGGAGCGCCCTGCTGCTGTTTTTGGCGCAGGCAGGCGTTGCTGCCGGACTGGCATTCAATGTCGATCAAAGCATGCTGGACAACGGACTGACGGTGCTGATCTGCCGCGATACAACTGTGCCGACAGTCAGCGTGCAGACCTTTGTCAATGCCGGTTCTCGCGATGAGGATCGCCCCGGCATTACCGGTCTGGCGCATGTGTTCGAACACATGATGTTCCGAGGCACCGAGAAATACCCCGACTACTACAAAGAGATCGCGCCTCTGGGTGCGGAAAACAACGGCTACACGAACGAAGATTACACCTGCTATTTCATCAATGCCGAAGGCAAGTCTCTGGATAAGATGCTGGATATCGAGTCAGATCGTTTCAAGAATCTCAATTTTACCAACGAAACCTTCCGCACCGAGTTGGGGCCCGTCAAGGAAGAGCGCCGTCGCGATATGGAAGATCCGGGCGGATTCCTCGGCATCGAACTCTTCCGGCTCGCTTTTACGGCACATACCTACCAGCACCCGACGATTGGTTGGGAGGAAGACCTTGAGACGAAGATGACCTACGAAGATGGCAAGCAGTTCAAAGAGCATTTCTATGTTCCCAACAACTGCGTGCTGGTGATCTGCGGCAATGTCGATATCGCCAAGACCAAGGAATTGGTGCAGAAGTACTGGGGGAGCTGGCAGCGCGCGGAACCCTATTCACCGATTATCACCCCGGAACCACGTCAGAGCGAAGAAAGGATCAAAGCCTTCACCTGGAAAGACGACCAAACCGTGCCAATGATTCAAATCGGTTTCCATGCGCCTTCCGCCAGGGCTGATCTTGAGAGCATGGCTGCGCTCAACATGATTGGTGAACTCTTGTTTTCAGAATCGGGGCGACTGACTCGCGAACTCAAAAACAATCTCTCAATGGTTGAAGGTATCTGGGGCGGAATGGACATGCGCAAAGACCCGTCGCTGTTTACGGTCAACGCTCGCGTGAAAAAGGGTTACACCCTTGAACAGGTTCGCGATTCTATCTACACGCAGTTGGAACAACTCAGGAACAAACTGGTAGCGCCGGAAGAACTTGATCGCGCCCGTAACAATCTGCGTGCGGATCTGGTCTACCGCCTTGATCGTCCCTCGCGCGTTGCTGGCTCAATCGGGTACTATTACTTGATCACCGGTGACTGGAGAAATGTTATGCGGCTCTATGATCTCTATGGATCAATCACTGCCGAAAAACTGCGCACTGCTGCCACCGAAACCTTTGACAATCTCAATCGCACCGTGGTGACTCTGGTGCCCAAGAGCGGAATTTGAGGTGAGTATCATGAAATCGATCATTAAGTATTGCGGTTGCCTGGCGTTGTCGATTGCTCTCCTGCTTCCGTTGGTCTCCTGTGCACAATCGAAAACCCAGCAAGTAGTCGTTCTGAAAAAACCCGGTTTGCCGGTTGTCTATTTCCGTGTGATGATCTCCGCCGGTTCGGCGATGGATCCGGCCGCCAAACCGGGACTGGCATATTTCACTGCCAACCTGCTGAACAAAGGGACGGTATCCTACACTCGCGACCAACTCGAAGACAAGCTCAGCCAAATCGGCGCGCAGATGGAAATCAGCGTCGATAAGGAAGTAGTCGTCATCACCGGCAAAACACTGGCCGAGAAGGTCGGAGAGTTCTACGCGATCTTTCGTGAAGTTCTCACAGCCCCGACTTTTGCGGAGGATCAAGTTAAGAAAATGCAGTCGGAGCAGCTTGACCAGATCAACGACATTCGCGAGGACGACAGCCGCTTGGCCCTGGGAGTGTTTGAGAATAAACTGTTTGAGGGGCACCGCTATGGTCATTTGGTCGAGGGTACCGAGGAGGCCATCAAGAGCTTCACGCGCAATGATGCCTACCGCTTCTATCGGGACAACTATCTCCAGGGCAATATCCTCGCCGGAATCGCAGGCGCCGTCGAGGACACTCTGGTCGAGCGGTTTGAAGCCGATCTCGGCAAATTCCCGTCGGGGCAGGTGGTGCGCTCGGCAGCAGAACCGAAAGTTGAAAAAACGCGGCGCTTGATTTTGGTGGAAAAGGAAAACCGCGCTCAGATGCAACTGCGGATCGGGCATGTTGTCGACTACAATCGCACCAATCCGGACTATTTCCCGATGCGTCTATTGGCCGCCCACCTCGGCGAACATCGCGTAGCGTTTGGCCGGCTTTCTCAAACTATCCGCGAGCAACGCGGACTGGCCTACGGCGCTTATGCTTATTGCGAGTATTTTAGTCAGGCGGGCTGGTCGAAACTGATCGACAACGGCGTCGTGCGCAGCGACCAGTATTTTAGCATGATGACTTATCCTAAGGAAGCCAACGGCAAGTTCTGCATCAAACTGATGCTGTCGGAGATGACCAAACTTACGACTGCGCCGGTCTCAAAGGATGACATCGACCGCGTGCAGGCCTATGTCGCCAACCAGTACGCCTTCCTGATGGAGACTCCCGACAAACAACTCGGCATGCGGATGGATGAACTCTGGTACAAGACCCCCGGCTTTGTGGACAAGTATCAGGAAAGCATTAACAAAGTCCCGCACAGCGAACTGCAATCAGTCGCGCTTGATCACCTGCATCCGGATCATGTCCTGATTGTGGCCGTAGTTTCAAACGGCGAAGCGATGAAAAAGGAATTGCTCAGCGCCGACACCAAACTTGAACTTCCCTCCGGTTCCACCGAAGGCGACCTGAAGTCGATCAACGACCAGATCAAAGCCTTCGACCTAAACCTGAAGCCCGAAGACATTGTCATCGTCAAGGCGAGGGAGATGTTTAGGTAATTCTGAGGACGAAAACCATCGTTGGTGTGTGAGGTCTTAAACGTTGTCATGAAAGGATGATGGATGCCGCAGTTTTGGCTTGTAGTTGGCTCTGAAAAGAACTGGCATGTGGCTTTTGAGTCAAACAACATCTGGGGACTGAAAGACTTCAGAGAGCTTCGGTCTCTCTGGAACATGCTTCGCGAGGGAGACGGCCTACTATTCTATGTGTCTAAACCTGTGCACGGCATTGTTGGATGTGGTTACGTTGCAAGGAAGTTCAAGCAGACAATACCGCTATGGCCTGAAGAACTGAAGAGACAGGAAGTGCTGTGGCCACTACGATTTGAGTTTGATGTCGAGTACTGTTTGCCACCTACCCTTTGGAAATCCAGCCGCTATACTTGTCATGACTTGCAGATGATAACCAGGATGGTATTTCAGTGCTATCCTTCTGAAGAAGTAGACATTTCGCGCATCGCGCTGGGTCTGCGTCCGTTGAACGTAATTCCTCCTGAAGCTGAAGGGCCAACGGTTGAGGTCTCCACTTCATCGGGTTTGGCTGATCACGCCGCCACAAAGTCTAGTTTGGTTGAAATCGGCCGGATTCAGGGATTTGTGGCGCAAGAGGAGTACCCCCTTGAGAGCACGAGACTCGATGTCGTGTGGCGCAGAGTTGAGCGTTCTGTTCCCACGCTCGCGTTTGAAGTACAGGTCGGCGGAGACATCTATCATGCTCTGGCGAAACTTAAACACGCTTACGATCTATGGAACAGCCACATCTATTTGGTTGCAGCAATCCGTGACAAAGCGAAATTCGATGAGCTTACCGCAGGCACTTTCCATGAGATCGCACACCAAGTCCGGTTCATTGACCTTGCTATGGTTGAGGAGCTTCTTAAGAGGAAGCAACACTACAAATTACTCGAGGAGGACTTAGGAATCTTCAGGAAGTAGATCTGATCGCAGACTCGGCCACATTTGCCGTGGCTACCTGAGGGCTGGATCTTCCGTGCAATGTGATTGACATCGAAGCGAAATACAGCAGAGTTTCTCGCGACAAGATCGGTCAACACTGGTTGCTATGGAGGATCGTGTGAAATACGTCAATGCCAAAGCGGTCGAAGTTCAAGTGAACGAAGGTGTCGTTACCTTTCATCACATGCGCTGCAAATCTCTTGAGGAAATCAGGCTAAAACAAGTTCTGAAGAAGAAGGGTCTGTACCTATACAGAGCGAGAAATATCTGGGTCGCGTCCGACCTAGTGAAAAGCCTACTCGAAGACTTGGTGTCATCTTTTGACGAGACAATCTTTCGGCAATTTCTCGACGATATTGCGCTTTTCATCGTGAGCAAAGCAGAACGGGGCACAAAATCTGTATCTAGAGGCCACGAGGCGGAGTTCACCTATCGAGATACTCGGCACGTGATTTTCGTCAAAGCGAGGTTGAGCTATGGCAAGGCGCGGACATCACATATGCGTGGTTACCGCAAGATCGTCGGCCCGAACTTCTGGTACTTCATTAGTGGCAAGGAGAACCTCTATACCGACATAATCGAACCACTCGGACACAAGGCGAAAGAGCTTGATGACGAGTTCGCAAAGCAGAAGGATCGGGTAATCAACCTTCTCACACAGGAGTTCATAGCGGACTACTGTCGCGACGGCGCCATTGATTGGAAAAAGCTGGTCGAATTCAATAGCGGTAATTACGAAAAAGGGTTGATCGCTAAGAAGCTCTGTTGATTTCGGGGATTCGTTGATTTTGAGGCGATGGCACCTAAAACAACTAGGGGAAGCTGTCCTCTCCTACTTCACTGATACACCCAATGGAATCAGTCAAGAGCTTCCCCTGTCGATACACAACTGAGGCGTACCTCACAGCTAATATACTACTGGTACGCTATTTAAGCAACAAAAATATTCCGAAAAGCTGCCGGGCTTTCATTCGAAATCCCGAATTATGGCCGCACCACTCTCCAGCGCTTGACAGCCACCTTTCATCCCGCTATACTCAGGATGATCGGACTTGGGAAGATTGATGGGCTGATCGACTGCCGAAACCCGCCCAAAATGGGTGAAGACAAGACGATAGAGGAGACAGGAAAGATGACGACATTTTTGGTTTGTGGCGCTGGCATGATGGCTCAGGCACTGGTACATGATCTGTTGAAATTCGCTAATCCCAACAAAATCATCGTGTTAGACATTGATCGCTCCCGTCTGGATAGCATCACTGGCGATAAGGTTGAAACGTTTCAAGGTGACTTGACCGACCGCAAGTTTGTCGAGCCGTTTTTCAAAACTGCCGATGTTGTTTGCGCTGCCGCAAGTTACAAGCTCAACGCACTCCTGACCGACTGCGCCATCGCCAACGGCGCCCACTTTATCGACATGGGGGGAAACAACACGATCGTCGAGCAGCAATTTGCCATGTCCGACCGCGCCGCCAAAGCCGATCTAACCGTGATCCCCGATTGCGGTCTGGCCCCCGGGATGGCGTCGATTCTCGCCGCCGATGGCATCGCCAGATTCGATTCTGTCGACTCCGTCAAGTTGCGTGTGGGCGGCTTGCCCCAACATCCTCAACCGCCGTTGAATTACTCGATCTTTTTTTCGCCCGAAGGACTACTCAACGAATACCGTGAGCCAACCGTCGTTCTGCGCGATGGCAAGCTGACCACACTGGAGAGTCTGACCGAAGTCGAAGAGCTTTCGTTGCTACCGAACTTCCCGAAACTGGAAGCGTTTCACACCTCCGGCGGTATTTCGACATTGCCATACACTTATGAGGGTAAAATTCGCAATCTCGATTATAAGACCATCCGTTATCCCGGACACGTCGAGAAGATCAAATTCCTTTTCGATCTCGGCATGGCGGACGAAACCCCGTATCAGATACAAAATGTGACAATCAGCCCCGATCGGATGTTGCGTGAAGTTCTCTCACGTCGTCTGCCGAAAAACGCGCCCGATGTGATTCTTCTCTATGGCGAAGTCACCGGTGCCAAACAGGGCAAGCCGGGCAAAGTGACCTACACAATCGAAGACTATCTTGACGTTTCGACCGGTCACAGCGCCATGCAGCGCACCACGGCATACTCTGCCGGTATTGTGATGCAAATGATCGCCGAGGGTACGATTACCCGGCGCGGTACTTTGCGCTCCGAACTCGGCGTCAATACGACCCGCTATGTCGAGTTGCTACAGCAGCGAGGGATCGCGCTGAAGGTCGGCATTTGCTAACGCTTGTTGCTTGACATTTGAGTGACCATCTTCTATACCGTCTATAAATAGGCCTGTCTTAGCAGGAGAAGCTCTTCTGTGAATGCACGGAGATTCTTCAGTGTCAGAACTGCGAAAGGAGGAAGAATCCATGCACCGCTTTCTACAAATTGTCCTACTTCTTGTTTGTCTTGCCACAACGGCTCTTGCCGAAGTGCCCCGCACGATCTCCTATCAAGGTCGGCTAACGGATAACGGTGTTGCGATCAGCGGCGCCAAAAATGTGGTCTTTACGATCTACTCCGGTTCCGGAGCACAAGTCTGGTCATCAGGTTCGATCTCGGTCGGTTTCAACAATGGGCTATTCAGTGTGGAACTGGGCAAGTCGCCGCAGCCGTCGATGCCGGTGGATATCTGGTCAGCCGATACGGCCATGACGCTCGGCGTTACCATTCCTCCAAGTTCCGAGTTAACCCCGCGCCTCAGATTTAGTACTACAGCCTATGCCTTTCATGCGTTGACCGCCGAGTCAGCCGGCTCCGGTAGCGGGTGGCTGCACAATCAATCGTTTCTCAAGCTGGAGAATCCTTACGATTCCGTTGGCATTGGCACCGATTCTCCTAACGCAAAAGTGGGCATCAGTTCCGGCGGTGCGCAGGTGGCGCTGCGACTCGAAAATCCCGGTACTGATGGTTATTCTCCCGCACTTGACGCCGAGAACTCCAACACTACTTGTGCCATCTTCCGGGCGGGTTATTCTGACTGGGTTCCTGGGGACCTATGGCCGTCAGTCTGTGCTATCTCCACACTGACGGACGGTTCTGCCGTCTGGGCGGAAAACGAGTCAGACACGCGACCAAGTCTGTATGCCGTGAACAACGCCAAGGGCGCCGGCATTTGGGCGGTTTCAAGCTATGGATACACAATTTCAGCCTCCGGAGCGCTGGGTATCCTCACGCAAGCAGACAGCGCTTGCGCGCTCAGGGCTGAAAGCTATTGCGAAGACCAAACAGCGTATGTTTCCACGTCTGTGTATGCAGGAACCGCCCTGGGAGATCATGTCGCCGTACTTGGTTATTCTAGACCCGGCGACAATTATGGCATTGGTGGAATGTTTGAAGGCGGTTACGAAGGAATTCAAGCCGTCGTTGAGCCTACCGGTTCCGCCTACTATTGCGGCCTGGAGGCACAAATCAACGGTGGTTCAGGTTACAATTATGGAGTCTATTCTGTCGCAACTGGTTCCGCAGTGAATTGCGCTCTTTACGCGAAAGCTTCCGGTGGCACGACTAATTGGGCCGGGTACTTCAGTGGCAACGTCAGAGTCACCGGCGCCATCACCAATCCTACATCCGTGATGTCAATCGACAATCCGGATGACCCGCAGAACGGCTATCTGCAGCAGGCTGATGTTGTGTCCGACAATCTGAAATCGGTCTATGACGGTACCGTCGTACTGGGGGCAGATGGCACAGCTTTGGTCACACTCCCGAGTTGGCTTGAGTCCTTCTGTGGGGATTTTCGTTATCAACTGACATGTGTCGGCGGATTTGCGCCGGTCTACGTTTCTTCAGAGGTCGCCGGCAATCAATTCTCTATTGCCGGCGGTTCTTCCGGTCTGAAGGTCTGCTGGCAAGTGACCGGCATTCGCAAGGACAAGTATGCGCTGGCGCACCCACTCGAGGTTGAAAAGGAGAAGCTGGCTTCGGAAAAGGGCAAGTTTCTGCATCCGGAGTTGTTTGGCTACGGCCAGGATCGTAGTGTTAGCCCTGATCCCGAAAGCAATCTGGCGGAGAAATCCAAGAATGATGCCATCCGTGCGACCGCTGCCAAGATGGCTAAACCGACCGCAAAAGTGAAGAAGTCGGTCGCGATCAAGAAGAAATAGTCCAATTGCGTCCGCCCGTAGCACAACCGCACCGGCTGTGTCTGCAAGATGCGTTAAGTCGGTTATGCGTCCACAAACGCTAAAACAAAAGAGCCTCGGTATCTCCGGGGCTCTTTTCAAAATCCTACGATGTTTCAATCCTAACCCGTCTCAAAATTAGTTGCCCGTTTAAGGGAATTGAGCTAAATTCCGGCAAATAGCTGGGCAATATTTGCAATGGATGAACAGCTATTTTAGCTTCCCTTACCTGCTAAAGGAGATATACATCTGTGAGAAAGTTGAAATGGCCCTGCCTCTTGGGTCTCCTTATTGTCGCCGCCATGCCCACTGCGGGAATGTGTGCGGGGGAAGAGAGCATGTCTTCCATTCTCGATATCCAAAAATACGATCGCGCCATTCATATTATGGCGATGCTTCTGGTCGGTTTCGGTTTCCTGATGGTATTCGTTAAGAAATATGGGCGGTCAGCTCTGACCGCAACTTTTCTTCTCGTAAGCACCGCAATCCCGATTTACATCTGCGTCGATAGCTTCGGGTGGCTTGGAAAAGCGCCGGGGGCAATTATTGACGAGCTGATTCTCGCCGAATTTGCGGCGGCCAGTCTCCTGATCTGCGCCGGAGCGGTATTGGGAAGATTGAAAATGCCGCAGTACCTAGTACTGGGAGCACTCTTCATTCCCTGCTACATGCTCAATGAATGGATCATCCTTGAGAACGGCTTCGGGATTATTCCTCTCGGAAGGTTCGCCGACACCGGCGGGTCAATTATCATTCACGCCTTTGGCGCCCTGTTTGGATTGGGAGTGGCACTGACGATGACCACGCCGAAGGAACTCGTTGCAGCAGTCGAAACCGATGATGCCAGTGACCGGTTCTCGATGCTCGGAAGTATGGTTTTGTGGCTGTTCTGGCCCAGTTTCTGCTCGGCGCTGGTACCGCCGGAACAGGTACCGGCAACGGTTGTCAATGTGATTCTGGCGCTTAGTGGAGCCACCGTGGCGACCTACTTTTCTACCGTCACGCTGAGAAGGAAAATTTCGGTGGCCGATATTGCGAATGCGTCGCTTGCCGGCGGCGTGGCAATCGGTTCCACCTGTGACCATGCCACACCGACTCAATCCATCATAATCGGCGTGCTGGCCGGTGCGCTCTCGACATTTGGTTTCGCCGTGATATTGCCCTGGCTTCAGAAAACGATCAAGAAGGTTGATACCTGCGGCGTGATGTACCTTCACGGACTCCCGGGTATCATGGGGGGTCTCATTGCTATATTCGTGGTCAAAGGGCTTGTTGGTAGCGAACAGCTGAAAGGCATCCTGATCTCAGTCGTGATTGCTCTGGTAGCCGGGTATACGGTAGGGAAACTTATCTCGATTCTAGGTAGGCGGACTGTCCCCTATCTCGATTCGGAGGAGTTCGCGGAATAGCCGCCAGTTTCGTAGCCAAGTATGTCGAAACCCCCAATGGGATGGTGCCTGACTTACCGACACCACTTTATATGGGTTTCGACATTTCTGCTCATTTTGTAGTTTCGTAGGTCAGGAGCCCAACGCTCCTGACCTTCTTTTCTTTTCCCATTCCGGCACTTTGTATCCACCCAAAGCGTAACGACGGGTGGGATTCCTCTCCGCAGAGGCACTTTTTTTCGTTCCGTCAGGTCTTGCGTCCGGCAGCCACCGAAATCAGACTCCTGTTTGTGTCCTCTGCCTGCCGGACGTGTGACCTGACGGGCTAACCGCCAAAAACCCCTTGACACAACCCGCGACAAAAGTATCCTTATAGAGGATATTGTCGTTGACAATCCACGGGAGGGAGCGATGATTGTTGAAACCGCAGGAGTTTGGAGTTCCAACCTCCTGAACTCGTCGATTATGTTGTTGATATTCATTACGAGATCACATACTTTCGTTACTGCAAAGGAGCACAAGTGTCAGGAGAATCAAAGGTAAATGTCGCTGGCCTTGGGCGGACGTTCTTGATCGTCGTCGTGCTATGGCTTGTGCTACTCATAATGACCCTCTGGTTTGTAACTAGCATTCCCTCGGAGAAGGTTTTACAATACTCACTCTTTGGGGACACCTTTGCCGTAATCTCAGTTCTCGTCTCAGCGTTTGCCTTTGTTGCTCTCTACATGTCCATCAGACTACAACAGAAGCAGCTTAAAGTGCAGACAGATGAGCTGAAACTGCAGCGGGAGGAATTGGAGCAGACTCGCGCAGAATTACGTGGACAAAAAGAGCAGCTGGAAGCGCAAAATCTGACCCTAAAACAGCAGAGCTTCGAGGATAAATTCTTCCGGATGTTGACGCTACTTGGCGACATTGTCAGGGATCTGAAGGCTCATGATCATCTCGGCGCATTAAATGTGGGAAGGGAATCCATCAGAGCGTGGTGTACCCGGCTTCAGATGTGCTGGCGAGAGGAACTAGACAAGCGCAATTCCAATCAGTCCGCGTTTGCAGGATCCGATCGGCAAGTCATCGAAAGAGCGTGTTTGCGTCTCAATGAGTATCAGTTGCATCAAGGAGGCGGCTGCAGCCATTATTTTCACACCCTATACAACATACTGAAATTCGTGAAGCTCTCCGAAACAGCGGACAAACAGTTCTATGCGGACTTAACGACGGCGCTCCTTTCGACGCATGAGTTACGTCTATTGTTTTACATCTGCCAGACCCCGGCGCAATATCAGAAGCTAAAGCCACTTGTAGAGGAATTTGCGGTTCTGGAGAGACTGGAGATACACGAGCTCTTTGACCCATCTCACCTTGATCTTTTCTCTAAATCAGCTTACGGCAGTCGGAGCTGAGTTCTGTCCCCCTTGAGACGCACCATCGGGTAGGTCATTCGTTCGAGGCTGGCACATCGATCCTACTTTGTGCCGCACCCAGACCCTTGCGTCGGGTGGATTCCGACCCTTTGGGATGCCGGTGCGTTCTCATTCCAGTCACTGCTCGGCGGATTCCTCGGCGCAATGTTAGGCATCTGGGCTCGATAGAAGCTGGGCTAGTACATTGGCTCATAGGAACCGTAGCCAACCCAAAGTTCCGTAGGTTGAAACCCCCTTGTGGTACAACACCTGACTCAGCGACACGCTTCTGCGGGGGTTTCGACATTCCCTTTTATCCTCGTTCCCTTTTTGTAGTGCTCTTGTAGTTCCGTAGGTCGGGTTCGCAGCGAAGCGCCGAACCCGACACTCTCCCTTTTCTTCCCTCTCCCCGTGAGAGAGGGATCGAGGGTGAGGGATTTTTTGTAGTTCTGTAGCCCACCCAGAGCGGAGCGTCGGGTGGGTTCTTCATTTTGTGGCTGCAACGCGAATTTCGAGTAGTGTATCTGCCTGTTCAACCCCCTTTTTGTAGTGCCATTGTAGATAAATCTCCCCCACACTCGGTACCCCACCAAGCTGGTGGGTTTCTTGATCTTGGCTGCTATCTCCGTCATGCGAATGCCGTTTAAACCACCCCATTTTTGTAGCGCCTCACTCCAAAAACATTCTCCAAGCACAGTTAGTAGAACGCTGGTTGCGGCACCGAAGGTCACCCCGGAGTGCTCTGTGGGTCGGGTGATTAGCGGCAGAGCAAAAACGAAGTTGGTTTTTGTGTTCTACCTCCTACTCGATCAGGAATCGCCTGCGGTCTAACGGC
>CAIYYT010000060.1 GCA_903930455.1 uncultured bacterium | reverse complement strand
TGCTGAGTATCGTTATCACCTTCGTGCGACGGCGGGTATCGGCATGGAACCACGCCACTGCGTCCAGTCTGCGATTGAGCTGCGCCACATCCAGCAGCGGCTGCCCCACCCAACGCCGCAGCAGCCTGGCTCCCATCGGTGTCCTGGTCAGGTCAATAACCGAGAGCAATGAACCTTCCTTATCCTGACGGAAGGTCTGAAACAACTCCAGGTTGCGGCGCGTCTGCGGGTCCAGCGTCATGAACGACTCGGTGCTGTAGGTTGAGAGGCTGGTCAACTGCTTTAATGCCGGCTTCTGCGTCTCCCCAAGGTAGTGCACGATGGCACCGGCGGAACGTATTGCCAGCGGCAAATTAGCACACCCGTAACCTTCAAGGCTTGCTACACCGAAATGCTCGCGCAGGAGATGCCTCGTGGTTTCCAGCTCAAAATACTGCACGTCGACAGGCGTTACCGGAGCAGCGCCGCCCTGCACCTCAGCGCCCTTCGGAGCCAGAATTTCCGACGGGCGCAAGCGCTCCAACTCCGATTGCATACGTTCGGCGGGAAGCTGCGTGGTCTGGAATTCGCTGGTAGTTATATCGGCATAGGCGATACCGGACTGCTGTCCTTCAGTTATTATCGAGGCGAGATAGTTATTCACATTGCCGCGCAACAGCCCGGGCTCGACCACAGTGCCCGGTGTGACTACGCGAACGACATCACGATCAACGAGCCCTTTGGCCTTGGGATCGCTGAGCTGTTCGCAGATGGCCACCTTATGCCCCTTGTTGATGAGGCGGGCCAGATAGTTGTCCAGTGCATGGTACGGTATGCCAGCTAAAGGCACCTTGTTACCCTTCCCCATCTCACGCGATGTCAGCACGATCTCCAGCTCTTTCGACACGACCTTGGCATCGTCATCGAAGGTCTCGTAGAAATCCCCCAAGCGGAAGAACACGATGGTATCAGGATACTTCTTCTTGATGCGGAGGTATTGCTGTCTCAGCGGGGTCATCTTCTCACTCATAGAATCTATGGGTGTATTCTACAGTAAAATACTGATGCGGACAACAAAGAAGCCTGGAGATGCAGGATACCTCATGCCGAGGTTTTACGTTTGAACATCGTTCTCCTTCAATGTATAATCCGATAAATAACCTTAGCAGCATAAAGATAAATTCAGCTTTTCCAAGAAACAGGCATGACTATTACCAAATCCGATCTCAACCAGCTAGCTCGCTCTCGTGGCGGAACCTATGTTGGTTTATCATCTGGAGAGGGCTATCGGGCAAAACACGTGTGGCGGTGTTCAAAAGGCCATACATGGGAGGCCACATTCGCTAATGTGAATAGAGGAACATGGTGTTTGCAATGTAGCCGAGATCAGCAGAAGAATACTATTGAGGAGATGCAGACTTTGGCGTCGAAGTTGGGTGGCAAGTGTCACTCTCCTAACTACGTGAACGCACACACCAAGCTGAAGTGGAAATGTCTGCAAGGTCATTATTTTGAGGCAACGCCGTCACATGTTAAGCACGGACGCTGGTGCAGGATTTGCGGAAATAAACGCGCACTAGCGGGAAGAACGACGGCTATGAGCGAGATACACGCACTCGCTGCTGCACATAAAGGGAAATGTCTATCGGGAAGCTACACTCCTAAGATGAAGCTTAAGTGGCAGTGTGAGCATGGTCATATCTGGGAATCTGGACTATACAATGTGAAATCGGGAAAATGGTGTCCTGTCTGTGGACACCGACGCGCTGGTAAAAAAAGACGCCTATCCATTGAGGAGATGAGAAACATCGCCCATTCTCACGGAGGCAGATGTCTCTCGAAATCCTACCATAATACCGACTCCAAACTGCAGTGGGAATGTAGCGAAGGGCACACCTGGCTTGCCATTCCATCGTCAGTCAAGAAAGGCCATTGGTGTGCTGAATGCGCTGGTAACAATAAGCTGAGAATAGAAGATGCACAAGTCCTTGCACGTTCGAGAGGCGGGGAATGCCTCTCTGATGAATATCATTCTACCCACGACCAACTCAGGTGGCAGTGTTCTGAGAGGCACACTTGGATGGCTCAGTACGCAAATGTTGCTTCAGGAAACTGGTGTCCCGAATGTCCAGCTGGTCTCGGGGAGCGTATCTGTCGGGCATACTTCGAGCAGATGTTTGGTCATGATTTCCCGAAGACGAGACCAGACTGGCTCATAAACAGCGACGGCTATCAGATGGAACTGGATGGCTACTGCGAAGACCTCAGTGTCGCCTTTGAACACCAGGGTCGGCAACACTACCAAGAGATTGATTTCTTTCATTCCAAGGGACAATTCGCGAAGAGAAAGCGTGATGACGCTCGCAAGAAGCGACTTTGCCGAGAACATGGTATAACTCTGATAGAGATTCCTCAGATACCTAACGCTCTCCTGCTCTCGCAGATTCAGCAGTACATCATTGATCAATGCACGACACAGGGAATTCATCTCCCAGAGACAGTAGCTTCAATCAAAGTTGAGTTGATTAGAGCCTATACACCTGACGCACGCGAACGGCTGAACCTCATCCAGAGGGCTGCCTCCATGCGCGGGGGGAGATGCCTCTCGCCAGCATACCTTGGGACAAAAGTCCCGCTTCGATTCCGATGCTCAGACGGGCATGAGTGGGAGACAATACCAGAAATCATCATCAAAGGTCACTGGTGTCCTAAGTGTTCAGCATCAAAGCAAGGACATGCTAGAAGGCTTGGGTTGCCAGAGATGCAATCCATTGCTGAATCTCGAGGCGGGCGATGCTTGTCACACAAATATGTTGATGCGAATACACACCTGCTTTGGGAATGCGGGGTCGGTCATCAATGGAAAGCTACCCCGCACAATATAAAGAGGAAACGTTGGTGTCCCTACTGTTCTAAAGAGAATCGCAAGTCGTAGTCCAAGCAGCCACTCTTACCCCTTCCCCACCATCCCAGCCACCACCCTCCCCAGCCGCACGCCGTAGTTCATGCCCCTGTCCTCGGGATAGATTTGCGTGGTGTTGGCCAAATACAGCCCCTGTATGGGCGTAGCATACGCCGGTATGTGCAACGAGTAATTGGTGCCGATGATCGGCTGGGCGGCATCGTCCCGAAAAATGTTCATCGCCACTATCCAGCTCACGTTGAAATCAG
>CAIYYT010000059.1 GCA_903930455.1 uncultured bacterium | reverse complement strand
TTAACCCTGATTCGTTTCAACAACCTTTAAGGAGCTAAGAATGAAACGCAATTGTTTAGTTCTGCTATTCTTGTTTATGCTTCTTCTCACAGCAAGTGCTTACGCCGTCCCTTCAGGTGATATCACCTTTAAGTTCAATCCAGCCCCAGCCGGAGACGGCAGAGTATGGTACGGCACGACAAACATCGTGGAGATTTGGGTTACAAACTCCGATGATATTCTGGGTTTGTCTCTCGGTTTCGAGTTTACCAGTACGATTCCCGGGTTCACCTGGAAAGACCCTTATGGTAACAGACCTAATCTTGGCGGCCACAACTGGATCCAAGAGTGGGGTGATGCTCTCGGCGTTTTCGATCAAGGTTATCTCAAGTTCACCTCTTCGTCGCTTCCGAGCATGTTCCTGATCGGTGGCGCGGCGACCCCCGCTGGTGATCCCAACTATGGTAACCCGCTTCCGGCGCATGCAACCAGCACAAAATGCTGGGATCTCAGATTGATCATGCCGTCCGGTTCCGATGGCAGTTTCACGGTGAAACCCGTTTTCTTCCCGCCAGCAGGTTCGTGGAAAATGGATTTCGGTCCAACCCCGTTGCCCGGGGCTATTATGCCGACATTCGACGGCCTTTCGACTGGCATCGATCCGGCAGCCCCCGTGCTTGTGGACCAGGTTGGACCACCGCTCGTTGTTAATGGCGCCATTGTTGTCGAACTGGGGGCGATGCCGTGCGGAAAACCGGTATTCACTAGCGTTCCTGGTGCTGCAGTGTCTTCTGGCCACGGCGGCTATACGTACGATTTCAATGCCACTAATGGTGAAATCGGTACGGTGAGTTTCAGCGTAACCAGCACACCTGCTGGAGCGACGATCAACCCCACCACTGGCGTGCTTACTGTTCCGGGTCAATGTCCTCCACTTACGACGGCTGTCACAGTGATAGCCAGCAATGGTTGCCCGTTGCCAGGTAACCATACGGACTATCCGTTCACTATTACTTGGACGAACGTTGCCCCGGTCATCGCCTGTCCGGAGCTCGGATCTCAGGCAACCACAGTGGGCAGCCCGTACACGCATACCTTCACTGCCACTGATGACCCTGGCGACACCCAAATTTGGACAGTCGTTTCCACTAACACTGGTCCTATTCCGCCGATTCCGGCGCCTAGTACCTACGGTTTCGTCGGCAACGTGTTCACGTTCACCCCGACTGATGCCGGTACTTTCACCTTTGATGTCACCGCGACAGACGGGTGCGGACTCACCGGCGTCTGTCATTTCGACGTTGAGGCCAAGAAGTACAATATCGTGCAGATCGCGAAGATGGGCGAACAGTACGGCGACAGGTTCCGTGCAGATGGTTCACTTAAGCATCCGGGTGAAATAGGCCAAAATCCGGGCTTCGTGTACCAGGGTACTTACCAATGGGTGCCGGTCACTCTGTCTAGCGATGAGTTGAGCTTGGGCGGCTACAACCTCTTGATTCACTACGATGCTTCCGCTTTGAGCTTTGTCTCCGCGGAAATCGGTGACCCATTGAAGGCTTGCTATGATCCATTGAAGCCTTCGCTTCCTGGTGGTTCTGGATGGGAATACTTTACTTACCGCTTCGGTGCTGATGGCAACTGCAGTGGTTCGTGTCCATCCGGTCTGCTGAGACTTGTTGCTATGGCTGAGACCAACAACGGTGCTAACCATCCGGGTTGCCATGGCCTCAAGAATCCTTACAATCTGAAGGGTGAAATCGCCCATTTGAAGTTCTATGTCACCAGTAACGTTACGTACGAATGCCAGTATATAGAGATTGGGTTCGTTTGGCTTGATTGCAGTGACAACAGTTTCTCCGACACAACTGGTAACCTGTTGTACATTGCTAAGAATCCTCAAGCCGTTCATACCTTTGAATGGAACAAACTGGATCTTGACTCGAATTACATCGCCTGCGGCCTATATCCCAATAAAATTGGCGAATTGTATGGTGGTTTCTGCGCCGACGAGTGCGCCAATTCCCGGCCGAACAAACCGAATCCTTTGGAGTTCTTGTACTTCATGAACGGTGGTATTGATATCGCTTGCGCCGATTCAATCGACGCTCGTGGTGATATCAACTTGAACGGTATTGCCAACGAAATCGCTGACGCAGTACTGTTTACCAACTTCTTCCTCAAAGGAATAAATGCATTTGACTCGGATACGCAGAGACGTCAAGGCATGATTGCCGCTACTGACGTCAACGCTGATGGTCATGTGCTTACGGTTGGTGATTTGGTCTACTTGCTGCGCATTATCGTTGGTGATGCTCAGCCGATCGCGAAGTTGTCTCCGTTTGCAAGCGCTGCGACGGTGAATTTTGCTAACGGTTCGGTTTCGACCGAGTCTGGTAGCGAGATTGGCGCCATTTATGCGACGTTTGCGATCAACGGTGCTTACAACGTTGTGAGCAACACGAACATGACGGTTGCATCTGACGAAGTTAATGGCGAGCTGAAAGTGCTTGTCTACTCCGGTATGAGCAATCTGTCGAATCGTATTGCTTCCGGCACTAACGAGCTGTTCACGGTGAGTGGTAATGTTGAGCTTAAGGGTGTTGAAGTTGCCGATTACTACGGTAACATGCTGAACACTCGCATCAACAAGACCTCTCTGCCGACCTCGTTTGCGCTGTCACAGAACGTTCCGAACCCGTTCAACCCGACCACGAAGCTTGGTTTTGCTCTGCCGAACCAAACCGAGTGGACGCTGAACATTTACAACGTTGCCGGCCAGCTGGTAAAGAGCTTCAGCGGCAACAACATTGGTAATGTTTCTGTTGAGTGGGATGCTTCGATGGCTCCGTCCGGTGTTTACTTCTACAAGTTAAACGCCGGTTCATACTCCGACACCAAGAAGATGGTGCTGATGAAGTAATCCATCGGGGTTATCTTTTTATGGATATGGGGAGAGTAAAATCTCCCCATATCTTAAACCAAATGAGAGAGTCTAAAGAAGAAAGACCGGAGGTAGTTAAAGACTGAATTTCTAACGGCTTACGAACGATGTGACTGATTCAGCTTGGCGAAGTGACGCACACATGAAGTTCGTCTGCCAGGCTATTTTTGTTTAGAGACAGAAACTGCGAGTTGTTAGGAATGATTGCAAGAGATTGCACACAATTATTGGACGCTGTGCAACACAGCGTGTTCGCACTTTCGAAATACTCGCGTTCTATTTGTACTTCAGCGCACGCCCTTTGGCGGCTAGACAGACTAACTTACTTGATTGCAGAAAGTTGCCTTGCGAACGATTCGTCGCTCGAGGAAGAAAGTCCTCGGGGTGATTCTGGCGCCCCCGGTCGAACATTGGCACATATGTTGCTCGAAAGGGTTGCGTGGATTACAGAGACGATTGTGTCCGGAACGGGACAGGAAAGATCATGATTCTGCAGCGATTCATTATATGTAGCCTCATGCTGGCGCTGATCGTGGCGGCTATGCCCTCGCGAACACTTTGTCAGTCTGATCCTTACGGGATCATAGACACGGTGACGGTGGAAGACAGGATCGTCAGTCCTGACGGCAAGTTCCTACTCGGTTCCAATGAGTCCATTTCGATACTCCCGGTTTCCGTCGCCGGCAACTTGCTGGTAGGCGCCAATAACGCGGGGCCGGAATTTGAGCCGATGTCGGCCAAGCTGGTCAATGAGGGCGAGACCCTTTCGTTCGGCGTGACAGCACGCGACCCCGCAGGCAGTGCCGTTCGCCTGTATGGCGGGAAGTTGCCACCGTCGGCAAAGTTCAAGGACAACGGTGATGGCACGGGCACGTTCAGTTGGACGATACCGTATCTCGGACCGGGTTCGGCTTCCGGTTCGCCTTTTGTTGCGAGTTTTGTGGCCACCGATGGCAGCATCGCCGTGCAGATGGATGTGCCGATTGAAGTGATTAACATCAACAGACCGCCCCAGATCAGTACCAGCGGCTCAGTTACCGCATTTTCCGGTGATTCAGTTTTTATCCCGCTGATCGCCAGTGATCCTGATCTGGAGTCGATCACCTTTTCCGCAACTAATCTCCCAATCGGGGCACAAATACACTCCGGCAATCCCGGCTACATCATTTGGGGGAGCAGCATAGCTGATTCAGGCAACTACGGTTTTGATATCATGGCGCTGGATGAATCCGGCGGCACCGCTCACGAGCGGGTCGCTGTGCAACTACTGCCGACGCTGTCGATCGAGTTGTCATTATCCGACGAGCAAGCGTTCTCCAACGAAGTTGTGACGATTCCGGTCAACTTACGTAATCGCGTGGATGTTGCGGGTTTCGATCTGCTGATCCAATATGATCTGACACTGCTGACTCCCCTTTCGTTTACGCGCGACTCGATTCGCACAAAGTACTGGTACCCGTTTACGGCCCAGGATGTCGGTGACGGAAGATTATTCATCAAATGCCACGCTGAGCCCGCAATCGCCGGCAGCGAGCCATTGTCTCCGGGCGATGGCGCGGTTGCGTACTTGAGATTCGCAACTTCACCTAACCCGAATTATGCCGGACAGTATTCACGCGTGGAATTCAAGATACTCGACTCACTCGCCAATACCGAGAACGTGATTTTTCAACCGGATGGAACGACACTGCCACGTTCTCAAGTGAGTCTGGCTTCAGGCAGCGTGCTGATTAAGAAGTATGATGCCCTAGTTGGGGATTTGAATCTAAATCTCGTGCCAATGGAAATTGGTGACGCCGTCTATTTCACAAACTACTTCCTGAACCCGACCAACTACCCTCTTACTGGCGTACGCTGGGTCAACAGTGATGTCAATCAGGACGGCGCTCCGGGCACTGTCGGAGATCTGGTTTATTTGCTCCGCATCATTGTCGGCGACGTCCCGAAGATCAACACCTTTGCTGGAACAGCCGGTGCGGAATCCGAATTAGAGATTACTGCCGACGGGTTAGTCTACAAGCTTAAGAGCAACAGAGAAGTCGCCGGCGCACTAATGACTTTCCGCATAGACGGTGACGATCCTGTCAATTGCGCAGCACTGCCTATGCTGGCAGATATGGAATTGCGTTCCGCTCGCGACGGCAACCTGCTGCGAGTGTTGATTCTGAGTTCAAATGGCAACACGTTCGCTGCCAACGGAGATGGCCTATTCCGACTGACAACAAATTCGTCAGCGGAGTTGATGTCACAAGAAATTGTCGACGCCAACGGCACTCCCATAGCTCTCACCAGCGTTGTTTCGGGCGGCGCACTGCCGGAGGAGTTCGCTCTTGAACAGAATTGTCCCAATCCGTTCAATCCGGAGACGGTCATATTGTACTCGTTGGAAAAGGTCGGGGTTGTTTCTCTGGAAGTGTACAACTGTCTCGGACAGAGAGTCCGAATTCTATCCGCCGGTAATCAGGCGGCGGGAAAGTACAGTGTTAGGTTTGACGGTACCGATGATAGCGGTGCGCGATTGGCATCCGGAGTCTACTTGTACCGGCTGCGGGTCGGCGACCAGCAACTGACGAGAAAAATGGTGTTGCTAAAGTGAAGGATGATCAGATGGAAAATCGAGCCTTCAAGGAATGTCGAATGGTGGCGCCGGTGTTGCCGCCGACTACTTCGTCTGATCCGGAGGTGACTGTGTTTAGATATGAAAAAAGTTTCCCTGCAGATAGAAATAGAGGTAGTCACATGATAAGACACTTGCTTCTCACTTTGACGATCTTGGTCTTTGCCGCCTGCTTGACGCCGGCAATGGGCCAGACGGCGGCCGACACTTTCAAGGTTGTCGACGTTACGGCAGAGGCCGGCAGTATCGTGCCCATCAAGTTGCTGGTAGTAAATTCCAGCGCCACGCTCATGGGTATGACGGCCTACTTCCAGATCGACACGCTTGTCGTGAGGTATGTACTTGACGAGGGGTATAACCGTATGGTCTACGTTGACCGGGGTCTCACGGATACTACTGTCTTCAACTGGTCAAAAGAGATGCAGCCTACGGACTCCACTCACGCTGGAATGATTCTGATCGGCGACGGTTCTGCAGGCAAGCGGTACCCCAAGGGCCGCGGAGTGCTCGTCCAGTTCTATGTGCAGGTAAGGGAGGGCATCGCGGATGGTACCACTACACAGATTCAGATATATAACCCCGCCGATATTCCGGGGGGAGAGCTTATGTCGAGTCAATATGCCGACACAAATGGTGTAACGGTAGATCCGACGCTTGTTTCCGGGACACTGACCGTTGGCATACCACCCGTTCACACCAATACTCCGCCGACTATCAACACCATCGCTACCACTAGTTACAGCGTGCAACTGGGTTCAACAGTCTCTTTCTCGGTTACGGCAACCGATCCTGACTCACCTCAGAAAATCACCCTGTATGCCAGTGGACTTCCGACCGGAGCAACGTTTGGCACCAGCGGTCAGGTTACCGGTAATGGTGCGGCGACCGGCGCTTTCACCTGGTCGAACATCTCGCAGACGGGCCCTTTCATAATCACATTCACTTGCCAAGACGACTCCACCGCTTGGGCCGAACCGCGTACGGTAACAATCAACGTCGCTACGCCGACTCCTACTGAAGACATCTTGTATTCGGCGTCATCGACAACGTATCGCCAAATCTCCGGGGGAATTCCCGGAGTCACAGGAGTGGCGATTCCGGTCAATCTCAACAACCTGAGCAAGGCCTATGGTGTGCAGTTCGATTTCCTTTATGACAACAATGTTATCATCATCGATTCGCTGGTACCAACTACGCGATTAACAGACTTCACTATTTACGACAACATCGGCGGTTCTCCGGGAAATATACGCGTCGTGGCGTTCGGTCTGAACAATCAAAGCATAGAGGTGGCAACTTCCGTAACAGCGATCTTCAATTTCTGGGCCACGATCCGAACAGACGCCCCTGCCGGCAAATCACCCATCCTTTTTGAGAATGCTTGGGAAGCGACCAACCCGAATCCGGGGATCGCCTCGGTGAAACTGAAATTCGACACCACCGGTGTCTTCGTGGTAGACCAATTCGGCGACGTCAACGGCGACAGTCGCGTAGACGTGGCAGACGCGGTCGTGACCGTCGGTTATATCATCGGCAGTCAAACTTTCACGACAAGACAGTTCAATGCGGCGGACGTTGACAAGAGTTCGGCGGTGGACGTCATCGATCTAGTGGCGATCATCAATATCATTTTTGGTTCGACGCCTGCGAACATGCCGCAATGGAGTGGTAAGGATGCGATCGTACGTCTTGGAGACGACAACGGCATCGTTGCCGGCAACGTTATCAATGTAAACGCCGAGTTTCCGACTGATATTGCCGGAGTACAGGTGGAAATCGGTTACAATCCGAATAAAGTGCAGTTCTTGGCTCCGCAGACAACTGACAAGTCAGCGTTACTGTATTTGACTTACCGGGATGACGGCGAGGGTAAGCTCATAGTGTTACTCTATCCGCGTTCCATATCCAACTCACGCATTTCGGCTGGAAGCGGAACGATGATCAAGCTCCCACTTGCCGCCACGAGTGAGTTGACCTACGACAGCAAGGATGTGCACATCAACACCGCGGTCCTGTCGGATCCCAATGCAATCGGTATTCCAGTGAAGGGTCTGAGCCCCATATTACCGACTGACTTTACACTTAATCAAAATTACCCCAACCCATTCAACCCGGAGACGACGATTGAATTCGCGGTCGGCTCTGGCCCTGCCAATAAGCAAGTGCGGTTGGTCATCTACAATCTTATTGGTGAAAAAATCGCCACGATCATCGACGAGCCACTGGCCGCCGGCAAATACACTTACAAGTGGCGCGGCACCAACCAGGATGGTGAGTCTGTGGCTTCCGGCGTCTATTTCTATCGGTTGACGGTCGGCGATCAGTCGCAAACAAAGAAGATGGTACTG
This sequence comes from uncultured bacterium, assembly GCA_903930455.1. Lineage (GTDB taxonomy): Bacteria > Zixibacteria > MSB-5A5 > CAIYYT01 > CAIYYT01 > CAIYYT01. The sequence goes on along the minus strand of CAIYYT010000059.1, from coordinate 3,897 downwards.
CTGAAGTAATCTCTGTGGGCGGAGATGGCGGAAAAAGCCTTCACCGTCGAAAGAATAGTAAGAGGCTTCAACTAGCAGGTCGACGAGAGGACGAATCAGATGTACAATCCGAAATCCATGAGAGTTGCGGGTTACGCTCAAGGCAGTCCTGGTTCGACACGAAAGCGAAATATGATTCTATTCCATACATTTGGAGGTTAACGTGAGGTTGCATAGAGATATCAGGAGATTCTCGGCGACTGACAGGAAGATGATTTTTCTGATTATCTTCGCGGTTCTCCTGCTCGGTCAAGCGTCGGTTCAGGCGCAATGTCCGACAGGTATGACGCATTACTGGAAGTTCAGCGAGACCGGACAGCCGTATCAGGACACTGTCGGCGTCACCAGCGCTACATGCACTACTTGTCCGACTGCGGCGACCGGCAGAGTTGCTGGTGCGCTTATGTTCGGTGGTGCGACTGGCGCGAACCGAGTTGACGCTGCGGTTGGCAGCACTCTCGACTGGAGCACGACGCAGAACTTCGCTATCGAATTCTGGATGCAGAAATCGGTCGCCTGTTCCGAGACGGAAGTGATCGTCGGAAGAACTGATGCCAGTATCAATTGGTGGGTGGGCATCGATTGTGCCTTCCCACACGTCGGGCAGATTCAGTTCCATTTGCAGAGCGACGCAACGCTTGATGTCTGGAGCTCGACGGTTGTGACCGACGGCCTCTGGCATCATATTGCCGTCGTGCGCGACGGTACCACCGGCGTCACCGACGTCTATGTCGACGGCGTCTTGGAAGGATCGAGCACGCTGGCATTCACGACCGGTTTTGCCTCCACGAGTTCCCTGAACATCGGCTGGCTTGACACGGGGACCTTCTCCTACTACGACGGTGTTCTTGATGAACTGGCGACTTATGATCGCACCTTGCCGCTCGCCGAAATCCAAGCGCATCACGTCCGCGGCCTGAGTGGATTAGGCTACTGTAATTCGGCGCCGGTGTTGGCGACGATTGGTGCGCATGGTGTAAATGAAGGCGCAAACCTAAACTTCATTGCTTCAGCCACTGATCCTGATGGTCAGATACCGGTGATGACGGCGGAGAACCTGCCGACAAACGCCACCTATACCGATCACGGTGATGGCACGGCGACACTTGACTTCAATCCTGATTATACTCAGTCAGACGTTTATAATGTGACCTTCATCGCCTCCGATGGCACGTTAGCGGATACGGAATTCGTGGCAATCACGGTTACAAACGTTGATCGGGCGCCGGTGTTGGCGACGATTGGCGCGCATGGCGTAAACGAAGGCGCCAATCTGAACTTCATCGCTTCGGCTACTGATCCTGATGGTCAGACACCGGTGATGACGGCGGAGAACCTGCCAACAAACGCCACCTATACCGATCACGGTGATGGCACGGCGACACTTGACTTCAATCCTGACTTCACTCAGGCGAATGTTTACAACGTGAGATTCATCGCGTCCGAGGGATTACTCGCTGACAGTGAGACTGTAACGATTACGGTTGCTGATGCGGGTAATCAGCCGCCGGTTCTGGCTGCAATTGGATCACGATCCATTGACGAAGGAGCCACGTTGACGTTCAGTACATCCGCCACTGATCTAGATGGTACGATTCCAGCAATGACGGCGGTCAATGTGCCAACCAATGCCACATACACCGACTATGGCAACGGTACGGCGACGTTCAGCTTTAGTCCCGACTTCACGCAAGCCGGGATTTTCCACGTGACTTTCATCGCCTCCGACGGCGTTTTGGCAGACAGCGAAGTGGTGGCAATCACGGTTACCAATGTCAATCGCGCACCGATTCTGGCAAGCATCGGACCACGTTCGGTCAATGCCGGTAGCAGCCTGACATTCAATGCGTCAGCGACCGACGCCGACAGTCAGATTCCGGTCATGACCGCGATCAACCTGCCAGCGCACGCGACTTATATCGATCTTGTTAACGGAACCGGAACGTTTGTGTTCGTACCGGACATGATTCAATCCGGCATCTATAATGTGACCTTTATAGCTTCCGATGGTTCTTTGGCCGATAGTGAGGTCGTGGCGATCACGGTAATCAACAATACCAATCAGCCGCCGGTGCTGGATTCGATTGGACCCAAGATTGTATACGAAGGAGGCGTGCTGATATTCCAGGTGCACGCCACAGACGAAACCGGATTTCCGACGCTGCTGGTCAGCGCCACGACCATGAACAACCACTATACTTTCGTCGACGGCGGAAACGGGTACGGTACGTTTACCTACTCGCCCGACTACTACGATGCCGGCACGGACACGGTTACCTTCTTTGCCCTAGATAGCGGCGGCGCATCAGACGTCGAGAGAGTCATAATCACGACTATGGATGTCAATCGACCTCCGCACATAAGTCGGATGACGGATTACACGATATTGCCCGGTGATTCGCTGAAGATACGTATAATCGCCACTGACTCAACCGATGCGAATGGTGGTGCACTTTACCTGATTTCGCTGGCAAAGCCGACAGGTGCAGTGTTTACCGATTCGACGGGTGGCAAGGGTTCGCTGCGGTGGAAGCCGACCGTCGCCGATACGGGCACGCACAACTTCATCGTGCTTTGTCTGGACGACGAGTCGCCGGCCCTTAGTGACGTCGATACCGCGCGAATTACCGTACTGAAAACCAATCAGGCGCCTGTGCTGGCGACAATTGGAGCGAAGTCGGTTCGCGAAGGCGACACGCTACGCGTGCATCTGTCCGCAACCGACCCGGATGGTACGATACCATTTTTCTATGCTCAAGGGACTCCGACGAATGCGACGTTGGTTGATTCAACTAATGGTCGCGGATCGTTCACGTTTACGCCGAGCTTCCGGCAATCGGGACTCTATTCGGTGAAATTTTTCGCTTCCGACGGCAATAAAGTCGACTACGAGGTTGTTCTGATTCAAGTCGTCAATGTGGCACAGCCGCCGATTCTGAGTGTACCGGCCGACACGCAATCGGTGCTGGAAGGAGACTCGCTGCTCTTCAAGATCAGCGTGACCGACGCTGACAGCACCATCGATGTGATCACGGTTGATGCTGCTACACTGCCGGTGAACGCGACCTTCGTAGATTCACTTAACGGCAGAGGTTTGTTCCGCTTCAAGCCCAACTACACACAGGCGGGGATCTATAATGTACGCTTCTATGCAACTGACGGTGTCGCGAAAGACACTGCTGTGGTTGTGGTCAAGTGCATCTCTGCGGGCAATCAACGGCCAAAGATCACCGTGACGCCGATATCAGTGACGGCGACAGAGCGCGATGACATCACTATCAGAGTGACAGCGACAGACGCCGATGGTTCATATCCTGTGCTTTCAACTTCCACACCTCTGCCGTTTACTGCCACTTTTGTGGATAGCGGCTTGGGTATAGGAGGTCTGATTTGGCATACACAGAACTTGCAGACTGGTACTTACCAGATTGTCTTCTACGCCACAGACTCGGATACAACGGGGGTTGTTGACTCGTTCACCGTACCGATCGTTTTGAACGATCTCAACTATTCCCCCAACCAGCTACTTTTTAAGCCGTTTGACATTTGCACAATGGGATTAGACTGCAAGCAGACAGTGGACGAGGGCGCGACCCTGCAGTTCAAGATCTACACTGTCGATCCTGACCAGACGCATCCGTTATTCAGAGCGAGAAGGTACGCCATTTCCGGAACCGACACAACGTACTCTGCGATTCCAGCAAACATGGCACTTACCGATCTTCGTAATGACACGGCGAATTTTGTCTTCACACCGGACTACACTCAGAGCGTTGGTTCCCCATACAACATCATGTTCACGGCCCGCGACGAAGTCGATACCACTGTTCGCGTGCAGATAGCTTTGAAAATCACCGT
>CAIYYT010000058.1 GCA_903930455.1 uncultured bacterium | reverse complement strand
TTTCTATCCTCGATAAGGAGACTTTGTGAGAAAACGCATAACAATTCTGGTGCTACTGATGACGTTAATCGCCGGCATCGCGGTTGCGGCAACGCCGCAGTCAGCATATCCTGACGATGTCACTCAAGCCCTCGAAAAATCCGGTAAAAACCGTGGCGAGCTAGAGAAGGTGCTTGCCTACTGCGCCGCATTCAATGATTCACTCAAATTGCAGGCCGCGTATTTCCTGATCGGCAACATGGAAGGGCACAGCTATGTGACCTATTTCTTAAAGGACACGGTTGGCAATGCCGTCGATTTTAGCGCGCTCAACTATCCCAATTACGACTCTCTAACTGCCGACTTCAAGCAACTGGAAGCCAAACACGGGACTCTCGATTTCGACCGCAAGGAGACTCTGGAGGACCTTGAAGTCATCACTGCCGATTTTCTGATCAAACAAATTGACTATGCTTTCAAGGCCTGGCGCGAACGTCCCTGGGCGAAGAAACTGACGTTTGACCAGTTCTGTGAGTACGTGCTTCCCTATCGCGGCAGCAATGAACCGCTGGAAGACTGGCGCGAGATATTCTGGAGCAAGTATCAAGACCTGTCGGCGAAAATGGCCGATTCTACCGATCCGATCGAGGCAGCAAAGTTGATCAACAAAGATGTTATGACCTGGTTTGGTTTTGATGAACGGTATTACTATCATCCCACCGATCAGGGTATCACCGAGATGTTGACGAAGCACAAGGGGCGTTGCGAGGATATGACCAATGCCACCATCTACGCCATGCGCGCTAATGGTCTGGCGGTCACCAGCGACTACACTCCCTTTTGGGCCAACTGCGGCAATAATCACGCTTGGAACGCGATTTTGACTCCGAACGGTCAAGTGATACCGTTTATGGGCGCCGAATCCAACCCCGGCGATTACCGCCTTGCACACAAGTTCGCCAAGGTCTATCGCAAAACCTATGGCAAACAACTGCAGAACCTTGCCTTCCAGCCACACAAACAGGAAAAGCTCGCCCCTTGGTTGGCCGGCAAGAACTACAAGGATGTTACGGCCGAGTACGGGCCTGTCTGCTGTGTAACCCGAACATTCAGCTTCCCTGCGCCTGATACCATCGACATCGCTTACATCTGCGTCTTCAACGAAGGCGAATGGAAGCCGATTGATTGGGGACGCAGAGCCGAGAGCGGTTCGGTCACCTTCACTGACATGGCAAAAGGTGTCGTACTGCTGGTCGGGCTTTATATTGACGGCAAAATCCAACCGATAAGCGAACCTTTCTTGATTCGCGATGATTGCAGCGTACAATCGTTGAAAGCCACACAGGGCGCAACGACCAAATTGGAGCTGACGGCGACGACTGCGCGTGTGCTGGAGGTGTCAACCGACGGCGTTTCCAAGAAGCCACCGACACCGGGCACGGAATATGAACTCTTCTATTGGCAGGACGGCTGGCAGTCGCTCGGAAAAGCAACTGCCGGGAAGGATCCGTTGGTGTTCGAAAAGGTACCAATCGATTGTCTCTACTGGCTAGTGGCAACCGGCTCGGACAAAGACGAACGGGTTTTCACGATTGAAGATGACAAGCAAATTTGGTGGTAGCTCTCTGCTCCTGTCGGATTGATTGATATTGCGGCGGCTGCTCGACGGAGCCGCCCACGATAGACCATGCAAATCGACCACCGCGAAATTGCCCGGGTGGAGTATGAACATGCGCATCCTCGACAATCGATTTGAATCCGAAGGTATTCTCCGTGAATCTCACTGGAGTGTTCTTCATGCCGCCCGCGACAACGAACTCTCGCGCCCAGTGCATCTCCGCGAGATTTTCCCCCGCGCTATGGCTGCCAGTCCGGAAGTACGTCGCTATCTGGTAGCGACATTCGCCCTCGCACAAGTCAATCATGCCGCTAACGAACAAATCATCTCCCATCGCAAAGCTGACGACGGCACGATCTACATCATCTCCGATGCCCCGCGTACATTGAGCCTGGGGCAGCTACTCAAACACTATCAGGATATCGACCTGCCGGTTGAACTCGCGTTGTACCTGATCAGTCAGGTCGCACATCTGCTTTCGGAAATGCATGATCTGCGCGATCATTTGACCGGCAAGCCGCTGGCATTGTACCATCTCGGTCTAAATCCCGACACGATTCTGCTGACCGAAAATGGCGGTGTGCGTGTCACAGATTTCGCCTTGCCCCAATCCGGTGAATTGAAGACCGTCGATAAGGTCGCCTATCTGGTGCCAGAACAAATCCAGGGGCTGGAGCTTGATCGTCGTTGCGACATTTTTAGTCTTGGGGTGATCGCCTATGAATTGCTCACCGGCAAACGCTTGTTCCCGCAACAAAATGTCTCCGAGTTGATGGCGACAATCGTACGCGGCAACTATGATCTCTCGGCGCTGAGATCTCGCGTCGACAAACGGGTCTATGCACTCGTTGATGGCTGTCTGACACTGCGTCGGGAGCAGCGCATTGCCAATGCGATAAACCTTGCCGAAAAATTGGATGAACTGCTGCGTGATCAGCTTGTCTCACCCGATAAAACAATTAGAGTATTTGTTGGAAAATTCGCCGCAGCACCTAAATTGCAGGCGTATTCCGACAAGGAACGGCAGATCGTTCGCACCCGGGTGTTCACTTGGGCAGACCTAGAAGAAGGAACAAAGTCGATGACCGATCAATCTCCAAACGATCAACAAGGAAACCGCAAAGACCGTCCCGGTCAGGAAACCCGCATCTCCAACGTCCCCTACGCCGAGCGCTTAAAACGCGCCAAACGCGGAGGATTCGGTGGAAACAAGACGGTGCTCGTGCTTGGGATTATCGCCATGTTTCTGTTCGTCGCAGTCGTGGCAATCTCGATCAAGAAACTGACACAGAAAAGTGGCAAGGACGCCATCAGCTCCACAGCGTCAGAGATGAAAACCGGCAGGTTGAGCACCATTCCCGAGGGTGTATCGGTCTATGCCGGTGATTCCCTATTGGGAACAACGCCCCTGACTTTCTCTGCCAAAGAGGGGGGAATGTTGACGCTAAGACACAAATGCTGTCCCGACACGCAAGTGGTTGCCAATTTCGATCAGTTCGACAAAGCGCCGATTCGGATGATGACCGTTGTAGAAATCAATTCCAGCCCTGTCGGCGCCAAGATCACTTTGAACGGCAAGTTGCTTGAGGCAACGACTCCTCACCGGGTTGCCGCCTCACCGTCCGACACGCTTCAGATTGCTCTGGAGATTCCCAATAAGCCGATGCTTAGTTCCGGACCGGTCGTGCTGGCAGATATAGCGTCTTTCAGCGCCGCCGGCTATGAGGCGACCCAGCTTTCAGGCGGAGGTTTCCAGATCAGCGGCTCGTTCACCGAACGACCCAAAACCCAAATCGTGACCCTCCCCGATGGCGCCTCAGTCGTGGTTGCCGCCACAAGTGTTGAGATTGGACAGACACCCTTGAAGTATGATTTTGGTGATGACAAAACGCTCCTGACAATCAGCAAGGCCGGCTACGATAATCTACAGCTTGAACTGCCTCCGCTCGCAAGCCGCAAACCAAGTTATCGATCGCTCCTATTCCGTCCGGTTGAGATTACGGCAAAAGAAGAAGGCTCAGACAGGACCGCCTCCGGCAAGATCAAGAGCGTTACATATGAGGGACAGACCAAGAGTGTCAACCAGAATACACCGATGACGATCAGGCTCCCCGGCGTCCCCTGCCGACTGGCTCTATCCGCCGACGGATATCATGACATCGACACGCTAATTCCACCGACCCAAAACGTCATCACCGTCGTGATGCGTCCCCTGCAGAAAAAGGAAAAGAAGGAAGAAAAGACCGAAGTCGTCGAAACGACTACCGGCAAAGGGCAGGTTAAAATTATCGTGCTCGACAACAAGCAGACTGCGGTCGCCGGTGTGGCAATCAGCGCCGAAGTGCAACTCGAGAAGAAGAAAGAAAAAAACAACGTCGACTTCGGAAAAACCGACAAAGAAGGAATGCTCAAGCTGAGTCTCGATCCGGGCAAATACAAGTTCACGGCAAACCATCCCGATTACAAGTCCGATGACGAGAAGCAAGAAGTCAAAGCCGGTGAGACCTACGTGGTGACACTCAAGATCAAGAGAAAGTAAATGGCGAAGTTTATTGTCCTTAAGAATGGCATGGACCATAAGGTCTTCAATTTTGATGGCAATATCGCCCGTGTCGGATCAGGCAGCACCGTCGATTTCCAGCTCGAAACTGTCGGCATAGAGGGCGACCTCTTTTTCATAGCCAAGACACCTTCGGGTTATGAGATTGAACGCCGCGCCCGCGATCTGGCTTTCACCATCAACGGCGTTGCCGCCGGCGATCGGACGGTCTTGAATGAAGGCGACAAGGTTGGTTTCCTCGACTACATCATGATAGTCAAGTACGAACAGCAGGAACAACCAATACCTGTGTCAACTGCGCCCCCCGACCCCGAACCGGTCATTCCGAAGCCACCTGACCAAGGGACCGCACTGGCGATTCCAATTGTCGAATCCAAGCCGGAACCAACACCTGCTCCGCAAGCGCCAAGACCCGCTCCCAAAGGCGCCGCAAAAGCGACGATGATCATTGATTCGCAAGCCATAGCGGCACAAGCACAGCAGGCGCGAGCCACGCCTCCTCCTGAAAACCGCGATCGATCAACTGCCGCTCCCGAGCGTCCGGTACGTCCGGAGCCGCCGGCAGCCAGACCGGAGCAACCCCAAGCGTCTATGAAGCAGAAGATTACACCCGTCTATACGCTCTGTGTGCTCACCGGCCAGCACAAAGGCCGCGCTTTCGAAATCGACACGCAGGAATTCGTTATCGGCAGGGAACGCGCCCTCTGTGATCTGGTGATCGACCACGACGAACACGGTCAGCCGGAAATGGCGGTTTCACGCGAGCATTGCGCAATCACATCGACTGATGAGGGACTCTATCTGACCGACAAGCGCAGCCAGCTTCGCACCTATATCAATCGCAAAATAATCGAACCCGGGCAACGAGAGTTTATCGCTCCGGAGGATATCATCTCAATTCCCGCGCCGACCGGAGAAGTCTTTGTGCGACTCTGCTTTCGTGGGCAAGAAAACTTCGCGCCAATGTCATTTGCCGGACCGATCAATCCCCGACTGATCGCAATCATGGCAGCCGTAATTGTGATCCTAATTATTGCCCTATACTTGTTGTTGAGGTAACAAAAGAACATGCAGATGCTTTATGCCGGTGGCACCGATGTCGGCAAGGTGCGCGACCACAACGAAGACTCGTACGCCATTCTCACCGAGCAGAATTTAATAATGGTGTGCGATGGTATGGGTGGGCATGCTGCGGGAGAGGTCGCCTCGCAATTGGCGGTCGAGACAATCACAGCGATCATCAAAGAACACGACCTCGATCTCTTTACGGGGGAGAGCTTCCCGTATCCCGAAGAACTCACGCCTGAGGGCAAGCTCCTCGTCGGAGTCATCGCCGTCGCCAACCAGCGGATCATTGATCGCGCCAAGCAGTCGTCCAGTCACACCGGCATGGGCACAACCGTTGTGGCTTGCCACTTTAAAGATGGTGTCGCCTCCATCTGCCATGTTGGCGACAGCCGTGCTTATCTAATTCGCAATGGTAATATCAAGCGGGTGACCATTGATCACTCCTGGATAAGCGAAGTAATGGAGAAACACCATTTGACTGAGGAAGAGTCGGAAAATCTAGTCAACCGCAATGTTATCACCCGCGCTCTCGGCACCCGTACCGCCGTCCGAACGGATATTTCCCAAATTCGTTTCGCCACAGGTGACGTGTTTCTGCTCTGTTCCGATGGATTGTGCGGCCTGGTATCCGATACAGACATCCTGAAAGCGGCAACCTCTTGCGGGGAAGATATCAGTCGGTTAGTGCAGGAGCTGACTGCCAAAGCCAATGAAGCCGGCGGCAACGACAATATCACGCTGGTTGTGGCCAAGGCCATTGATCAGGAGGAAATATCCGATTTCGAGGAAGTTAGACGCGTAACCATCGATTGGAGCGAAGACAACCAGATCGCGCGTATTGCCGAGGTGATCGCTGCCAAGTTTTCATCCGAACCGGAGATTCCCTCTGCATCGGCAGGCGCTACGGTCAGTTTCAAGGTGGCGATTTCCAAAGAGCGTGGCATCAGTCCCGCCCTCTGGATCATCATCCTGATCGTCGTCCTCGCCTCTGTCGCCTTCATTATCTTCAAGTAGGACAAGCAGTCCGGTATCTGCGATTTGGCTATCCTTGGATTGCGTCTAATAAGTGCAGTAATGCTTCCCCTTGCACCGGCTTTGTGTGCAGCGTATATTTGCATGGAGGTGAACCATGCAACCTGACGCCCAACGAAACATCTATTTTGATCATGCCGCTACTACACCGGTCGATTCCAGAGTGGTCGAGGCGATGCTCCCCTACTTCGCCGAACGTTTTGGCAACCCGTCATCACACGTGCACTCCAAGGGGGTCGAGGCCAATCAGGAGTTGGATCAATCGCGGGAAACCGTCGCCCGGCTGATCAACGCCCCCGCCGAGACAATCATCTTCACTTCCGGCGCCACGGAGGCGAACAACCTCGCAATACGCGGCTACCTTGAAGCTAACCAAGAGCGCGGCAAGCACCTGATCATCTCCGAAATCGAGCACTACTCCGTCATTAATCTTTGTTTGAAACTGAAGCGCGAGGGCTATGACCTGACATTGCTGCCGGTGGATAATCTGGGATTGGTACATCCCGACAAGCTTAACGCCGCCATGCGCCGCGACACCGCGCTGATCTCAATTCAGCACGCTTCATCCGAAATCGGCACGATCCAGAACATCAAGGAGCTAGCCATTATCGCGAAGGAAGCAGGGATATTTTTCCATAGTGATGCCGCCGCATCAGCAGGCAATATCCCCATCGACGTAGTCGATCTTGGCGTTGATGCCCTGACGGTCTCGGCACACAACTTCTATGGGCCCAAAGGTGTGGGTGCTCTCTATCTGAAGCCCGGCATCAAGCTTGAAGCCCAAATCATCGGCGGATTTCAGGAACGCGGCTATCGTTCTGGCACGGAAAATCTGGCGGGTATAGTTGGTATGGCGAAAGCAGCAGAATTGGCATTGACCGAAATGCCCCAGCGACATGAACATCTTAGCGGCCTGCAACAGAGACTCTGGGATGGTCTGTCACAGAAATACGAATTTCTGCATTTCACTGGCCATCCATCACAGCGACTACCGGGTCATGTTAGTTTCTGGATGGAATACATTGAAGGGGAATCACTTCTGCTTTTCCTCAATGTCTACGGCATCCAGACCGCTTCCGGGTCGGCGTGTGCCTCGAATATGAGAGGGCAGGATGAGCATGATCTGGCGGCATCACATGTCCTTACCGCGGTTGGTGTGCCTGCCGAGTACTGCTCCGGTTCACTCACAGTTTCGATGGGCAAGGGCAATACCACAAACGAAGTTGACTATTTCCTTCAGATCTTTCCGCAGGTTGTCGAACGTCTGCTGGCCATGTCTCCCTTGTGGGCGGACAAGCTGAAGGGGAAGAATCCGTATCAATGACAATTAGAATCCTAAATCGCCCAAGAAAGTAGTACCAACCGGACGCATTTTGCATAAATTACTATACTATAGATATGTCCTTGACCAACGTATCTGTAGTGGGAGTGATTATGCCTGAAGGTGCTTCGCCATATTCCAAAAAAGTGATGGATCATTTCGTCAATCCCCGCAATATGGGAGAGATTGCCGACGCCACTGTCGTGGCGGATGTTGGTAACCCCGCTTGCGGCGACATGATGCGCTTATACCTCAAAATCGAAAACGGCATTATTGTCGATGCGAAATTCAAAACCTTTGGCTGTGGCGCCGCCATTGCCACTTCCTCAATGCTGACCGAAATGCTCAAAGGCAAGTCGCTGGAGGAAGCCAAGTCGATATCGAATCAGGCGGTCGCCGAGGCGCTTGACGGTCTGCCGCCGGTCAAGATGCACTGTTCGGTGATGGCCGAAGAGGCGCTGATCAAGGCGCTGGAGCAGTATAACCAGTCGCAGGAACAGAAGCCCGGAAGTTTCGAAGTATAGTCCGATGGAGATATGATATGTCCGACCCCAAGCATGAAATCGCGGAAATAATCAAGTTCGGCATCAAGACCGAAATTGAGGGACAGAACTTCTATTCAACGCTGGCGAAGAAAATCGTGCATCCTGATGCGCGCAAGAAGATCGAGCAACTGGCGAATGACGAAATGAATCACGAGCGCCGGCTGCGTACTCTTTACGCCAAGTGTGTCGGCGGTGAAGCTACAAACTTGCCGTCCCAAGGACTCGGTGTTTTCAAGGATGCTTTCGGTGACAAGCCGCTGGCAGAGAAGGATACGTTTCGGCTCATCGAGTTGGCTTTGGAAGCTGAGCGCTTGTCCGCCAGGCATTACAAATCCGGTGAGGACAAGGCCACCGACAAGGACATTAGAGAAGTCTTCGCCGAGTTGGTCGCCGAAGAAGATAGCCACTATGAGTTGCTCGCCGCCGAGCGTGAATCCTTGCGCGGTCATACCGACTGGTTCAGCTATGACGGCTCGGCAATGATGGAGGAATAGAGGCGCCGGATGGTGTCCAGGCAAGCTCAGGGAATAACGGAGGTAATCGACAATGCCAACAGAAGTTTATGATATCACGATTATCGGCGGTGGACCGGCGGGACTGTTCGGGTCCTTCTACGCTGGACTGCGCGATGCCAGAACCAAGGTTATCGAAGCGACCAAGGCTCTTGGTGGCGCATTGGTGCATGAATACCCTAACGAAGTATTGCGTGACGTCGCCGGTTTTGTGCTGATTACCGCCGAAAAACTGGCAGAAAGATTCATCGAGCAGGCGGCAGCGTATGATCATACGATCTGCAAAGGCGAGAAGGTTAACACGCTGGCCTTTGACAATACCAAGAAGGTCTGGAAAATCTCGACTGACAAAAACGATCATTTCTCCACAACCGTGGTGCTGGCAATCGGCACTTTGCAGAATCTTCAGAAGAAGCACAATGTCTTGCTCGACTCGTTCAAGAAGATCGGTCTGAAAGTGAACGAACTCGGTGTCGTTGTCGATGCCAACATGCAAACCAACCTAGCGGGCCTGTTTGCCTGTGGTGATGTCATTGCCAAACCCAAGGAGATGAATTTTATCACGATCGCCAGTGCTGAAGCAGCGACAGCAATCAACAACGCCAAGAAATACTGCAATCCCGAAGCGAGTACATTCCCCGGCTATTCGACCGACATCCGCAAAGGGAAGTAGCTGCAAGCTTCACCGATAAGCTGACAGAATAGTAACCCCACCCCGTCGCAAACGAGGTGGGGTTTGTTATTGTGGTTTCGACTAGATCCTTCCGGTGAGAAGTCGATGCTATGCTTTCAGTTCCGAAGTGCAGGCCGGGCAGCGGACCGCCTTGATCGGAATCGTAGAATAGCAGTAAGCACACTCTTTGGTGGCAGGCACTTCTACGGGCTTGACTTCCGGACGTTTGAGCTTATTGATCGCGCGAATCAGGATAAAGACTGCAAACGCAACTATCAGGAAACTGATTACCGCGTTTATGAACAGTCCATAGTTGAGGGTCACGGCGCCGGCGGCTTTGGCCTGCGCCACCGATGAATATGGTCCCGCCGCGGCTCCATTTCTCAAAGTTACGAAGAGATTGGAGAAATCAACGTTGCCCAGAAGCAATCCGATCGGTGGCATGATCACGTCGGCAACGAGCGAAGTGACAATTGAGCCGAATGCCGCGCCGATAATGATACCGATCGCCATGTCGACGACGTTGCCACGCATCGCAAACTCTTTGAACTCTTTCAGCATCGAACCTCCTTTGTCCGCAGGTTAGTTTGTCTATGTTACGCAAGCTATTCTCGGCTCATTGGATGGGTCGGATCTTCCGAAGTGGGAAAGGTGCAAATACCATCGAACATTACGAAAGTCACGCATGGATCTAGTCCTCAAACCCTCGGTATCTCAGAACTTGTTTGTAATCGGCCAGCGACGATCCTTGCCAAAAGCGCGGGGTGTGATTTTGACGCCCGGCGCTGACTGCCGACGCTTATACTCGGCTGCTCCGACCATACGGATCACACGTTCCACCGTCCTTTTCTCAAAACCGGCGGCGATGATCTCACGATCATTCCAATCAAGCTCGACGTGCAACCTCAGAATTTCGTCGAGAATTTCGTACGGCGGCAGTGAATCGCTGTCTAACTGGTTGTCCTTTAACTCTGCCGTGGGAGGGCGGTCAATGATTTCCTGCGCGATGATTTCTCGTCCCCGGAAGCGATTGAGATGTTCGCAGATCTTGTAAACCAGCGTTTTGGGGATATCCTTCAACACTGAGAAACCACCAACCATGTCACCGTAGAGGGTCGTGTAACCGACCGCCGCTTCGGACTTGTTGCTCGTACTCAGTACCAAGTAGCCGAGTTTGTTGGAGAACGCCATCAGGATATTACCCCGAATGCGCGCTTGCAGGTTCTCCTCGGTCAAACCGGACTTGGGATCGCGAAAGAGCGGCGCCAGCGTCTCTTCATACTCCTCAAAGAGTTCGTCAATCGACACGGTATCCATTCGAATTCCTAGTAGCTTCGCCTGCCGCTTGGCGGCGACGCGGGATAGTTCGGAACTATAGCGCGAAGGCAGAAACAATGTGAATACATTTTCCTTGCCGATCGCGTCCACCGCAATCGCGGCGGTCAGCGCAGAGTCGATACCACCGGACAAACCGATGATCACTTGTCGAAAACCGTTCTTATAGATATAGTCGCGCACGCCTAGTGTAACCGCCTGATACACTTCCTCTGCCTCAACCAGTCGCTTCGCGCATTGGGCCTTGCGAGCACGGCGCGGTTTGCCGACTGATGGTACTTTCAGTTCCACTCGTCTGACGGCAAAGCCTTGCGCAGAAATATCAGTATCGCCGCGAGGTCCTTGCCGACCACGGCGATGTTCTTTGATCTCCGGTATATCGACGACCAATAGTTCTTCTGCAAACTGTGCCGCTCTGGCAATCACTTTGCCGGTCGGGTCGATCACCAATGAGGCGCCGTCAAAAACCAGTTCATCCTGTCCCCCCACGGAGTTGATGTAACCAACGTAGCAATGGTTGCTTCGGGCGCGATCCTGCAGCATTTCAATCCGCTCTTCCACCTTGTGCTTATGGTATGGCGATGAGGAGATATTGAGTACCAGTTGGGCTCCGAGTGCTGCCTGCTGTTCGGTAACCCCGGGACAGACCCAGATATCCTCGCAGATATTGATCCCAATCAGTGTTTTGCCGAGCTGCAGCAATGGGACTTCGCTGCCCGGGACGAAATAACGCCTTTCATCAAAGACCCCGTAGTTGGGTAGCGCAATCTTGTTGTAAGACAACAAGACCTTACCACTGCCAATGACAGCGGCCGAATTATACACGCTATCCCCCCGCGAACCAGCGTATCCGCAGATGACATTGATCCCCTTACAAATGGTCGCGAGTTTGCGCAAGTAATGGCAGTTTGCGCCGACAAACGCCTTTTTGAGCAGCAAATCCTCTGGCGGATAGCCACAGAGCGCCAGTTCCGGAAAAAGCACGAGGTCGCATTGCTGGGCTTTTGCCTCTGCAATAAAACCGGCGATTTTCTGCGAGTTTCCGTCAAAATCGCCAACGGTAGGATTGATTTGTCCGAGTCCGATCCGGATCATGTTCTCCCCGACAGGTTGGTATCAATTAAGCGATTGTCGGGCAATGTGCAACCGGATTGTATCGAGCGAACGGCTCGCGACGGTAGCAAAATCGACCGACGTTGTATATTTGTCTATCTTCCCGTACCGGGCTGGCCAGTTTTTTTTATCCTTTACCCAGAAATCCATTTACATTGTTAGAAAATCTGTCTATAATTACGTAGTTATGAGTAAAAGAGGACCGTTGATGATTGAGTTAGCAACCCTGCTGGCAGGGAATCTGTGGAAACTTATTCAGCTTTCGGTCGTTTAAGAGATAACATAGCGAACTAAGCTCATGAAGGAGTGAACCGAGCATGAAGATTTCCCGCAAAGCCGACTACGCGCTGCGAGCAGTATTGTACATTTCCAAGCAGCCGACGGACATTCGCAATTCGATCAACGCCATCGCCGAAGCCGAATCCGTGCCGCGTGATTTTCTGGCGAAGATTCTCAAAGAGCTCACCCGCGCCGAGATTCTCAAGTCATATCAGGGCGTACACGGCGGGTACCAGATGGCTAAGTTACCCAACCAAGTCAGTGTTCTTGATGTCATCGAAGCGATGGACGGTCCACTGGGGATCAACCTCTGCGTTCGTGGCGAAGACGGCTGCGACTGCGATAAATCAGGGCGCTGCACCATGTTCCCGTTCTGGGACAAACTACAGAAGCAGCTCAAGGCCATTCTCAAGGCTGAGACCATGGTGAAGCTTCGCGGCACTAAGAAGTAGATTATTGCGTTTTTACGCAAACGGGTGGTTGTCCTTGCGACAGCCACCCATTTTTTTGTCCTTTTGCCGACGCCCTAATCAGCAGACCTCCCCGCAGGGAGATAGAATTTCCGGTGGCGATAGCATTGTCTCTCGAGGAATGATGCCTTACATTGCGCGGATTCCATGTAGCCGGAAAGGGACGTTTTGAGCCGCAACCTGTTCATCCTCGTCTTTGCCACAATCGCCGCCAGTTGGGCTGCGCCTCTTATCCGTCTGTGCCATTCCGATCCGTTAGTGATCGCTGCCTACCGGATGATCTTCGCATCGCTGATATTGTTGCCCGTCTACCTGTCACAGCGGGAGCGAGTTGTCCTGCCGCGCGGACGCGAGCGCTGGTTGGTCGCCTTGGCGGGAGCATTTCTGGCGGGGCACTTTACCGTCTGGATCACTGCATTGACGCTGACTTCCGTATCGAGCGCGACGGTGCTGGTGACGATCCAACCGCTGTTCCTGACGGTTCTGGCGCATGTGATCCTAAAGGAGCGAGTCGACAGATGGGGTTATCTCGCGATCGTGCTGGCACTGACTGGCGCGGCGCTGATTAGTTGGGGAGATTTTCGGTTATCGGAAGGACATCTGGTCGGTGACCTGCTAGCGTTGTCGGGTGCGCTCTTGGCGGCATTTTATCTCTTGATCGGACGCACGCTCGTGGGTAAGCTCGGCACGATTAACTACACGCTGCCCCTCTATGCAACTTCGGCGCTGCTGTTGACAGCCGCAATGTTTATATTCGGTAAGACGCACCTCCCCGGACAGACACACGATTACCTCTGGTTTATTCTGCTGGCGGTCGTTCCCACCCTGCTTGGACATTCGCTGTTCAACTACTCGCTCAAGCACTTCAAAGCGCATCTGGTTGGGATAGTTATTCTCGGTGAACCGATCATGGCAAGTGTCTGGGCGCTGATGCTGTTCGGAGAGTCACCAACATTGATGACCGTGCTGGGAGCCGCGCTGATCTTCGCGGCAATTACGTTTTCTTTCGGCCACGAGCGGAAAGTTTCGCCTTGACGAAATCCTGCCGACACATATCTTGACATCGCCACGTGCGCCAATCGGGCAGGTGTTGCCTGACTGGATATCGCAAGTATGGGGCAGTAGCTCAGTTGGGAGAGCGGTACGTTCGCAACGTACAGGTCGGCGGTTCGATCCCGCTCTGCTCCATTTTGATCCCCGAAGTTTCTATGTGCAGGTCAAGAGTCGTGTGCTCTTCCCGTTGCGCTTTGCGTGCCACCGAGCTATCAGAAGCTGACGTCAATTGGGCTTTCTGTCAAAGTACTCGACTGCGAGTTTCGATATTACTGGGCGATATTTGCCACCGTCAGTCAGGGGGATATCATCCACATACTCAAGTCGTATCCTGAACTTGTTGGCGAGGGACTCTGAAGCATACTTCAGGAGGATTGACTCATCCTGCTGACGGATGTAGTTATCCTTGGGAACCACTCTCAGGACGATCTCGTCCAGACTAACTTGCTCAATCTGATATTTCTTTAGCTTGTCGAAATTCATGGCGTCGATGTAGGCCAAGAAGTAAGGCACCGTTAGACCATCACGAGTAACGAGTATGTCCTTACCGCGCCCTCCGAGCAGCTCAACCATGGGGTAAGGAATGTCATCATTCTGATAGCCGCACCATTTGACAATGTCGCCGGGATCGTAACGTATCAGCGGAACGGCATAGTTGTGCAGACTGGTGGTTATCAGGTCGCCGGTCACGTCATCCGACCATCGGTGAGCAACCTCCATATGACAGTATTCTGAAACCTCATAAAATCTGTCATCTGAGTTGCCCCAGGAGGCGAAACTGTTCTCCCGGTTGGCAAAGTAATCGATGTACTTGCCGGGGAAAACCTCCTGGAGAACTTTCCGCATGTGGGGATACATCTTCTCCGCAAAAGTGGCGATCGCGGGCACTCTTATTGGCAAAATCCCTTTTGATAGAGCATACTCCGCAAGGATTCCCAGCGGGCTGGGATGAGTCCAGATCATCGTAGGCTGGAAGTCTCGAATTGCTTCGAGGATCTCATCACGACATCCTCTGATAATGTGATAAGTATTGATTAAAAGACAGTTCTCCAGGCGATTGTACTCGCAGACTGGCGATTTTGGATCAAAGCTGCGGCAGGCGATATTCACCCATCGGTCACGGAAGTTGTGACCGTGCTGACTGTGGAATCTCCACACTACGGCTCTGCGAAAGGCTTCCTGGTATTGACTGCGATAGAGAAGTGTCATCTGCGACGTGGTCCCTGAAGTTTGCGTTCGCAGGGGCTTATAGGATTTGAAATTGGAGGCCTTGAGCTGTTCGAGATTGTCCTGTAACGTCTTCCTGCTCAAAATCGGGATCTGAGAAAAATCTTCTAAGCTCTTGATGTCCCGCATGTCGAGTCCAATTGTTTTGAAGAGATCACGGTAGTAGGGGACATTCTCTTGGGCATGCGACAGAAGCGCCCTAATCTTTTCCAGTTTATATGCTTGGACTTGTTCTCTGCTCCAATGGCAGCTTTGTTGGAGGAAGCTATAGATTCGCTTGAAATCCCCGCCGTAGTAATCGGGCAGAGGGAGGTAACAGTAGATGCGGTCCCTGATTCTTTTCTTCAGTTGTGCTAAAATCATCAGTTACCCAAGATGTCAAATTCGAAAAACTGATTCCCTGTTCCTGCAGGTGCTTGCATCCGCCGCCCTGTATACGTATCGTCTTATGCTCTTATTTCGTGTAGCCGGAGGAACAATCGGCCGTGCAGGTCAATACCACTTTGGTCTTGACGTGTTTCTCTTAGGACTGTAGCCCACCCATAGCGAAGCGACAGATGGGTTCTTCTATTCCTTATAGTTAACTGTAGAGTGGTAGGTCGGGTTTGCGGCGAAGCGCCAAACCCGACAACCATAGATGCAAGAGATGTTGGGTTCAGCGTTTCACTAACAACCAGACCTACGGAACTATTATTCATCGGCAGGTAGAGTGATTCCGAGTAGATGTCTGTAGGTAGTAATTGCATACCTGTCTGTCATGCAGCTGACATAGTCAGTTGCCCACATGATCTTGTCAATCGGAGATGCGGCTCCCGGAGGCCGGTCCACGACCCATATTCCCGCATTCCCATCTTCACGAAAGAGAGCGGTCAAGAGCTCGGAGAGGACCGTTTTCAATACTCGATAGCCGGCAATTTCGGTCTTGACTACTATTGGGCTTGCGTAGCACGTTGATCTTGTGATGTCCTTAATGGCCTTGATTTCTTTTTTGAGGGCAGAATCCTCAATCAGATTATGCTTTCTCTCCCCCTGCAAAATGGCCGATTCCTGATCCGAGAAGATTCTGATTACCTCTCCTACCAGCCTGCCAATTGCCTTTGCTCTCAGGTGACCTACTTTTTCTGAGTAGGATGACGATTCGTCAAGCTTTCTGCTCTCGATCTGCGCTATTGGTTGTATGACGTCGCGGAACGATTCATAAGAGACAAGTTTTAGAATAAACCCATCCTCTAGGTCGAGGATGTTATAGCAGATATCGTCCGCCGCCTCCATCAAGAAGGCAAGCGGGTGGCGACACCAGGAGTTCGTTTCTAATTCGATTAAACCAAGCTCGTTGGCAACTTCTCGAAAGTAGTCCAATTCAGTCGAGAAGATTCCAAATTTACGATCAACCTTTGTCTCTGTGGCTTCTGGCTTTACGGAAGTAGAGCACTGTGGATACTTAGAGAATGCACCCACTGTTGCTGCTGTTAGCCTCATTCCACCTCTGTTGACCCTTTCGCTGATTCGGGAGATGATTCTCAGTCCTTGAGCATTGCCCTCAAAGCCCTGTAAATCTGCCGTTTGATGGTCCGACAACAAATTGACATAGTTGATTGCCTCTACAGATCTAAAGAACGACGCTATGGCATCTTCTCCCTTATGTCCAAATGGCGGATTACCGATGTCGTGTGCGAGGCATGCCGAGGCAACAATGTTTCCAAAGTCTGTTGCCTGTATATCGACATTGCGTAAAATGGGATATTTTTCGATAATCCTCTGCCCGCAGAGTCTTCCAAGTGCCCATCCGACGTCAGAGACTTCAAGACTGTGCGTTAGCCTAGAATGCACATGGTCATTCGCGGGCATAGGGAATAATTGCGTTTTGTTATGAAGCCTGCGAAAAGCGTTTGAATAAAGAATCCGACTAAAGTCTCGTTCAAATTCACTTCTTGCATCCGGTACTGCTTCACGATGGAATTCTGATGGGATAATAATGCGTTTGCTGCTTAACAGCTTCTGCCAGTCCATTGAGCCCACCTTTCTAGTTTCGTAGCTCAAAACCGCTTCGGTTTTGACATTTCACTTTGTACATTTTCACTTTACCATTGCAACAATGACATGATATACGATAATACAAAACGTCTAAATCCGCAACCAGATACCGTCAAAACCGAAGCGGCCTTGACGTCCCCCCCTACTTCCCCTTAAACCCCGCCGCGCGCTTCTCCATAAATGCCGTCAGCCCTTCGTTTTTATCGTCGCTTTCGCACAACGCCGCAAATGCCGTCATCTCGTATCCATTCGCATTTGCCAGATCAAGATCGGCGCCGCGGTTGATCACTTCCTTGGCATACTGCACGGCCAACGGCCCTTTGGACAAAATCAGATCGGCGAGTTTGTTGGCTTCTTCCAGAAGCTTGTCGGCAGGCACTACTTTCTCGACCAAGCCGATGCGCAAAGCTTCCTCAGCCGTGATGATTCGTGCCGTGAAGATCAACTCTTTTGCGCGCCCTCTGCCGACCAGACGGGTCATCCGCTGGGTGCCGCCAAAACCGGGAATGACCCCAAGGTTAACTTCCGGCTGGCCAAGTTTGGCATTATCCGAGGCCATCCGGATATCGGCTGCCATCGCAAACTCACAACCGCCGCCCAGAGCAAATCCGTTGATTGCAGCAATCGAGACAATTTTCGAATGCTCGATCTGCGCGAAGGTTTGATGACCGAGTTCCACAAATTCCTTGCCGGAAACGAGATTAAGTTCCTTCAACTCCGGAATATCGGCGCCGGCGACAAACGCCTTTTCGCCCGCCCCCGTGAAAATGCAGACACGGACCACACCACCAGTTTCTAGTTCGGTGAATGCCGCCTTAATTTCCTTCAGCGTCTCGCGATTGAGAGCATTAAGCGCCTTGGGTCGATTGATTGTGATTGTGGCTTTGGCGCTACTGATTTCTACCGTGATGTTTTGAAATACCATTGTCTCCCTCATTTCTTGTATTCGTAAAATCCGCGACCGCTTTTCCTGCCAAGATATCCAGCCTTGACCATCCGCTTCAAGAGCGGCGGCGGCGCGTAACGCGGTTCGCGGAATTCTTCAAACATGATTTCGCCGATGTATAGAACCGTGTCCAGTCCGATAAAATCGGTCAGCTCCAACGGTCCCATCGGGTGAGCGCAACCGAGTTTCATGCCGTTGTCGATGTCTTCCTTGGTCGCCAGTCCATGCTCATACCAGCGGATGGCGTCGATCAAGTACGGTATCAGCAGCAGGTTGACGACAAACCCGCAGGTGTCTTTGGCGCGGACTACGGTCTTGCCAACCGACTCGGCAAAGGCCACGGCTGTGTTGAAAGTTTGGTCGTCGGTCATGATGGTGCGTACGACTTCAACCAGCTTCATCACCGGCACCGGATTGAAGAAATGCATCCCGACAAATTGGCTGCGTCGGGAAGTGACAACCGCCATATCTGTGATCGATAGCGAAGACGTGTTGGAAGCGAAAATCGCAGTTGGTTTGCAGACGCGGTCAAGCGTCTCATAGACCTGAATCTTGGCATCGAGGTTTTCGACAATGGCTTCAATCACCAGGTCGCAGTCGGCAAACGCCCCAAGGTCGGTGGTGGTCGTGATGTTGCCGAGCGTCTTTTTCTTGTCTTCTTCCGTGGCTTTCCCTTTTTCGATGGCCTTGTTGAAAAGTCCCTCAATACGGCTCAGCCCCTTCTTAAGGAATTCGTCCTTTTCATCCGTCGCTACGACTGGATAACCCGCGGCAGCCGCGACTTGTGCGATGCCGGAGCCCATTTGTCCAAACCCGACAATCCCGAGTTTCTTGATAGTCATTTCTCCTCCTTCATGTGCTTGCTTGAGATTTGATAGTCAAGAATAGATGAACACGCGGGATTTGTCAAGCGAGACGCTCGCAGCCTATTCCTGACCCTTTACCGAAGCCGCGTTGTCTTTGATTACCCGGAAAACCACATCTACTTATTGTGGTTGACATCAATCTGGGGCATTCGTATTTTGTCAACTGACTATGGCTATAGACAAGATTACTACTGCAAACGGCATCATCGAACAAGCCCAAGCTCTGGGCAAGGAGTATGGTCTTTTCCGGGTGGCAGTCGCCGCCGCGGAGGATGATGATGTCCTGCGCGCCTGCTCCGAGGCGGCCAAACTTGGTATCGCCAAATTTACTCTCTACGGCTCCGAGAAAAAGCTCATGGAGATCGGCGCAACCAATGGCATCGACTACTCCGGCTTCGCAATCGTTGATTGTGATTCCGCCGCCAAGTCCGCCTATCTTGCCTCGCAGGCCGCCGACAAGGGTGAAGCTGACCTGATTCAGAAGGGTTTCCTTTCGACTTCGGCGCTGCTTAAAACTGTCCTTTCCAAGGACTTCTCCCTGCGTACACAGAACACACTCTCGCATGTTGCGGTACTTAACTTCCCCGGCTATCACAAGTTGCTTGGCCTTACCGACGGCGGAATGGTGGTCAAACCGACATTCGAGCAGAAGATACAATTGATCGAGAACGCCGTGTCGCTGTTTCATACGCTCGGCTACGAAAAGCCCAAGGTCGCCATATCGGCCCCGATCGACTACATCCATCCCAAAATGCCCGCGACCACCGAAGCGGCGCAGCTCACCGGCATGAGCAAAAGCGGCGAGATCGAAAACTGCGAGATCTACGGACCGGTCACCTTTGAAGCCGCCACCAATCGTGAAATCGCCCTGAAACGCGGTATCAAGAACTATGTCGCTGGCGATGCCGATGTGCTTCTGGTTGACTCCATCGAGGAATGTAATATCATCTCCAAGGTGCTGATTCTGTTCTCCCCCGCGACCTTTGCCGGTGTCATTGTCGGCGCCAAAGTGCCGGTTAGTCTCGTGTCGCGCACCGACACGGCATTCAACAAACTGGCGTCGATTTCAATCGCCTGCTTGTTGTCGCACCACCTGAAACGGATGAAGAAATGACCGCCAACTTCGCCGATATCGAAAAACTGGCGCGCGAACGCGCAACCGACCCCGTGCTCTTGGCCTGCGTCGAACCGCATGAACCAACATTGATTACTGCGCTCGACCGGGCGATGAAAAATCGGCTGATCAAACCGGTGTTGATCGGTGAAGAGGAAGCCATTCTCAAAGCCGCCAAAGAGGCCGGTGTCGAAACGCGTGGTTGGGAACTGGTTCGATCCGACGATCCGAATCATTCGGTTTACATGGCGCAGGAACTTATCCACGACAACAAAGTGGGAGGCATCTGCAAGGGTGTTTTCGGCACACAGGATTTCCTATCGCTCCTGTTTGAACGCCGACTCGGATTCCGCGTGCATCCGAATTTGGTTTCGGGAATCATGGTCTGCAAAAATAACGAACTCGACCGGCTGCTCCTTATCTCCGATCCCATCGTCAATCCGCAGCCCGAACTAATGGATCTCGTAGCCATCCTCAACAACAGCGTCGCTCTCGCTCACAAGCTCGGCAACAAGCAGCCCAAAGCGGCAATGCTGGCGGCGGTCGAAGTGATCTACCCGCAGATGCCGGTTACGATTGAGGCCGCAGTGATCGCCAAGATGGCGGACAAAAACCAGATCAAAGGTTGCCTCGTTGACGGCCCGCTGTCTTTGGATGTCGCCCTGATCGAATCGGCCGCCAAAGACAAAGGCGCTCCCGGCCCGGTCGCCGGTTTTGCCGACATCCTGATCGGTCCCAATCTCGCTACCAGCTACGGTGTTTACCGAGCCTTTGCGCTCTACACTAAAAGCGACTATGGCTTGCTTGTTCTCGGCGGGAAAGTGCCGGCAGTGATTTGTTCCTCATTCGATAGCGAAACCGTCCGCTACAATTCCTTGCTCCTCGCCGTTGTCGCCGCGAAGTAAGCTCTTCGTGCTCCGGTAGGTTAGGTATTCCTGCCTGACCAAGGATATTTGGTGCCCCACCGCTTGCGGTGGGTTTGTGTTTCTCTCAAAGACGCCAAATAAATCTATTTGCGTCGCCGGGCCAATAGTTGTATACTTCCGCAAGAATACATTCAAGAGACGAAGCTCTCCGACGTGAAAGGCAGGTCAGACGCTCGACAAGCGCAAAGAGCGGGCATTGGCTGCTGATAATGCGTCTTGCTAACGAGACTGAGAAAGGCAAGGCAGAAGGTGAAAGAACAGAGGATATCAAAGGCTCGGGACAGTCGACCCGTCAGCACGACAACGCCGGTGCAAAAGGAAAGGAGCAGCGATGCCATATCGAAATAAAACATTCGTGTCCTTCGACGGTGATTTGGACATAGTGTACTACCGCTTGATGCAAGCGTGGAAACAGAACGATGGCATTGAGTTCAATTTCTACAACGCCCATGACCTGAACACAGCCCGTGATTCCAGTCAGGACAGCTCAATCAAAGCGCAATTGGCAGAGCGAATGCGTAATTCTAAGTTGTTTGTGTTGTTGGTTGGGGAACGAACTCGATATCTTACGAAATTCGTTCGGTGGGAAATCGAGCAAGCCATCTCTCGTCAATTACCGATTATCGTCGTGAACCTAAACGGCCGGCGTTCCATGGATGGAGAGCGCTGTCCATCGTTGGCACAACAGACTCTCGCTGTCCATATTTCCTTTAACGCTGCTATAATGCAACATGCTCTTGATAACTGGCCCAAAAGCCATGACGGACTGCTGGCCTCGGGCATGTCAGGTCCTTATTACTACAAAGATGAAGTGTATCGGGGACTCAGTCTATGAGATTTCAGCGATATCGTCTGTATTGTCGCGAATGGCTCAAGAAACTCCTGTCAACAGAGGCTCTTACAGCCTTCTTGAGTTCCTTCGGATTCCTTTGGGTGGCGGTGCAGTTCACAACGTTTGTCGTCAATGACCCAAAGTATCCTAATTTCATCAGGGGACTGTGGCCTCTATTTGGACTTGTCGGCGTGGCATACGCAGCTTACAAGTGTCGGCCTCATCTATCGGTCTCCCACAAGCTGAATGGCCGAGATGTCACAATTGAACTAGTAATTGGCGACGTTTTCGCCTTGCCAGGTGCTCTCATCGTGGGAACAAACACGACTTTCGACACTCACATATCGCGAGAACTGATATCGGAGAAAAGTGTTCAGGGTACTTTCACCAAGAAGTATTACGGCGATGAGGAGCAACTAGACCGAGAGATATCTTCTGGTCTTGGAGGTGTCCCCGGTATCATACTACCTGGGGGTCGACGTGGAAAGGTGTTACAACACCCGATCGGCACGTGCGTTCGCCTGAATCCGAAGAATCGTACAGCCTACTTCGTCGCAATTGCGAACATAAATGAACATGGAGTAGCTCATGTAACGTTCGATGATCTGAAGGATTGCCTGGCAAAACTGTGGGTGTTTATTGACCAACGCGGATTGAAGGAGCATCTTGTTATGCCGGTACTTGGCACAGGATTTGGTCGGCTCAGCCAAACGCGACAGGAGATCATTCAGGAAACAATTATGTCGTTTGTCGCTGCATGTGCTGAGAGAACGTTTGCTGATCGCCTGACTATTGTCCTCACGCCAAGCGACGTCATCAACTGGCACATTTCTCTAAGTGAGCTAGGTTCCTATTTGTGCCATGTGTGCCGCTATGCTTCTTTCTCCTCTGGCGATCAACGGGCCAGCGGAACACCAGTCCAGTAGATCGGAATCCCTGCGGTTCCGATCTCCACCCACGCCGCAGCCCGAAACACAAAAATTCGAACCAACGGAATTCTTTCCCCCTCAATTTCCCTACCCATCACCCCTTCACCTTCCTATTTTGTCCCCGATGAAGAAATCTACTCCCATCATTCTCTCCTTCGCCGCCATCGCCGTGCGGTCGGTCGTGTTTTTCGCGACACGCTATGCCGTCGATGACGCCTTCATCACGTTTCGTTATGCTGCGAACATCGCGAGTGGCAACGGCCTGGTCTACAACCTTGGCGAACGGGTGCTGGGCACTTCCACGCCGTTGTTCACACTGCTGATCGCTGCATTCAATCTGATCGGCATGCCAAGTCTTACCGCCGCGCTGTTTATCAATCTGACTGCCGCCGGTCTGACCACCTTGATCCTGTACCGTTGGTCGCAACATCTTGATCTTGGCAAGCTCGCCATTTTACCTGCGGTTTTCTATATCGTCTTCCCGCGCTCGGTGATTTGTGACATCGCCGGCATGGAGACTGCGCTCTTCACGCTCTTGATCACATCAGGCCTATATCTGCTCTATACTCGCAAGCACCTTGCCGCGATCATGGTCGCATCACTGGCAGCCATAGCGCGCCCCGAAGGTTGGGCGCTGTTGGTATTGACCGTTATCATCACGATCGTCCGCGATAGACGACAACTTCTTCTCAAAGCAATTCCGATCTTGCTGATCGCCGGCAACTGGTTGTTGTTTGCATATCTCTACTTCGGATCGGTCGTACCCAATTCTCTCACCGCCAAAATGGCGCTCTATTCCGGCTACGAGCGTTTCAGCAGTTGGCAGAATCTGGCAATCACCCTGGGAATGAACTCACCATTCGGCTGGATCATCTGGCCGCTGTTTCTTCTCGGATTGATACTGGCCTTCCGCAAAGACAGACTACTCGGTATCATCGCCCTTTGGTGTGGCGCATATCTTGGCGCGTTGGTCATCAGCGGCACGCATGTCTTTTTCTGGTATCCGGCCCCTGTATATCCGACTGGCTTCGTTTTCGTTACGATTGCACTTGTATACTTGCTGCGACAAGTGCCGGTTGGGAAAGCAGGCTATACAAACTGGGTGCCTGCTGTTGCATCTATACTTGTAGTTGTGGCGTCACTTATTCATCTGACTGGTCGTTTTGACAATCTGCGCCTTGAGATGGCGACTTATCACGACATCCGTGTCGCCGCCGACTACCTCACCCAACATGCTCGCCCGAACGACCGCGTGCTGGCAGAGGACATCGGCTACCTTGGGTATTACTTCCGGGGCGTCATCATCGACCGCGATGGATTAGTGACACCGCAGGCGGTTTCTTACAATCGCGCGGGGGAATACCGCCGCTTTGCTGATTCAACCAACGCAGAATGGCTCTTTATCGATCCCGACTATCCCGCCTCGCTTCCACTTGTGACCACACCCAACTTTGTCGAGCGATACGAACTGATCCCCTTACCGGGAGCAGGGAACAACCCTGGCCATCAACTCTACCGACGACGCTTGTAGGAGCGACTTTAGCCGTTCGCCCCGATTCCGATGGGGTCGCGACCTGCTCTTACGACCCCCAAATAAAGCGCCGTCAGGAACCCCTCCTGACAGCGCGTATTTGCCTGTTACTATGATTGCAGATTACTCGAAGTCGGATTCCAGATAGTCTGAAGTCACCGTCTGACGATGCAGCCGTTCTGAAAGACGCTTTGACAATTCGACCGCCGCGTTTTCGCCATAGACTTTGAGCATATGGTTCATCGCAATAACTTCCGAAATCACCGTGATGTTCTTCCCCGGAGAGATCGGAATCACGACCACCGGAATCTCGACGCCGAGAATCGTAGTGTAGCGGTCTTCCAGCCCCAGACGTTCGTATTCAGCGCCGCCTTCCCAGTAGGTCAGCCGCACTTCAACTTCAACCCGTTTTTGCAGACGGATCGCACGAATACCAAACAGTTTCTCGATATCGATGATGCCGATGCCGCGAACTTCCATGTGATGTCCGAGCAACTCATTGGAAGCGCCGAGTATCGTCGTCTGCGACCTTTTCGTCAGTTTGACCATGTCGTCCGCCACCAACCGATGACCGCGTTCAACCAGATCAAGCGCGCATTCCGACTTACCGATACCCGACTTGCCGGTGTAGAGCAATCCGACACCGTAGACGTCAACCAGCGTGCCGTGTTTGGTTATTGACGGCGCAAAGAAATTATCAAGAAACAGCGACATGCGGTTGATCAATTCCGTGGTCGAAAAGCGCGTCGACAGCAACGGCAGTTTGGTTTTGTTACAGATATCCAATAACTCACGCGGCGGCACGAGCCCCTTGCTGGCAACCATCATCGGCATCTCGAATGCCACCATTCTGGTGAGTGCGGCGATCCGTTGTTCGCTGGTAAGTGACTGAATATAACTCATCTCGGTTTCACCAAGCACTTGCACCCTTCTGTGGGCAAAGCGTTCGGTGTAGCCAGTGAGCGCCAAACCGGGGCGAAAGATTTCGCTGGTCTGGATCGGACGCGACATACCGTCGGCGCCCGCCAGCAGCGTAAGATCCAAAAGCTCACGGCGTTCTTTGTACAGCTTATCAACAGTCAGCGACGGCATGGTTCAATCCGATTTTCAGAGTTCCACTTCATCGACGGCGGTCGTGAGTTCAACTTTCGCCTTCTTACCGGAGACGACTTTTTGTTTGCGATCCTTGATCTTCTCTTTGTGCTTCTTGAGTTGTGCTGCCATCTTGTCGGTCACCTCTTCGATCGTCGCAAACATATCTTCAGTAGAGGCCTTCGCCACCAAATTGGAGCGGGATACGTTCATCGTCAGTTCGCCGTCAAAACGGTGCTTATCCTGCGTCAGCACCAGACTCGCCGAGATGATGTTGTCGAAGAACCTGCCCAGTTTCTCAATCTCCGTAGTCGCTCGACCCTTCATGTCTTCGGAAAGTTCGATCCGACGGCCGGTTACTTTGATCTTCATAACGACTCCTTTCAAATCGGTTTGCTTACGCCCACAGAAGCTCGATCCACTCCACGGTTTTCGCCCCCGTTGGGTTTGGGATTGAGGAAGGTATAGCTTACTTGATGTTTGATCCAACAACTCATTTGCGCTACATGAGGAATACGCATTCCTCACCATCCAATGGCAAAAGAGGTAAAGGCTGCTCCAGCCCTATGTCGTAGTCCGCCGGCGGAACCGGGCGGGCAATATCCTCAACTCTTCACGGTACTTCGTCACCGTCCGGCGCGCAATACTAATTTCCTGCTGCTTCAGCAGTTTGAAGATTTCTTGATCAGACAACGGCTTACCGATATCCTCGGAGGCGATTATCTTCTCAATCTCCTGTTTAACCGTCCGCTTGGCAAGTTGTTCGCCGTGCTCGGTGTTGACGCCGGAATTGAAAAAGTACTTTATCTCAAATACGCCATGTGGCGTCTGCACATACTTGTCACTCGAAACCCGCGATATAGTCGCGACATTCATCTCTACGATGTCGGCGATCTTCTCCATTGTCAGGGGGCGCAGATGTTCAACGCCCTTTTCAAACCATTCTATCTGTTCGTGCACGACCGCCTGCATTACACGAATCATCGTGTTGCGTCTCTGATTGATCGCATTCAGCAGCCAGCGCGCTTGCTCCAGCTTCTCGCGTACATATTGCTTGGTCTCTTTGGGCGTGGTGTTGCCGCGTCTAAGCAGTTCCTTGTAGCCGGCGTTGACGCGCAATTGCGGGACATTGCGATCATTGTGTGAGATGACGTATTCTTCTCCGATCTTTTCGACGATCAGATCGGGTATCACCGCCGCTGCAGCACGCGCAAATCGTCCATACGCGGGATGCGGTGACAGCGTCTTGATAATGTCCATCGCTTCTTGTACCCGCTCCACAGTCACGCCAAGCGTCTTCGCGATCTGAAGATGGCTCTTGCGATCAAGCGTCTCCAGTTGTTCATCTACGATCCGATAGGCAAGATTGTTGTCAATTCCGCGTTCGCGCAACTGCAACATCAGGGATTCCTTCAGATCACGGGCGGCCACACCCGGCGGATCAAAACGCTGAATCTTCATCAGAATGCGTTCGACACGTTCCGGCGTGGCTTTGAGCGTCTCGGCCAGTTCCTCGACCGAGCAGGACAGAAGACCCGACTCGTCAATGTTGCCGATAATGAATTCCGCAATTTCGATGTCTTCACCTGCGAGTTTCAAGTAGCTAAGCTGTTCAAGAAGATACTCGTAAAGCGACTTCTCACTGGCAACGCCAAACTCCGGAAGCTCTTTGCTCTCACTCTTATATTCCCTGACATCATACTCGCTATCGTCGCGGAGGTAGTCCTCCCAATCCACAGTGTCTTCTTCTTTGCGGTTATCTAGCTCGGAGACCAACTCGGTTTCCTGGGGAGACTCTTGTTCGGGCTCTTCGGTCTCGATTTCTTCCAGAAGTGGGTTAACGGCGAGCTCATGCCGCAAGACCTGCTCCAATTTTTGAACCGGCATCTGCAGCATCTTCAAAGATTGAATTAGCTGCGGCGCCAGCTTCTGCGTCATTCTCAGGGTCAGGTCAAGTCGCATACTATCTTTTTGTCCAATAATAGGTTAACGAGAACGATCATCCCGCCAATTATATTATCGGCTACGGTTGCAATCAGTTTAACCGGAACTTCTCTCCCAGATAAATCTTCCGCGCTTCAGGATCGGAAGCCAGGAATTCGGCGCTCCCAGCCTTCAATATACGCCCGTCGCACATTATGTACGCCCGGTCGATTGTCGCAAGCGTCTCGCGAACATTGTGGTCGGTGATCAAAATCCCGAGTCCCTTCTCCTTAAGAGAGCCGATGATCCGCTGAATATCCTCTACAGCAATCGGGTCGATCCCCGAGAATGGTTCATCTAGCAACATAAAGCTCGGACTGAGCACCAAAGCCCGCGCAATCTCCACGCGCCGTCGTTCACCCCCGGAAAGCTGATAACCGCGCGATTTTGCTAGCGACATGACGTTCAGCTCTTCCAAGATCATCTTCACGCGCTCGATTCGCTCCCCCCGCGACAGTGACATCGTCTCCGCGACCGCCATTACATTTTGCCAAACGGTCAATTTCCGAAATATTGATGGTTCTTGGGCTAGGTATCCGATACCGAGCCGCGCTCGCCTGTACATCGGAAGCCCGCCGATCTCGCGATCATCCAACATCACTTTGCCCGACTGGGGACGAATAAAACCAATGACCATGTAGAATGTTGTAGTCTTTCCGGCGCCATTTGGCCCGAGCAAACCTACTACCTCGCCCTGGTTAACCTCAATGGATATCTCATCAACAACTTTGCGTTTGCGATAGTATTTAACCAGTCGATCAGAGTGTAATTTTCTCATTCCTATTGAATATACACTGTTTTTGACGTCTACATTGACTCTTTTTCCCGGAACCCGCGGCTCTTGGCGACCCTCTTGCTTACTCTTTTGGCAGCAACCGTTCCCTAATTTGCCTGAATGTCACCAGCTTGCCCGGCCAGAAATGAGTAATATCCGACTCGGAGACTATTCGACCCTCTAGGGACAGCAAGACAAACGATTCCCCTACAGGCAGATACCAGCCTGTCTCCAGTACTCCGAAGAGAGAACACGGTCCCACCGACACCGCAATCGGGTCGCCAGAAGCATACCCACGATCCTGGAGAACCTGTCGAGCGCCGATTTCCGAGAACAAGTCAAGCCTGACCGATTTCAAGACCGCTGCACTGGCAAGCGGAGTCACGCCATTTCGCTTGGGGTCATCCTTATACACCGCAACGAGTTTACCAGCGCGGATTATCGGCGCCAACATGAAGTCCCGTGTAGGATCTCCAAATGCCATCACCTTCAGAGCGGTCCCGACTGAATCAATCTTGACTTGTGTCTTTTCCAGTTCAGTCTGTACCATCTTTCGAAATTTGTCAGGACTAAGCTCCTCGGTGACGACCATCTGTCCTGTACAAACCAGAAGTATCAACCCGATCATTTCCAGACGTACGACTCCCTGTAACGCTCCATAATTCAGCAACCTTTCTTGGGATGATCCTAAATGGCAGATCGGCCTGTTCATAGTGCTATCTATTGCTCGCCTACTGATTCGGTTCATTGAAGCTTCCCTTTAAGTTACGCTTTATCAATACTTTACTGAGTCTCTGATCGGTCTCCAGGCCTTCGCCCGAAAGCCAGCCGTTCTCGCGATAGACTTCAACATGACCTTCGGTCACGACCTTGTCGTTTTTGGCATCCCAGCGCAGCGAATCAGAAACCAACCTTCTGTTGTCCTTGGTGTTGGCCTTGACATGACCGGTCACTGACATGATGTTGGTCCGTTGACTAACTCTCCCCGAGTCAGCCGTCAGAGTTGAGGTCTGCACACCGGCGGAGTCGAAGAAGCGGACCTCGACACCATATATGAGGGTAGTATCAATGCGGGTGTAGGCTTTGAGCAGATTGGATTTTACAATCGCCGCGCGCCAGCCATTGTTCGTCAGGTAGATCTCCGAATTGGTCATCACCTGATCTGGCTCGCTGACCGCACTCTTGACGACAGGCTTGTTGTTATCGGGTTGCTCCCCACAGCCACTCAAGCCCAGCATCACCAGGCTAACCAAAAGCATCTTCAGACAGGCAGTCATGTAGGAATTATACACCCTTTCCAGCCATACGGCGCACTCTTTGGAAAATATGGTTTGAACTAGGAGAAGCAATATAGAAACTGAATGCCGACCCCTCTCCCCATTGGAGGAGAGGGGTCAGAAATCGCAGGTTGATTTGCTATTTGCAAACGTGGCAGGGCGCCGCACCGCCGGAGAAAATGTACGCAAGCAAGTATACCACATCCGAGATATCGACCATGCTGTCACAGCTGGCGTCGCCAGCGAGCAATGGCGATGGTGCCGAGCCACCGGAAAAGATGTAAGCAATCAGATAAACGGCATCAGAGATGTCGACTATACAATCGGCATTGACGTCGCCACAAACAACATAGGCAACGGAGGACGGGTCTACGACGGTCAGAGTCAGCGTGGCCGTGTCGGCCTTGGCCGAAATGCTACCATCATGCAGGGCGACCGTGAAAGAGAAAGTTGATTTATAGGTAGGCTTGCCGGAAATCGTGCTGGCCGTGCCACCTTGGAAGCTCAGCCCGTAAGGCAAGTCGCCTCCTACAAACGACCACGTGTAGGGGCCTACACCACCAGCACTCTGGAGCTTCAGGTAGTAGCATCGGTCGAGGTAGGCGCTGGGGAGGATCGGACCCGGATGAATATGCAGATTGCCGTCGCACCAGTCACCAACTCCGTCGCTGTTGGAATCCCATTGATCATTATTGTTCACCAACGGGCAGTTGTCGCAGGCGTCACCAAGACTATCGGTATCGCTGTTGGTTTGTGAAGAGTTGACAATATACTTGCAGTTGTCGACGGCGTTCATAATGCCATCATCGTCGATGTCGGGATCGCAGGCGTCCCCCAAGCCATCACCATCGGTGTCCCGTTGGTCGGGATTAGCGACTGTCGGACAATTGTCGCAGGCATTGCCAAGACTATCGCCATCCGTGTTGAGTTGGTCGGGGTTAGAGACTGTCGGGCAATTGTCAAGCGTATCAGCTACACCATCGCCATCAGAATCACCGACCCTACCGACCTTCAGGTCGGCAATCATAGTTTGGGCACAAGCTGTAGACAGGACTTTTACTTCTACCAAAGTTGCCGCGCCGCTGTATGTATTGCTGTTGGGAGCGCTAGCCTCGTTAAACGTCTTGCCGTAGGTCCAAAGATCGCTGGCTTGGCTGGGCGGATTGTTGTCCGCCTCCTCAAGGTCGACCCACCGATGACTGTCATTCGAGTTGCTTGTCTGGGTGTCATCGATGTGCCAGATCGCTATTCCGCATCCGGGTAAGTAGGCATCGAAACCTACCTTTTGTCGATTTTCTACCAGGAAGTATTCGGTGGTAGCCATCGAGGTGCTCCTGAGCTTGAAACAGGTCTGGTTGGTTTCTGCTTGGCTAATAGGCTGGTTAAGAGCATCATATTGAAGCTGATTTGCGGTCAACCAACCCAGCCGCTGTTTGCACCAGGCGCTCATATGGGCCGGCGACTGCCCATTGCGACCAGGACCATTCCAGCTTCCTCCCGACATCAAACACCAGTTGCCGATTCCCGAACTGCTGTAATCCGTATCATAAAGGTCGGGAAGTCCGATCGCGTGCCCATATTCGTGCGCAAAAACGCCGATTGTCGCGCGCACACCAGTCCAAACCATTTCCGGTTCCATAGTGTAGCCGTTGATTATCTTACCGCTCGCGGAGACCGGGCTGAGACCAGCCGAGGCGAGATCCCAAGAGTGAGACCAGGGGTAATTAGAACTACCTGATTCCGCGCCTGGCCCGACATGAACGACAAACAAACCATCGACATAACCGTCGCCATCATTGTCAAACGGAGCAAAGTCCACTCCAGCGCCCTGGGCGGCAACAATAGCTTCGCGAGCCAACATGGCGGCGCGTTGCCACTCAAGGTCTGTACCTGTACCATATTTGTAGTAGTCGCGATTCTGGCTTGCGGTATAGAATCCAACAGCTGTTCCGTCGATCGTGAAGGCGCCATATGAGACCTCAGAGTAGTATGTCTTGAGACTACCCAGATCGAAAGTGGGGCCATTCATTAGTGAGGTGAAGTCACTGACGGAAAAGGTGTTGGTCTCATCAGCAAATCGGATAAGAATAACCATCACATTGTTTGTCGTGCTAGTCCCGCGCTTCATGAGAGTCCTGTCAGTCGTGCGAGCAAGAGCATCCGGATCAGGTCTACCGATCCTATTGGTGGCCGCTAATCCCAGCGGGATCTGTACCAAGAAGCTTTTCTCCGTGGTAGTTCTTTTTTGTGACGCATTCGCTTTCAGAACCGATGCCGTAAGCTCTCCAGCAGCATCAAGAACTGCATAGCAATACCAGCCCTTGGCATCCTGGGCAACTGTGTAACCATCCTCCGTGACCAGACGGCCGTTTCTTTCATCACCAATAACCCTTAGAGTGAGCTTCGTGATTCCGTCCGGCTGGATCACTTCAAATGTGCGGGTGGGATCCGCCGGGACAGACAACGCCTGTTCAGAAGCCAACAGCAGGCAGAAAACCATCACCGGTATCCCGTGCAAAAGCACCAAGAAGGTTCGCGAGAGTGCGCTTCTCAATTTCATCTGTTTTTCTCCATCAATATCGAAAAATCCTAAACTTCCGCAAGTGAACTTCCCCGAATCCGTCAGACCGGCATTGGCGTCGTATTCTGATGCGCTCTTTCGTTATTGCCGCGAAGGTCACTTCGACCCGCATCTGACGGTCGCGAATCGCGGTTCGACGCACACGAAAGCCGCTGTGCCACAGAGGGCGTAAAAACAGCGAGGCTACGCGTGCCGAGGTAATGCGCAAATTGGCAAGATACACTTCTCTTGGTGAATCGCATGGTCGCACTACCCGCGTTGGTTTCGAACAACACGCACTCATTCCACCGGCTGTTGTTATCGGCAAACGCGCGTGGCATTTGATTCACTTCTCGCGCTGCGCTTGATAGATTTGGAGTCGCCATTGCGATCAGCGTGGAAACCATTAGTAGCAAAAAAAACGGTTAGGATGAGCCCATTTCCGAAAAGTATATCGACCTCTCATGGGTGCTCAGGCAAGACAATTGATCACCCTATGATATAAAAGGATAGCAATATGGATTGAATTTGTCAAGACAATTCGCGGTCGCACGATTTCGACATTTCCGTATCACAACATGCGTGTCAAACGGAGGTGAGGAAGCCGACACTAACTACAACTCGTTCCACCACCATAAACAGCAGCGCCGCTGGAGAGTCTTCCAGCGACGCTTTGACCCTGACAATAGTCCGATGCGTGAGAGAGTCTTCGAGATTCTGGGCTTAATGGGAATGAGTCATTGACGATTTTGTTGAGGGGAGGTTGAATTACCTAACCCCACCTCAAGATCCGTGTTGCCCCCATTTTGGGTAGTTGCCCCGAATAGTTCCCCCACATTGTCTTCTATCGGATGAGCGGCAAAGCGCCATCACAGATCTTTAGCGCATTTCTGCAAAATGTTCAAAGATTGGACGTGCGTGAAGAGATGTAGTTCATCCCCGTCTGTACGATTGAACGACTCCGCCTATCGTTTCGTTCCTCGCTTGCGTATTGGATTGTAGTGCATGAGATTACCTACGCTTAACTCGAACGGAGGACATATGCCGGACAGGTCCCGGAGCTTGACATCTCCAATTTTCCTGATCGCCGTATCGCTATCGTTGGCAATAGCGATCACCCTGCTACCAGTTCACCACTCGAATATTGGCGCCGCTCAACTCGCCGGCAACAGTTCATCTCTTACGCTTTCGGACACAGCCGCGACCAGCCAGGATTCTCTTTATGTCGAGATCAACCGTGGTTTTGCGGCGCTGGAACCGATCTTCGTCAAGGGATGCTTTGACTGCCACACCGATCGCACCCGCTTTCCTTGGTATCACAAGTTGCCGGTGATAAAAGGCATGATCGAAAGCGATATCCGCGGTGCCCAAAAGCGCCTGAACATGTCCTCTGGTTTTCCTTTTAGTAAGCGTGGCAATGTTGCCGACGATCTGGTGGGCATATATGATGAACTGAAAGGTGGCGACATGCCGCCCCTGTCGTACCGATTTATACACTGGGATGCCAAACCGTCTCAAGCCGAAGCCGACTCGATCTACAACTGGATCAACATCAGTCTGAAAGCGCTTTCAGCACACGGTATTGAACCCACCAGCCCGCCTGAAGAAAGGCAATAGTCGTGGCACACGGCATGCGCCTGCTTGCTTGATGCAGTCTACCGCGAGCGATATGCTTTAAAGAGATAGGTAGCTATTGTCCCGAAGACGATCGCCAGAAACACCGGCGTGAACCAGACTGTCAAATCCCCTGCATTGCCACGGGCCACGCCGATCGTCTGCCATGTCATGAAGATAAACACACAGACCAACTCAGCCTTGAGCGCTGTCACCAACTGCCGCGCCAGCAGGTATTGCCGCTGACGGTTTTCATCGGTGATCGCAAACGCATAATTATATATGTGCGGGAATCGCGACAAAATCGACAGACCCGCATAAAGCACGAACGTAACGCCCAATAAGAGCAGCAACGAGTACTTGCTCCCCCAGTGGTCTGGTGTGCCGGCAAAATTGAAATGCGTCGGGACCTTATCGGGTAGCCCTGTCCACGTCGCGGACAGATAAATGAACACAAACGCAACCGCGACCGCCGCGACCACTTCGAAGTAGATCTCCAACCGTGACCGCGGTATCTCCAATTTCGTTTGCATTGGTTTTGCCATCGCCTTACCCGCACTACTCTTGTCGATCATTACACCTGCACAATAGTCGAGGAATCAATTGGTTGAAAGCGTGAATCCTTCGCGCAACGGGCGCACGGCGTGCGCCCGCTCGAACTAATTCAACCTAACCTGTTACCTCTACTTGATGCTCCTATCCGGAAACGCCGGTCGTGCCGGGTATTTCCGTGGCTCTTCCACGATCTTCTTCAGGAGATACTGAATCGTATAATCCAACTGCGGATCTTTGCCCGCCATTATCGAAGCCGGGTCTTCAGTCACTTCAATATCCGGAACTGATCCCCAACCTTCAATAATCCATTTACCATTTAATCCCCAGCCTGGCTGTTCCGGCAGGGTCACCATTCCCTGATCGGCCAGCGGTTTGTCGGAGCGAATACCGACCCAACCTCCCCACGTTCGTTCACCGATCACCGGTCCCAGTTGGAGCGCTTTCGCCCCTTCCGTAAAGGTCTCCCCATCCGATCTGGTCTCGCCGTTACAAACCACCGCGATGTAACCATAGAACGCATCCGTTGGGAATGGCGATACCACTCCGTATCTCCCCGGAGGCCCAAACGACCACACCTTACGCGCCAGATGCGCCAGAATCATCTCCGCCACAAAGCCACCGCCGTTGTAACGCACATCCAGAATCAGCCCTTCCTTCGCAAACTGTGGCGGATACTGCCAACCAAACTCCGACAGACCGGCGGCATCCATATTCGACATATAGATATATCCGAGCCTGCCACCGGATGCTTTCTCCACATATGCTCGTCTGCCTTCGACCCAATCTGTATATCGAAGCTGATCTTCTGATGCCATCGGCTTAACAATCACCTGTCTGGCGCCGGTCAGCGTCGGTTTATCATTCACAGTCAACTGCACGAGCTTGTCGGCCTTATTAACTAGATACTTCAAGTAGTAATCGGCTCCATCCACCGGTTGGTTGTCGATGGCCAACAGGAAGTCGCCCACTTTCACATCGATCCCCGGTTCCGCCAAGGGGGAGCATTCGCCTGGCGTGCCCGGATGTGGCGCCAGTATTCTGGCTATCCGATACTTCCCGCTTGCTTTGTCTACCGTAACATCGGCTCCAAGCAATCCCACCGGTATCGGCTTGGCTGCACGCTTATCACCTCCCCAGACGTAAGTATGACCTGCCGATAGCTCAGAAATTGTCTCGCCAATAAGATCGTTCAATTCCTCGCGTGTGGAAATGCGGTCAATCAAACCACCATATTGCTCTCTGACCTTGGGCCAATTGAGCCCATGCATATTCGGATCGTAGAAGAAATCCCGCTCCAGCCGCCACGCTTCGTTGTACATCTGCTTCCATTCATTGCGGGGATTGATTTCGAGGGTCACTCCATCGAGATTGACGATCGCATCCTTGTCTTCTTCCTTCGGAGCTTCGGCAGCTCCCGCTTCCATTTGTATGAACTGATCTTCCTTCTTCACTACGACAACACTGTTGTCATCGGAGATGTCGTAGCTTGCGATCCCCTCGATTACGACGGTGTCCTTTTTCTCCTTCATGTCATACAGATGAAGTGCGTGCGGTCCTTCTCCTTCCTCCACCTTGCCCTCCGGCATCATGCCGCGATCTTTGTACGACAGAAAATAGACTTTGTCCTTGATCGCCCGAAGTTGCCCGTAGTTACCGGCCGGAACCTCGATACCGACTTTGCGATTGACGATATTCGCAAAATCAATCTGCACTTTTACCGAGTCCTCTTTCTTCCCTTTGTCCTTATCCTTGCCTTTGTCCTTCTTCTCCTTGTCGGCCCCCTTTTCCTCATCCCCCTTCCCTTCCGCGTTCGCGATAAACGGCGATTTGTCGGTAGACTTCAGAACCACTAAAAACGGCTTGGTTACTTCGTCGAAGATAAATCGCGCTTCGACATGACAAAGCTTCGGATTGAATGTGTTATCCTGCAGGAAGTAAAGATAC
>CAIYYT010000057.1 GCA_903930455.1 uncultured bacterium | reverse complement strand
GGTATGCGTTCCTTCGGTCTCGCGGTCAATCGCCTTGCCAATGTCGTGCAGGAAACCGGAACGTTTGGCGACAACCGAATCCAGCCCCAGTTCGGCGGCCATCAGACCGCAAAGCATGGCAACTTCCTTGGAATGCTGCAGGACATTCTGGCCATAGCTGGTACGGTAGTTTAACTGTCCTAACAGTGTAATGATATCTTCGTGAAGCCCATGAACGCCAAGTTCAAAACAGGCCTGCTCGCCCGCCTCGCGGATCATCATCGCCATTTCTTTCTGTGACTTGACTACCACTTCTTCGATACGGGTAGGATGGATTCTGCCATCGACAACGAGCTTCTCAAGCGCCATACGCGCAATCTCGCGGCGCACCGGATCGTATCCCGACAGGATTACTGCCTCAGGCGTATCGTCAACAATAACATCAATGCCGGTGAGTGTCTCGAAAGACCGAATGTTGCGACCTTCGCGACCGATAATGCGTCCCTTCATCTCGTCGCTTGGCAACGCCACGACCGACACGGTTGATTCCACCGTATGATCGGAGGCGCAGCGATAAATGGCAGAGATGATGATTTCCTTAGCCTCTTTCTCGGCAGACTGCTCGGCCTTCTCTTTAATCTCCTTGATAGTTGCGGCCGCTTCCATTTTGGCCTGACCAATCATATTCTCCATGAGAACGCGTTTGGCTTCTTCTGTCGACATACCGGCGATTCGTTCTAACTGCCGGTTTTGGTCTGTCAGTACCTGTTCCAGTTCTTTTTCTCGTGTGGCAATTCCGCGTTCGCGGTGCTGCAGATTCTTCTCCTTGACCGCGTACTCTTTTTCTTTCTTGTCAAGGATGTCAACCTTGCGATCAAGATTGAGTTCGCGTTCCGAGAGTTTCTTTTCGGTCTTCTGGTACTCGGCCTTTTTGTTTTGCAGTTCTCGTTCGAAGGCGACTTTGGCTTTATACCACTCATCCTTCGCCTCGAGCAGAGCTTCTTTCTTCTTTATTTCCGCCTCTTTGGCGGCGTCGCCAAGAACCCGCTTCGCCTCTTCCTCCGCCCGTTTGATCTTGCCGAACGACGCCTTTCCGGCGATCAGGTAAGTGAGCAGCGACGCAATACCTGCGCCACCCACCAACACAGCAAGTAAAATTAACTGTTGCGACATAGTGCTTCTCCTCTCGACAGACCCTGCGGCCCACCGGGATCGGTTATATTAGAAAAGTAGAACGGAAATGGGAGAAGCCCTTAGCGGAGAATCTGGAAGTCGATCAACGCAGTTGCTCAGATGGCAATTTGCCTTCGAGCCAATGAAGTATCGTCTGCGTTTTTTCTTCAAACTCTTTCACTTCAACGGAAGCAGCCTGTCGTGCTTGAAACAGTTCGTCAGTAATATTCAAAGCCGCCAGTATCGCAACCTTAGCCGGCGATTTGTTACTGTTTTTTTCTGCGACTTCGCGCATCTTGTTGTCCAGGTACGAAGCGACTTGCATAATGTATTCTGTGTCGGCTTCCCCCCGGATAGGATAGCTCTCGCCAAAAATGGCAACTGTGACGGTCTGTTTTTTATCTTCCATAGAGTAATAGTGCAGAAGTTTCCAAATTCAACTACACCTGATGGCTAACCCCAAATCTATGTTCATGTTAAATCAATACTAAACGGTTCAAACACTCCTGTCAAGACAATTTCATTTCTGACTGGAATTGATGAATCTTGTCTACCAGGCGCGAAATCCGTTTCAGCGCCGCTTCCTGCTTCTCACGTGTCTGCTTTTCCAGGCGATTGCCATCCTGAGACAGCAATTTCAACTCCGA
Source organism: uncultured bacterium (assembly GCA_903930455.1). Taxonomy (GTDB): domain Bacteria; phylum Zixibacteria; class MSB-5A5; order CAIYYT01; family CAIYYT01; genus CAIYYT01. The sequence goes on along the minus strand of CAIYYT010000057.1, from coordinate 15,193 downwards.
TTCCAAGCCGCTCAGCCGCTCACGAAGCTGAGCATTTTCCTTCTTGAGTTCCAAGTGAGCCGATTCCAACTTTTTGTATTGCTCGAGTATGTCTTTGACTCTCGTCTGTAACCTATCGAGGTTCTCCATCGGGACTCTCCTAAGCGCGAAGTGTTGCTCCGTGCTTCGACTTGAGCGACTCAACCATCCTATTAATTACGCGTTCAATATCCGCATCAGTTAAAGTTTTACTTTCATCTTGAAACACCAACCGGAAGGCCAGGGACTTTTTACCCGAATCAACCTGCTTGCCCTTGTAGAGGTCAAGAACAACGGTCTCGACCAGAGTCTGATCGGCCGCATTTTGGATAGTCTCGAGTAACTCCGCACAGAAAACGCCTTCGTCAACGACTATGGCAATATCGCGCTCGGAGATCGGGAAGCGTGGAAGCTGCTGATAAGGCTTTGTTGACTCAGCACTTGCCAAGAGAACTTCGAAATTTAGTTCAGCCACCAGAACCTCTGCCTTGATATTGAAAGCTCTGAGAATTTCCGGTTGGATCGCTCCGCAGATTCCGATGGTCTCTACACCCAGCGTGACTTCGAAACAGCAAGCAGGGTCGAAGGCGGCGTTTGACACCTGACTGTAAGTAATCCTTCTATCCGTAAGACTCTCAATTCCTTCGATAGCACCTTTGAGATCATGGAAAGTGAACTGAGTCGGATGAAACGCCCAGTTCTCCCCCATATCAGAACCAGAGAGCGCCAAGGCTATCCGCTGGGTTTCGTCCGGCAATTGCTTCCCACTTAGGGCCATAACGGTTCCAATTTCGAATAGCTTTATAGTTCGCACCTGATGGCTAATGTTTTCGCATACGGCATTCAACAACCCAGGGATTAGACTCGGCCGAAGCCATTTCAAATCCTCCGAGATCGGATTGAGAATCTCGACACACTCTTGCTTCGGGTCAAGTCGACGAACCTGTTTGGGATCGACGATGCTGTTTGTGACAACTTCAAAATACCCCTGCCCGATCAAAGACTCACGTGCTTTCCCAGCAAATATTTCTCTAGGATTGCGCGATACCAGAAGCTTGCCTCCCGAAAACAATCGTGTCGGGATTTTTTCGTAACCGTAAATGCGTGCGATTTCCTCGATCACATCAATCTCACGCGTGACGTCGGGACGGAAAGTTGGCACTTCGACAGTCAGGTTCTTACCGGGAAGAACCTTGAACTCGAGCGCGTGCAGGATATCGATCATCATCGGAGCGCTCATTTCGGTAGCGAGGATTTGGTTTACACGACTGGGACGCAATTCCAACTTGACCGGATGTATCTTCTGAGGATAAACATCCACGATGCCGGCCAATACACGACCACCGGCGAGCCGCTCAATCAAACTAGCGGCACGATCCAACGCCATCGGGACGATGTTGGGATCGGCGCCGCGCTCAAAGCGAGTCTGACTTTCCGACTGCAGACCGAGAAACTTGCGAGCGCGTCGGGTTATCGACGGATCGAAGTAGGCGCTCTCTAACAGAATGTCGGTTGTTTTTTCGGCAACTTCAGAGAACTCACCCCCCATGATTCCCGCAATGGCAACCGGTTTTACACCGTCGGTTATCAGGAGAACATCGCCATTCAGCTTGCGATCGACGCCGTCAAGAGTACGAAATACCTCCCCCTCGGTAGCGCGACGCACCAGCACCTTCGGCTGTGCGAAGTTGGCAAAATCGAACGCATGCAGCGGGTGGCCGTATTCAAGCATCACGTAGTTTGTGATATCAACAATGCTATTGATAGCGCGTATGCCCGATGCCAGCAAACGCTGTTGCATCCACCAGGGGGAGTGGCCGATCTTGACGCCTTTTATCACGCGTGCCGCATAGCGAGGACAACCGATAGGATCCTCGATCGAGATATCAACGACAGCGGCAGCTTTGTCGGCGATTTCCTTTATCTCTGCTGTCGGACGTTTTACCGGGCTGCCACAGAGAGCGGCAATGTCGCGGGCAATACCAATAGCCGAAAGACTGTCGGCACGATTGGGGGTCAAGTCAAAACTGAGCGAGACGTCATCTAGACTTAACGCCGTCTTGAGATCGGAACCGGCTTTGGTCGTCGATTCAAGTTCCATGATGCCAGAGTGGTCGTCGGAGATGCCCAGTTCCGCCTGACTGCAAAGCATGCCCTCTGATACGATTCCATGTTTGTCGACGCTCTGGATGCGCAGGCCATCTTTAAGTACAGCCCCTGACAAAGCGAGTGGCGATTTCATGCCGACTTTGACGTTAGGCGCGCCACAGACGACGATCATCTGCACATCGCGTCCGAGCTCAACCTTGCAGACTATCAAGTTGGGCGCGTGTGGATGCGGTTCCACAGTGAGAATCTTACCGACAACGACGTTTTCAAGATTGGTCGACACGGGTTGTACCGACTCGACGGCAGTTCCTATCAGCGTCAGTTTTGATGCCAGTGTTTGCGCATCCCAACCGAAATCAACCAATTCACGAAGCCAATTATAGGAAATCTGCATCAGTCGGCGAACCTCTAAAACTGTCTTAGGAAACGAATATCATTATTAAAGAACAGGCGAATATCATCAATTCGGTACTTGAGCATGGCAATCCGCTCAATGCCCATGCCGAAAGCATAGCCACTATAAACTTCGGGATCGTAATTTACTGACTTGAACACATTGGGATCGATCATGCCACAGCCAAGAATTTCAAGCCAGCCCTCATGTTTGCAAATGCGACACCCCTTGCCGCCGCAGAGGAAACAGGTGATGTCTACTTCCGCCGAAGGCTCCGTGAACGGAAAGAAACTGGGGCGAAAGCGCAGCTTGACGTCATCCCCGAAATAGGTCTGTGCAAAAGCGACCAGCACGCCTTTGAGATCTGCGAAAGTGACGTCGTGGTCGACGTAGAAGCCCTCAAGCTGGTGAAACACGCAGTAGGCGCGGGCGCTGATTGCCTCCTGGCGATACGACCGTCCCGGAGCAACAATCCGCACCGGCGGCTTGCGTTTTTCAAATTCGCGAATCTGAATAGGCGAAGTGTGAGTGCGCAAGAGAGTATCTTTGCCAACGTAGAACGTGTCTTGCATATCGCGCGCCGGATGATCGGGGGGGAAGTTCAGCGCGCCAAAATTGTAATATTCCGTTTCGACTTCGGGACCCAGGGCCACTTCAAAGCCCATGCCGTAGAAGATATCGATTATTTCGTTTAGTGTACGAGTGATCGGATGAAGCTTACCCGCAGGATAACGCCTGCCGGGGAGAGTGTAATCGAGACCGGCATTCTGATTGGATTTGGCGCCACCAATCGATTGCAGATGATCGGCAAGCAGTAGTTCGATCTGCTCCTTGGCTTCGTTCGCCTGCTGGCCGACAACTTTGCGCTGCTCACCATCAAGGTCTTTCAGCCCCCGCAAAACCGCAACCACAGCACTCTTTCTACCGAGGTACTTAACGCGAAGAGATTCTATCTGATCGGCTGAATTACACTGGGCGATTTCGGCTTTTGCCTCAGCGACAATCTGGGCAATTCTGTCGTCCGACATGCCTATGCTTTTTTCGCGATCTCGGTCAGCTTGGTAAAAGTCATTTTATCACGAACTGCGATATCCGCCAACATCTTGCGATCAAGATTTACGCCCGACTTTTTCAGACCATGCATAAAGGCCGAGTAGCCGATACCTGTCAGACGACAGGCCGCAGAGATGCGCGTAATCCAGAGGCGACGGAAGTCGCGTTTCTTGTTGCGACGATCACGATACGCATAGGTCAGTCCCTTCTGTACCGTCTCTTTGGCAGTGCGCAGGAGTTTGCTCCGGCCGCCGAAATTGCCTTTGGCTTGTTTGAAAATCTTCTTGCGGCGTCTTCGCGAAGCCGGATTGTTGGTTGCGCGTGGCATCTAAGTGGTCTCCTTCTTAAGTCCTAACAAAAGCGGCGTCTTAGCCCGGAAGCAGGTACTTGAGTTTCTTGGCGTCGGCACTCTTCACATAAGTGGCTTTGCGCAGGTGTCTCTTGCGCTTCGCCGACTTCTTCGTCATGATATGGCGAGCTAACGCTTTCTTACGTTTGATCTTGCCGTTGGCGGTTTTCTTGAACCGTTTCGCGGCAGCTCTATTGGTCTTCATCTTCGGCATTTTTCGTTCCTTTATCTATTGCCTGCTTCGGGCTCACCACCATCGTTAGCGTGTTACCCTCCATCCTCGGTTCGACCTCAACGACTGCCAAAGCCACGAGATCTTCCTTAAGACGGTTCATTATTTTCACGCCAAATTCCTGATGTGCCATTTCCCTGCCACGGAAATCAACCATCAGTTTAACTTTATAGCCTTCCTTGAGGAACTCGACTGCGTGTTTGGTTTTGAACAAGTAATCGTGTTCTTCAATTTTCGGACGGTATTTCATCTCCTTCAGATTCACCTGATGCTGCTTTTTCTTGGAGACTTTCGCCTTTTTCTGCAGCTCATATTTATAACGACCGTAGTCAAGGATTTTACAGACCGGCGGTCGCGCGGTGGGCGAAATTTCAACCAGATCAAGTCCGCGGCTAAGAGCCATATCAAGAGCGTCTCTGGTTTGCATAATCCCGACCTGCTGGCCTTCATGGTCGATGACCCTCACCTCGGGGATGCGAATCATTTCATTCACTCTGATCTCAGGCTTTCTCTTGCTTATATCGACACCTCCCATAATGGGTTACGTTTACGAAGACAGAGCATCTCCATTTAGCTTTTTATTATATATGACGGCCATGGATTTGCCAAGCAAAAAATCTCCCCTTCGTCGACGGTTCTATGACGGCATTTTCGAGGGCAAAGCGCGACTATTGATCTCTGCCGTAAGCCGATCGATGGCTTCCGCAACCGAAATTGCCCCCAAATCCCCCTCGCCATGATGCCGCAACGCGATTTTCCCGCTTTCGACCTCTTTGTCACCACAAATCATCATGTAGGGCACTTTTTGCGTCTCAGCTTCGCGAATCTTGTAGCCGACCTTTTCGGGGCGGGCGTCAAGCTCGACGCGGATACCGGCCGCCTTCAGTTGCTCGGCCACTTTCGTCGCGTAGTCGTGCTGCTTATCGGTGATTGGCAGCACTTTCGCCTGTACAGGAGCGATCCAAAGCGGGAAGAAACCGCCGAAATGCTCGATCAACACGCCGAAAAAACGCTCCAGAGAGCCGAGAATTGCACGGTGAACCATATATGGCCGTTTGTGCACGCCATCTGAATCGATATACGCCATATCAAAGCGTTCAGGCAGGTTAAAGTCAAACTGCACAGTTGTGCACTGCCAGACACGTGCCATGGCGTCGCGAATCTTGATATCGATTTTGGGACCGTAAAACGCCCCCCCGCCCTCATCAACGTCATACTTCAAGTTTCTTAGCTCCAATGCCTTACGCAACGATGCCTCCGCCTGCAACCAGCGCTCAGGTTCTCCGATCGCGCCAGCAGGACGGGTCGACAGGTAAATCTGGTAATCCCAGAAACCAAACGCGCCAAGTATCTCCTTTGTCAGATCGAGCACGCCGATAATCTCATCTTGAAGCTGGTCCGGCGTGCAGAAAATGTGCGCATCGTCCTGAGTAAAACCTCGGACACGAAACAGTCCGTGCAATACGCCACCGCGCTCGTAGCGATAAACGGTGCCAAGTTCCGCCCAGCGGATCGGCAACTCGCGATACGAATGGACACCCTGCTTGTACATCATTATATGGAACGGGCAATTCATCGGTTTGATCTGGTACTTCTCGTTGTCGACTTCTATCGGCGAGTACATGTTCTCAGCGTAATGGCCCGTATGCCCTGAGGTTTCCCAAAGCTTGAGCCGGGCAATATGCGGCGACATTACCAGTTGATAACCGTGAGTGAGGTGCATGTCCTTCCAGTAGTTCTCTATAATATGCCGCATCAAAGCGCCCTTGGGTAGCCAGAGCGGTAGGCCGCCTCCAGTTTCCTCAGTGATTGTGTACAGCCCGAGTTCTTTGCCGAGCTTGCGATGGTCGCGCTTCTTGGCTTCCTCCAGTCGAGTCAGATACTCGTCCAACATCGCCTTCTTGGGAAAAGCGATACCGTAAATGCGCTGCAGCATCTTGTTGTGCTCATCCCCTCGCCAGTAGGCGCCGGCAACTGAAAGCAACTTATAGGCCCTGATCTTGTCGGTCGCAGGCAAATGCGGTCCCCGGCAGAGATCACTGAAAGTATCGTGATGATAATATGAAATGATAGACTCGCCCTCCAAACCATCGATAATCTCCAACCGGTACTCTTCGCCTTCCTGTTTGGCGCGGCGAATGGCTTCCTCGCGAGAGATTTCCTCCCGCTGGAAACGATGTTTCCCTTCGATGATCTGCTTCATTCGCTTTTCGATGAGTGCGAGGTCTTCGTCCGTAAACGGCTTGGCAACATCGAAGTCGTAATAAAACCCTTCTTCGATCGCGGGGCCGATGCCGAGCTTGGTGCCGGGATATAGTTCCTTGACCGCCTGCGCCATAACATGCGCGGTGGAGTGCCAGAAGACGCTTTTGCCGGTCGGCGAATCAAATGTGTGAATCTGAATTTGACCGCCGGACATTAGCGGGACATTGATGTCTTTGACGACGCCGTCGATCGAGACCGCGAGTGCTTCTTGAGCCAGTCGCTCGGAGATAGATTTCGCGACATCATAGCCGGTGGAACCGTCGGGAAATTCTTTCAGCGAGCCATCAGGGAACTTGATTTCCAAAGTCATTGCCTAAACCAACCTTACAAAAATTGCCTCTTCAACCGAGGCAAGAAATGGTGGGCGATACAGGAATCGAACCGGTGACCTCCTGCGTGTCGAGCAGGCGCTCTAACCATCTGAGCTAACCGCCCACGTCACTCTATGGTTAGGAAGTTTATCTCCACAGTTATTGTTTGTCAAGGATTTTCGTTAAACCAGACCTCAATATCACTCGTCGCGCAGCCTTCTTTCGCCTACACGTCTACGAAAAATCGCGGCGAAAGTCGCGCCTATGATTTTGATATCGGAAAACAAGCGACGGTTCTTCTGGTATTCGAGAGATAGTTTGATCTTGTCCGGCAAGATAGTCTGAAGGTACCCGCTTTCCGGGTCGCTAAAGCCCGCAAGGATTTCTTCCTCGAAACGGTACTTGAGCGATGCCGGATCGGTAAGCCCCGGCAGGTAGTCGAGGATTTCCCGTTGGGCGGGTGTGTAGAGCGCCACGTACTTGGGTGACTCAGGTCGCGGGCCGACGAAGGTCATGGAACCGGTAAGGATGTCTAGCAACTGTGGTAATTCGTCGAGTTTGAAGCGCCGCAACAATCGGCCAATGCGAGTAACCCGCTGATCACCGGAGACCGTGAGTTCCATCAGTCCATTCTTGGATGAACTCATCGTGCGAAACTTGACCAGCCTGAAAACTTTACCACCTCGTCCAATACGAGTGTGTGCAAAGAACGGTCTACCGGGAGAACAAACGAGCACAATTAGTAGGACCAATATCCAAATCGGGAAGGTCACGGCAATCAGCAGCAGAGCTAAGAGAAAGTCAGCCAGTCGTCGCAAGAGCTTTCATCTCACAATCCGCGAGTCCCGCGCAAACACCTTCTTAAAACACTCGGCTACATACTTGATCTCGTCTTCCTTCAGGTCGACGTAGAACGGCAGAGTGATCACCGATTTGTAGTGGGCGTAGCTGTTTGGCAGATCGCGTCGCGTGTAATGGTAATGCTTTTTGTAGTATGGTTGCAGATACAGTGGAATGAAGTGGACGGAGGTACCGACGCCAAGAGACCGAAGCTTCTCGATAATTTCATTGCGTCGCTGCTCGCCGCCGTTACGTAGCTTGACAATATACAGATGCCAGGCATGTGTCGTTCCATCCGGTTCAAATGGTAAGACCAACTCGTCGATCTCGGCGAGATAGTGATGGTACATCTCCGCAAGGCGACGGCGTTGCTTCTGGATCTGCTCAAAACGTCGTAGTTGCATCAATCCGAGTGCGGCGTTAATGTCGGAGAGGTTGTATTTGTAACCAAGTTGCAGAATCTGATACTTCCACGATCCCCTGCCGGAATATCGTTTCCAAGCGTCCCGTGACATCCCGTGTAGCGAAAGCACTCGCAGGTTGTCACAGTGTCTTCTGCTGTTGGTGGTGATCATGCCGCCTTCACCGGTGGTCAGGTTCTTGGTGGCATAAAACGAGAAACAGGAAAAATCGGCGGTTGAGCCGACCGGCTTGCCGTTATTGGTTGCACCCAGTGCGTGTGCGCCATCGTGGATGACTGTGAGCTTGTACTTCCGACGCAGCGATTCGATTTTCCGCAAGTCTATCGGCAGACCGGCAATATGAACCGGCACAATCGCCCTGGTCCTCTCGGTGATTGCCGCCGGTATCTGGTTGAGATCAATGTTGAAGGAGTCGCGCTCGGTGTCCACAAAAACAACCTTGGCGCCGGTTTGGATAATAGTCTCGGTAGTCGCGACAAAGGTGTATGGCGTGGTAATAACTTCGTGCTCGGAGCCGATACCGGAGGCCAGCAGAGAGAGGTGCAACGCTGCGGTGCACGAATTGACGGCGAGCGCATGCTTGGCCCCCACATAGTCAGCAAACTCCTGTTCGAATTCATGAGCAGTCTTGCCGGTAGTGAGCCAACCCGAGCGCAGGGTCTCTACAACACTGTTGATTTCGCCCTGATTGAGTCTAAGTCGATAAAAAGGAACTTCGCGAATCCGCACAAACGCCTGCCTGATCAAAGTTGATCGGTAGAATATGTGCGTGTGGGAATGATGTAAAGGAAAAAGTGCGGTTGTTGACGAACAGCGAATGCTTCTAAGCCGACAGCGCCATCTGGATAAACGTGCTGCTGCACGAATACTCTTCCAACAGTCGATGGCTTAAAGCGTCCGTCACCTCGGTTGTCAGACCGAGATATTCCCTGATTTCAGGCAGCAAATACGACCAGCCCTCGATTTCCGGTAGTTTCTTCTCGAAAGTTAGGCGAGCAAGATAGTCAGCGACATGAATAACACAGGAGTACGTGCTGTCTTCACCTCCCGGGGCGACGGGAGAATGGTGGAACTCAATAGCCTCCTGAATAGAAGCCGGCAGCTTCCAGTTCTGTGCCAACATGCGTCCGATGAGCGTGTGTGCGTAGCCAATCACGGACTCCTCTGCCTGATAGTCAGCGAGCCTCTGTTCTTGGAGTTGTTGCTTGATCCGTTTATGATCTTCAGGCATAAAACAGCAGATGATTAGTTTGCCGATATCGTGAAGCAGTCCCGCCGAGAACGCCACTTCCGGATCATAGCAACTAAGAGAGCGATGTTGTTTGATGAGCATGCGACCGGCCAGTGCAGTTGCCAACGAGTGCCTCCAGAATGCCTCCTGGAAATCAGTGTCGAGTTTCTGCGACTTGAACATATCAAACACGGAGGAGGACAACACCAACGACTTGACCGCTTCCAAGCCAAGCACGAGAATCGCCTGCCTGATACCGGTGATTTCACTTCTAGCGCCATAGAAAGCGGAATTTGAGAGTCGCAGTACCTTGGCACTCATCGCAGCATCTTCCGACATGATGGCAGCAACGTCTTTTACGGAGGACTTTGGATCATTGATCACTTTGGTAATCTGAGTAAACACCAGCGGTGGTGAAGGAAGATTGCTGATTGTACTCAAACGGCGTCTAAGTTTTTCCTCCGAATTAGCAGTCAGCTGCGCTTGCATATCCTATGCCTCTTTGATGGTGTCAATTAGACGATCGATGATCTTGTCTATCACATCTTGGCTATCATAGGCCCCTGCCGCCAGCAATTGCCTGGCGCGTTCAACCCTATCCTTCCTCACCGGCACTGGGTCCTGGGAAGACTCACCTGGCGTCGTTGACACAGACGGTTCCTGCATAGATTCGTACTTGTCGACATGGTTGGGCGCAGTTCCGGGCTTCACTTCCTTTTGGAATTTATCCGCCGTTGCCCGCGCCTTTGCTTCAGGCTTTGGTTTGTCAGCCGGCTTCAACTTGCGTGTCATATCAGAGCTTGTCGCCAGAGTCTTGTCAAAAAAGTCATCTATCTTCATCGTTCAGCGCCCCCGTCTATCTCTTCTTGTCGACATACTGCGGTGTCCGCCCTTCAGGGGACAGGTACCCAGCGACTTTTCGTCCTTTCTCCAGTTGCGCAAGTTGTTGGCGAATTGCCTCATACTTGCTGCTAGCCACGTCCTCGTTTTCCTTGACAATCTTGAGTGTCTTGGAAATCAGAGTCGTGATTGAATTGACCAATCGACGCACTTCAGGCGAGGATGTGGCGAGACCAAAAAGATTCTTGTTGTCGGTGCGGAGTTTCGCAATTGTCTCCTCCGACTCACCGATGCGACTGCAAATTCGCTCTACTTCCCCGTACAAGTCGACAATTTTTTGCTCTTTGTCGTACTTGATGTAGTCTCTCTGTTTGTCAATAATGATGAACAGAGACTGGTAAAATGAATATTCGTCCTTGAGCCCCGCTATCAACTTCGTTTCCAGCTTAGTGACATCACTATATTCCATCGGTACCTCAGATCTGCACTGAAACAACTCGTTGTGTTGCAGATCGTTGCTTGGATCGGTTGTCAGTTGCTGCCGTGACGGCCTTGGGATCAATTCCTTCCCAACCCTCCCTCAGAGTATTCATGATCCGATTGATACCGTCCACAATATCAAGATTCTTGGTCGCGTTCAGAAGGTAGATTTGGTTAATCAAGTAAGCGTATATGTCCGCGAGTTTCTGGGCAATTTCTCCTCCCTGCTGCGTATCCAGCGTTGTGTACAGATGAAAGATCACCCGATGAGCTTTCTCTATCTGGTCAGAGAAGCCCTCACCATCGCCCGACTCGAGTCGTTGGCGAGCATCATTCAAATACTTGACTGCGCCTTTATAGCACATGACGATGAGATCACGCTGACTCAAGCCTTCAAGCTGAGCCTTCTGGTAACTGATCACGTTTCTATCCACTGCTTGAAGTCCCACTGCTGCTGCTGCTACTGCTGGAGGAATAAGATGAGAGACTCGCGAGCGCGCTGGTGAGATAATCCGACTCACTGTTTAGCTGACCGATGAGAGTCTCCATCTGATTGAATTTATCCACTAACCGTTGGCGTTTTAGTTCCATCCGTTCATTCATCTCAACAACCTGACTCTTGATATCGTCGACCTGCGTTTGCAGGGCATTGGTGCGGCGCGCGAAGGTGCCGTCCGTGCCCTTGGTTAAAGAGTTCGCCAAGTTCTGCGCTTGGGCGGCGACACCTCTGGAGATTTTGATCGTGGCATCGTTGCCTGTTTGCAGGGTCGCGTTCGTGAGTTCCACCTTCAGCTTCAACCCTGCAGTCGTGGAGTTGCCGTCATTGCCAGTCAGGAACTGCCCGGCGCCCGTTGCTTTCTCGCCGTTGATGGTGCCGGCGACATCTTCGCCGCTGTACACTTGTCCGAGGGCCAGGCCAAGCTTGACGAGAGCACTGTTGGCCGTGCCGCCCTCAATTTCCACTTTCGAGTTCTTCCCATAGCTTCCGGAGGTCAAGATCAAGTAGCCTTCCGAACCGTTGTCGAAGTAGCTGACTTCGACACCGCGATTGCCGATCTTGTCGTCAGCGTTGATTTTCTGCTGTAATTCGCTGACTAGAGCCGCGGAATTGCTATAGGTGTTCTCGGATAGCGTGATCGTATTGGAAATGACGCCGTCAACTTTCAGCGTCAGGTTCTTATTGGTGGTATCAATAACCAAGGGAGTAGTCGCAGGATTCGCGATGGATGATCCGCGCAGATAGCCCTGCTCGGCGGCCTGCGTGATATCGACATCGTAACCTGAGGAAGATGTCTTCGTCTTATCCGTCAATGACACAAAAGATATCTTGCTGTTTGAGGAACTGCCGGAAGACGTCAATAGTTTTCGCAGGTCGTCGGGATTATCGAGAATCGCTGCCTCCAGCTTGCTGCGGTCGACCACAGCCAGTTCACCTGTGCTGCCAAATCGAATGCCAATATCGGCTAGCATCCCGTACTTTGTATCCAGTCCGTCGATCTTGGACGAAACCTGGCTACGCAGGGAGTTCTGCACCATCATCAGAGTGCTATCACCAAAGAGAATGCCGGTCTTGTCCGTGGCCGTGGAGTCGTATGTAAACTGTTCGTCAAGCGCGCTTATAACGTCATTAAATTTCGTAACGAAATCATCAACCTGCTTCTCGATCCCTGTTACATCGCGGTCAACAGTAACGGTTATCGGGCTGGTAGTCGTCACTTGCTTGAGATTCAGCGTGACTCCCGGGATCAGATCCGTGACGAAATTGGTGTCGTTCGTGACCGTGATTGGTGAGCCACCGCCCGAGGTTGATCCCATTGAAACCTGTGCGTCCTGTGCTTGCTGCAAAAGCGGCGCGAAGCTCTGCACCTGGAACCTGTCGCCGGCGACTAATGTCCCTGCAGCAAAGGACAGCTTGAGGCCGTCCGAACCGGTGCCCGATAGCTCCACTTCGGTATCAGCTGAGCTTACTATGATTGATCCGTTATTTGTGCCATCGGTCCAGTTGAGCGTGATATCGCCGGAACCGACAGTCTGGGTGCCGATACCACCGACAGTGAATGTATAGGTTTTGTTCTGGCTACCAGTGTAGGAAGCTGTGGTGCCAAGAAGCGGCGTTGATGTTGCCGCCGCGGCAAAGGAGAGCTTCTCCACCTGATCAAAGGAAGTACTGGAAAAGTCGGGAATCTTGGTGCCGCTTAGGTCGGAACTAACGGTAATCTTGTTCTTGGCGCCGGTCGTGTTGCTTGTCAACAAGAGTCGGTAGGGATTGGATGTCGTGCCATCATTGATGACAGATGCCGTGACGCCGACTTTGGCACTGTTGATAGCGTTTTTTATCCCCTCCAGAGTGCCGCCGCCAGTATCGATCGTGATCGTCTTGGACGAAGCGTCGCCGACAGTGATGGTGATCGTGCCGATGCCGATCTTGGCGGCTTCCTCCTTGCTGAATCCCTGCGAGGCAATCTGATGATTCTGTGCTAGAGCAGTGATATTCAGGGAGTAGGTTCCGACACCCACATCGCTACCGGCGGTGGCTGTGGCGTAATCTTCATCGGAAACGTTTATTGTTGTCGCGTCGAAGGTGTCGGTGCGCGATAACAATCCCGCCTGCGTTTGGAACGCCAATAACCGCGTATTGATCGCCTGATAGGCGGTAATCTGGTTGGTCATTACCGTCTGGTTATATTGCGCCAACGTAATGTTTTGCTTGTCGTAGGTCAGCATGGCATCGATAATCGACGTCGTGTCGAGCTTCGAGTTGATTCCGGTTATTGCGCCTGCAAGTCCAGCCATAGTATTAGTCCTTCAATCGTTACAGGGCGGTCCGAGGGGATTAGCCCTCAGACCACTGCATTATATCAAGCTTCTTTGTCAAATATGGCTCCGAGGAGTTCCTGAATTCGTGCCCGAATGGCCAGTACCTCCTCCGGAGGAATTTGTCGGATGACCTTCTCGCTGTCCGAATCAATCACCTTTACCACCAGAGACTTCGTTTTGTCGTCGATGGAAAAGTTCAACGACGTGTTTTTGCCTCGAAATTGCTGACCGAGTTTGTCGACAATCTTCTCCAGAAGTTTCTTGTCGATTTCTTTGTGTTTCTCCCCGGTCACTTTCTCAGGCGAAACCGTCAACGGTGGTGATTGGTATATCACCTTAGCGTCCATGTTAGGTGATTGCGACTTAGCTGCGGTTTGAGGAGCAGTTGGAACAACCGTTTCCTCGTTTCCCGTCATGATTCTGTCAATCGCACTCATGGACATCACCTCACATGACCTCACCGCGGGAGATTTTGGACCTCCCGCGGATGAGAATCGTTAAGACTATTTGAACAGTGACAGCACTACCTGAGGCAACTGGTTGCCCTGGGAAAGCATTGCCACGCCCGCCTGCATCAGGATCTGGTTCTTCACGAATTCCGACATGCTTTCGGCCATATCGGTGTCGCGAATACTCGATTCAGACGCACTCAGGTTTTGGGAAGCAACGCGCAAGTTGCGCATATTGGATTCCAGAGTGTTCTTCTGGAACGATCCCAGAGTACCACGGCTGGTTGACACCTCGTCGATCGCGGCATCAATAACAGCCTGAGTATCCTGGGCTCCTTGCACCGTCTCGACATTAATCTTCGAGAGGCTGGAGAACATGTTGCCTGCAAGGGCCTTGCCAAGTGAACTGGACGACATGTTGCGCAGGCCGATTGCGGCGGTCTGGCCGACGTTGGCGCCGATCTGGAAGACCAGCGACGAATCGGTATCGGAAATGGTTTCCGAACCACCTTGCGAAGTCAGCCCGTAACGCAGCTTCACCGACTGCGATCTGTCGGAATTGTATACCACAGCATCTTTGCCGGCAGTCACCGAAGTGGCCGGGCCGGCATCAAGACGAACATCGTACTTGGCGGCTTTGACGTCCAGCAGAAGATTGCCGAGGTTAAGGCCGGTGGGAGCGGTGCCAATGGTAAGGTTGACGCTGCCACGACCGGCGACTCCTGACGCTTTGTTGTAAAGCGTCACATTCGAAGTCGTGAGGTTCTTCACTGAAGTGATAGCGGTCGTGAAGCCGTCAAAGGAGACAAGGGCATCAGTGCCAGAATTGGCCAACGTATCGACTGACAATCCGAGAACGGTCATCGCTTGGTCGTTCACGACGCCCATCGTGTTGTGCTGCAGCTTGTAGGAGGATCCTTCGTCGGACGTGAAAAACCGCAGTTTGTTGGTGTCGTATACTTCCACATTGACGTTGCCGGCGCCGGTTGTAAAAGCGGTTGTGAGGCCGGCCTGGACCGCAGTAGCAAGCGTCGTCATTGAATTGTAGGTGGCAGCGGCTATTGTTACTGTAGCAGTGGTACCTGCATTCAGCACCGTAGTCGCCGTCATGTTGAGAGTGTTCACGCTGGAGCCACGGTTAGAGCGGGAGGTTCCCCAATCATTGATTTCTGTAGTCGCCGTGGTTGAGTCTGAAGTTAATTCCAGGCTGTACTGTGCGCCCTTGTTGGCCGCACTAAATTCGATCTTGGGTGCGGCGCCGGTGCCGGCCTTTGCCGCAGTAACCTTGCCGGTTAGCGATGAGTTGTTGGAAATCGCCGTGTTCCACTTGGCGGCGATCGCGGTGTAGGTGTCGCCAGTGGCGATGTGAATCGTCAGAGTCTG
>CAIYYT010000056.1 GCA_903930455.1 uncultured bacterium | reverse complement strand
GGAGGCCTGTATTGCGGCGCTGGATGGGTTGCCAATCAAGACGCTGCGCAATGATATCATTGATATTGACGGCGTCCAACTTCTCGGCATCGAGTTCCCGACTCGTGAGCAGCGATTGGCACTTGAACCGGTCTTACAGAAACTTTCACCCGATAAGCCAGCGATTGTGTTGTTCCATATGCCGTCGGGGATGGACCTGTTCAAGAAGTATGGTGTCGATCTAGTGCTGTGCGGCCATACGCATGTGGGGCAGATGTGGCCGTTCAATTACATCACGCACAGAGTCTATCACGGCTACGACTATGGGCTGAAAACTGACGGTGATTTTTCGATCTACACCAACAGTGGCGCTGGTTCCTGGGGACCGCCGTATCGGACGAACGTGCGGCCCGAAGTGGCGGTGGTGACGGTGGTGGGGAAGTAATTGATCGTGCAATAGAATAGAAATCGCCGCAAGAACGGGGCTATTTGGGAGAAGGAATGTTCTTCTCGATGACTTCGAGCATCTTGTTGATTAGCTGATTAGTGTTGAAACCATATTTCAGAGCCATTGACAAAGTCTCAAACAACTGTTTCCTCAGGTCCTGACTCACAGGGTTTAGGCCCACTTCTTCGGTGAGAATGCGCAATGCCACGTCACCATTCTCGGACGCGGTTCTGTTGTAGAGAAGCTCGTCCTTGAATTCGCTATCCTTCTGGCACATGCGGTCTACATAGAAGTCGCCGTCGTCCCGGAGATCGACATCGACATCGATTTCCGGCCAATACTTGTATTGTGGCTCTGGCGGGGGAGGGTTGAGACGCTTGTATTCGGATATGCGTCCCCACTCGAGAAGTTCGGGATCCTCTTCCTGTTTGCGACGCAATTCCTCGTCATAAGCTTGGCACTTCCGCAGCGCCTCGGAGAAAGCGATTCGCCTCTTGACCAGATCGTCGGCGGAAGAAGAACGGCACTCATTGTCCGGCAATAAATGATCGAGCAGCTTGGCCTTAAACCCGTCAAACTTCGAATCCTGCGATTTAATGATCTTCTCATAGACGAATGTATTGGCAACTATTAGGGGGTCGGGGAAGTCCAGGAAGAATTCAAGTCGCTCGCCCCTCTCAAAATGCCTTAGGAAGGATTCGATTTTCTCGAAGTGGGGGCGTATTTTGCCCCAGCGTACGAAGACGGACTTGCCATCGATTATAATCTCGACTGCATCCTTGGAATAGGACTTCCTGAATTGTTCAAATTCGCGTTTAACTCGTTCGCGGAGTTGCCGCCGATCGTCCCAGACTGCGCCAGCGTACAACGCGAGAAAGTATTCAACTTCATACAGGAATCGCAGACATGGAATCCTGATGATTAGCTCCATGGACACATCGGGGCCAATCTCCACATTGCCATCCTCTCCTATCACAAACGCTGGCTGATCTTCATCCTCGTCTCCCAACCGCTCCCTGATGTCAGTCCCAGCAACTTCTGTCGCGTCTGATTCATCAAATAGGTTAGGCCAGCAGGAGCGAGGTGACTTGATCGCAATTAAGAGCAGGTCCCGGATACCAAGGAGAGAACTGGGATGCCACAGATACTCAGTGTTTTGGTGCCAGTCCCACTTTTGTTCGAACTTCTGGATCGTTTCTCTGTCATGATCAGAGAGACGGAAATCTGCGCCTGCCATGTCGTTCAGGATGGCTTTGATGACTGGCGCGATTTCCGGATCGAGGAAGCAAGCGAGTGTCGCAGCACGGCGAGGATATTTGGTAGCGAGAGCAAGAACCAGAAATGGCATAAAGCGCTCTATTTCGTCATCAGGGTCAAAGCAGGCACCACTGATTGCGAATGCCAGGCATACCGGATAGAACTTGACCATTCGAAGCAGCAACACGCGTAGATTGGGAGAGTTCTTGTCTATGGTCAGGAAGAGGTAACGCCACAATACAGCATTTGCTGAGGGACCGTAGAAGCTGCCATAGTGCCACCATTCTTGAGGGACGTGGGCAGAGCCCGATCGCAGAAAGTCCAACCGCTTCCGGTGGAAGAGACGGTTGGTCATGACATAGTCGTAACTGTCGTGATGCGCGGTGCAACTCAAGTGTGAATACCCGTGGAAACAGAAATATTCGTCAATTCTGTCATCTCTACCATCCTTCAGGCACGCTACGTAGTAGTCCACAATCCACCCGTGCGCCTCAGTGAGCTCACCCTTGTAGCGACTCTTGATGAACTCCTGTATTGACAGATGGAAAAACTTATAGCCGCCATCTTCACCGTCGCAGATGAGTAGCTCCTGCATGAGATCCAAGGCCTGTTGAACTTGCCTAATACTCCTGTCGCAAAAATTAGCCAGTTGTTTCCGGTTGAATGGTCTTTGGGCTATGCAAATCAACTTGAGTATCTTGAAGCCGAGACCGTTCCAGCCGATTCGCCGGTGTTCGAATCGCGCCGGCAGTCGGTGCTTCAGAATAGACTCGTAGTATCCTTCCAGTCCGGAAGGGAGACTACCGATCTCTTCCTTGGTCATCAATCCATTTCGAAAATCATTGATGACGCAGGTCAGATAGAGAAAGATGCCGTCCGTCTTTTCGATTAGTTCCCTAACGAACTGGTCTTCCCAGCCAAGGACTGCAAGCCGAAACTGGGCATAGTTGAACAAGTCAGCGCGGTGGCGAGGGTCTTTCTCAAGTTGCAAGCGTTGATCTGGCTCATGTAGATTCTGCAACTCGTCAATATCGCGGCTGGTGATAACGAGTTTGATGTTGGGAATCGTCCGCAGCGAATTGACGGCCTCTACGAAGGGGTTGATTTCCCCCGGTCTTAGTTCATCGACGCCATCAATGAAGATGGGAATTGGCAAATATTTGTAGCTTTCGTCGTCCTTCTGAATCTGTGGGAAGAAATGTTCTAAGCGGTAGAGAATCCTCTCCGGCTCTGAGTGCGGTTCGTTCTCACTCTTTGAGCGAAGCCTAATGCTAGTATTTTTTTCCAACTCTGCTAAGATATGGTGCAGACAGCGTTCGACCGTGTATCGATCCATCCTGTCATGAGTGAAGAAGAACTGGGCTGAAACCGACAGATCCAAATCCGTCGCTTGACACTCGTCACGCAATTGAGGAAATTTCTTCATGAAAGTAGACTTGCCTGTGCCCGGCTGTCCAACAATCAGGAACAACGATTGAACCGGAGTCTCGATGAAGGTCTTGATGTCGTTAAAGAGCCAGCACCTGCCCGAGAAGTCGCGGATCTTTTCCTCGTAGTCTGAGAATGTATCGAGAGGAGTTATTTCTGGACCATCTACGAGGTGTCCGAGTTTGTCATTAAGTGCAGTGAAGATTCGTTTTGCAAGTTCGTCCTTGTCTGACATAGCCAGGTCGTGCGTTTCGTTGGTCGAAGCCCCAACGTAGATGGCACGTTTGTTACCATCTTCAGTTCGCGAGATGTCATTCAGATTCAGCGCAACCGTATGGCTCGACGAATCGATCAGGATGAATGGCCATAGTGAAAGATACTCGGAACCGTTGTGGTTGATCGCGGCGGAATCGTTTTGAGTTTCGGCTGGCATGGACGAAACCCCGCAAAGCGAGATTTTGCGGCCTTCGTTGGTAGTCCCCGTCAGCGGGAACTCTTTGAAGGGTCGCAGATTTTCTAATGCCTTTGTGACAGATTCGGCGTGTTTGTTGAAAAGAGCAAAGGCGGATTCTTCGTCCAAGCTTCCGCCATGACGGCCGATGGAGTCGTAGTTGAAAGAACCGACTACCTGCAGAAATTGGGAACGCGGAGCAGACAGGAACGATTTGTACAGAAGACCCGTTTCCGAGTCGCCCTTGAAAGATCTCAAGTACTCAATACTCTTGCCTATTGTAGGTCTGCGGAGCAGGTAGTTCCTGAAAGCAATTTGGTGCTCATGCGCGTTCGCACCTTTGAATGCCAATTTTTCTATTGAAAGATAGATTACAAGGAACTTCAGCATCTGCTCGACAAAGGTATTTAGCTCCGTGATGGCCTGGCGTTTGTCGACTTTGCCCGCCTCATACTGGAATCGCTTATAGATCAGTGCCAACTTGCGCGGGAAGTAGTTGGTGATAATAACGCTATCATATGGCTGCGGAGAGTTGTTCAACGGTTGTCTGCCATTCTACCGAAAAAGTGCTTCTTGTCTAAGTTACCTGTTGCGACTGAGTTGTCAAGGGTAAAGGGAATTCTGGATCCCCGCCTTCGCGAGGGATGACATAGTGGATATGGGTCGCGACCCCGTTGGAATCGGGGCGAACGGCTGAAGTTACTCCTACAATTTTCCGAAAATGCAATGTCTTCTTAGGCCGTCAGGAAAGGATTTTGATGGCGCATGGAAATTGGAGTGCGTCAGGGCACGTCCCGCAAACGGGACTAAGACCTGACGGAATAAAAGGACTACTGTCCCTACAAAAATGGGGATGAAGCATATGTCAAAACCGAAGCGGTTTTGACCTACAAAACTTGCGCGAGGGGCTAACTGCCTAAAGCACGCGATCGTCCGACGTGCAGGTCAACTGGCCGGTATTGTCGATTGTCCAGGTATCAGGAGCGGCGTCATTGTCCAATCCGGGGCTCGGTACGTCGGCGGTGGCAAGGAAAGTCGTTGGCGTTACCACAACGCTGTAACTGTACCGATTGTTGCCAAGCAGTTCGACACCCAACAGGTTCAGATCATTGGTGTATACGTCATGTTCCTGAAAATAGCCGTTTTCCAGCGTGTATATCTGCTTCAGGATTCCCTGAGCTTCCGTCTGCTTGGCTCTGATCGATGAGTTCATGAATCTCGGAATCGCCAGCGTGGCCAATACTCCGACGATGAGTACCGTGATCATAACCTCGAGCAGGGTGAATCCTTTGTTGTCGTTCTTCATGTGGTCTCCTCCAAATCGTGATCGTCTGCACCTGTTCTCGCAAGCGGTGTGCCAAAAGAAGGTTCTCCGTATAATCGCTTGTCCTGAGGATACTTGAGGGTTGAATTGTGCAGATTGCTGGCACCGCACCGGCAATCAAATGCTGCATCATTTTGCGCATCAAGGTCTGCGCAACGAACGAAGTACATACGCGGCAGGCGCCCCGAGACATTCGATAGGTTGCGTCAGGTCTTAGTCCGTCCCACGGGTGCGACCTGACAGTGGCGGACATAATTGGCCACGATCTGTATATCCAAAGCATCACAGTTTCTGCTGTTGGCTGTACGTCGTCAAACCAATTTGGACACGTGGCATTGAAAGTTAGTATACGGTTTGAGCGGTGGAAATCAGCTTTTCTTTGCCGGCACGTGGTAAACGCTTAATTCTTCGCTCTAAGATGAATGCCTCCCTCAAAGTCGCAATTTCGACATGATATACCAGTTGCACCGGTCCGCGTCCGCGCGTATAGCGGGCACCGGTACCGCGATTGTGAGCTATTACTCTCTTGTCGAGATCGGTAGTCTGGCCGGTATAGTAGGTGCCGTCACCGCAGCGAAGGATGTAGACGTGATACAACACGCTTTCCATGTTATGTGAGACAGGCGTTTGAACAAACCACAAATTTGCAAGCGCGGCCAGTTTCGGGAAAAGCTCTGGTAAGTCAAGCCGACTTGCGGCTTGACAATGGTCGTCAGGCCGCGAGTAGGCATGAGCTACAACTGAGAGTGAGTACATCCCCGATGCCAAGTCTGAGAACTAGCGCAAGTGCTCGATCTCAAGACCTCTACTTGCAAGGTGCTCTGCGATGATGCTGCGATGACACCCATCAGGATCCTTCTCGGCACAAAGCAGGCAGATTGGAAACTGTAGAGTCAGAAGGCGCTCTGTACGCTGATCGCCCTCCGCTTCAAGAAGCAAACGATACTTTTCGCTCCAGTCATCCCGATCCATATAGATATTACCCAATTCGCGCAGCCAGACATATTCTATACCAGCATCAGAAAGCAATCTCTCTATGCCCTTGCTACTATCCTTTGCCTTCTTGTATGACCCGAATCTGGTTCTATCTGGCAACAGACGTACATCTGCCAGCGTAATGACCCCTTGTTCTTTGAGAATCGCTATGAACTCTTGGGGATGTCTTCCCCCGTATCCGATCGTATATACCTTCATGAGTCCTGTGTCTCCCATGCTTGTTTCAACATCAATATAACGACTTACACATAAAATGGGAAACATCGGTGACGCTCTTACATTGCTGCTTCATAAATAAGACGGCACACGCCCTGTGCAGCTACAAGAACGCCGTCAGGAAAGATTCCTGACGGCGCTCAAAGGTAACTATACTGGATTCCAGCTTTCGGCGGAATGACAAGTAAGAGGCCGTGTTAATACAGCCGGGCACTACTTGATTTCTACTTCCCTCAGGAACCGCGCGGAATCTTCCGGCGAGACGGTATTGATGTAAATCCCGGAGCCGATTTCGAAACCGGCCGGGATCGTGATCTTGGGGATGATCACCATATACCAGTGCAAATGCCGGGTGTCTTCATCACCAACCGGAGAGGAACGCAGGACATAGTTGTAGTCGGGGTTGTTCAAGCCAATGTCGATTCTGGCCAGCAACTCGCGCAGTAGCGCCGCCAGTTCCATGACCTCCTCGCCGTCAATAGAGGAGTAACTCGCCGTGTGACGTTTGGGATAGATGCGACATTCAAACGGCGAACGAGCGGCGTACGGACAGAACGCCACGAAATAATCGGTCTGGGCAATAACGCGTTCCTGCTGGTCGATCTCTTCCCTGACCATATCGCAGTAGACGCAAGTGCCGTGTTTGTCGAAATGTAGTACCGCTTGCTCCATGGGGTAGCGCACGTGCGGTGGCACGATCGGGGTGGCGATGATCTGCGAATGGGGATGTTCGAGAGAAGTTCCCGCCAACGGCCCATGGTTGCGAAAGATGGTGATCAGATTGATTTTGTCGTTCTTGCTGATTTCGCGTAGCCGCGCCCGATAGGCGAGCAGGACATTGCCGAGTTCCTTGATATCCATGGTGGCGATAGTCAGATTGTGTTTCGGGCTTTCAATCACCACTTCCGCGATTCCAAATCCTTTGGCCGACAAAAACCTGCCGACCGATGAACGCGTGGTTGCCAGATTCGGTTGGAGCGCGGCAAAGCGATTGGGTACCACACGAACCTGCCAGTCCCCCTGTTCGGGGAAGATATACATTGGCGATGGGGTTTTGTCCTCATGTCCCGGACAGAACGGGCAGTCATCCTTAAAAGGTGGTGGTATCACTCGCGGTGGACGTTCTTTGGTAAAATCAGAGGGTCGTTTGCCTCGTTCGGTAGCGAGAACCACCCATTCTTTGGTCGCCAAGTTCTGACGAAATTCCGGCATTGTTCCTCCAGCAGGTTACTTTCTAAGCAATTACAGCATAGGAAGTTCAACGCCGTTTGTCAATTGGTAGGCATTTTGGGCGGGACAGTTTGGAAGAAAACTTCTACAGTTGGTCGAAAAGAGATTTGATATTTAGGTGTATGCCAGGGCCAGGTGCGCGAAATGAATTAGAGCACATTGGGTTCGGTATCAATAGAGAGAATGCGCTTTATACCAATATCTCCTGGGGAATGATCGGCAGTCGTACATAGAAGGTAGTCCCTTTGCCGATCTTTGTCTCGAAAGTCAAGGAGCCTCCGTGTTTGTCCACAACAACAGACCGCGCTATCGCCAATCCTTGTCCGGTCCCTCTTCCCACCGCTTTGGTGGTGAAGAAAGGATCAAAGATACGCTCCTGAATTTCCGGACTGATTCCGGAGCCGGTGTCGCTGACCGCAATCACAATATGGTCATTCTCTATTCGCGTTTGCACGGTGATTTCGCCCCTGCCTCCGGTTCCATCTCCTACGACGTCCGCAATCGCATGCGCCGCGTTTATCAGCAGGTTCAGAAATACCTGATTCAGAGCGCCGGAATAGGCCGGCACCTGTGGGAGATCGTCAGCAAATTCAGTTTTAACGTCCGCGACATATTTGATTTCATTTCGGGCGACGATCAAAGTCGTCTGCAGAGCCTTGTTGACATCAACGTTTGACTTCTCTCCGCCGTCAGGATGAGAGAAGTCCTTCATTGCGCGTACGATCGTCGCCACCCGGTCGATGCCCTGGAGAGTCTGATCAATAGCGCTGGGAATTTCGTGTCTGAGAAATTCATAGTCGCAGGCGGTCATCGTTTCCTCGAACTGCTTGAAGGTCCCTTGATCGTCGGAGGATGTGGCATGGGCTGTGACCAGTTTGCTCCCCACTTCGAGCAGTTTCAGCATATCACTGAAGGCGTTTGACAAGAAGTGAGTGTTGTCCCCCACGAATTGAATCGGTGTGTTGATTTCATGTGCGATGCCCGCCGCCAGCGACCCGACCGCTTCCAGCTTCTGTGCCTGCCGAAGCTGCATCTCCAATTGCTTCATCTCTGTCATGTCCCGCTCGACGGACACGAAATTGATGATATTTCCGTTGGCGTCACGGACGGGAGAGATGGTTGCTTCCGCTTCGACCAGGCCGCCATCCTTCCTCCTGTTAATCAGTCGACCCTGCCAGACTTCGCCTTGCCGGATGGTCTTCCAGAGGTTCTCATAAAGCGCCTTGTCTTGTTTGCCACTCTTAAGAATTCGAGGAGTCAGGCCGATCACCTCTTTCTGCGAGTATCCCGTAACCGTCTCGAACGCCGGATTAACGTATTGAATTGCGCCATCAACCGTCGTGATGACTATTGACTCCACCGCCTGCTCTACTGCGGTGGTCAAGCGCGCCCGACGCTCCTCTTCATGCTTCCTCTCGGTAATGTCCAGAATGAGACCTTCGAGTATTTCCGCTCCGGTTCCGAAATCGGATGAGCAAGAGCCTTGCTCCCAGACCCATTTCTTCGCGCCGGTGGCGGTGAGTATTCGGTAGGTCATCTGATAAGGCAGACCCTGCTCTATTGCCGATTGCAGTTGCGCCATCACGGTTCCGCGGTCCGACTGGTGAATTATCCCGGCGAAACTAAGCCACCTGTTTTCGATAAGGTCGTCTGGAGCATATCCCGTCAACGACAAACACCCATTGCTTGCAAACACCAGAGTACGTTTGATGTCGTTTTCGCAGCGATATACCATGCCCGGAAGATTTGCCATCAAAGTGGAAAGCAGTCGGTTTGATTTGACCGACTCCTCTTCGGCCCACCGCCGCTCCACAACCTCATTCTCAAGCTCCACCGTTCGTTCACGCACTCGAGATTCCAATTGATCGTTGGCAAGCCGAATTGCGCCGTCTCTCTCCTGTACCTGCTGGAGCATATCATTGAATTTCTCCACCAAGAAACCAAGCTCGTCATGACTGGTAGCCTGTACTCTGATGGAGTAATCCTGATTTTGCGATATTTCTTTTGCGGCCAGTGTAAGTCGGAGAATCGGCTCGGTGATGAATTTCTGCAGCCTGGTCACGAGGAGAAAGGCGACAAGCGACGAGAAAAACAGTACGATTGCGGTCGTTGCCGCGTACCGAGCGAGGCGCGCATTCAGTTCCCCGAGGTCGGACTGAAGGGTGATCATACCGGTAGTGTCTCTGTCGAGCACTACAGGGCATGTGAGAATGAGAGAATTGTCATCGAAGTGAAAGCCCGGTTCCGGACGAGCCGCGTTCGTAATCTCGGAAGATGCATCCTTGCGGATGTATTCTGCGAAGAGCTTGCCTTGGGTGTCAAATACCTTGGCCGATAGGATGTGTTTTTCCACGCGTAAGGCAGACAGCGTTTCAAAGGCATCTTGCCGACTATTGAACGAGAGAGCTGCCGTAGAGTTCAATGCAGTCACGTTGGCCAGCACTTGAAGCTCCCTCACCATCGAATCACGCGTGATCGCGCGATCGTGGATAACCAATACACTCCCCGCAAGAATGAGAGCGGAGGTGCTGCTGACCATGAGAATGATGATTAATTTACTTCGGATAGCAGCGTTGCGGAAGTGAAACATGATCTAGTCCCCGCTACGTGGTTTGCCGGGATCACTCGCCAGTCTCAGCAGACTGGAACTGACGGAGAGCTCGGTTTTTTCAGCAACTGACACGTTCACGGCAAAGCGGACTCGGGCGTCTTGAACGTACAGCCTTATGATGCCGCCCCGTTCAAGGAATTCGTCGCCCTCTCCCACGGTCAAAATGTGCTGCGATATGAGCGTATCCAAATGAGTCTTCAGCTCGGTTTCCGATGTAGAAGCGAAAACGATTATTTGGCTTTTCATGAGATCGTTGATTGAGGTGGACCCGGTGACAACAATTCGCCTGTTATTTGCCGTCTTGCCTTGGACCATGGCCATGAGCCTATCGGCTGCGGATTTTTCCCCGAGGACTCCGATATTTAGCGGCTGCTCGGCTGTCTGGAAAACCGAGGTCGGCCAGCTAATAAACTTGGCGAAGTTGTATACAAAGGCCGCCTTCACTTCGTTCTCCGAGGGACTGCTCTGCGCCAAGAGAATCGGCGGAATGAGCAGCGCCAAGATAATCGTCGATCTGACTAGCCCCCGCATATCCTAAATTCTCCAGTTCAGCGATACGTCGAATCGCCGTCCAACGCTCGTCGCGACGACGAACATATCAGACTGCCATTCGACGTGATTGTTTCCCAGGATATTTTTTCCCGTTAGTGACAACTCCAGCTTATGGTTCAAGCTAAGACCGACCCGACCATCCAGCGACGTGTATGCGCTGATATTTGTCCCCTCCAAGTGATCGACGTACCGTCCAAGCAGATCCACTGTCATTCGGGTAGTCGGTTTTGTCATCAGGAAAAGTCCGACCTGGTGCTTCGGCGTCAACATTTCGGATGGTCCTACTAAAACGGTGCCTGGGTCTGCGCTAATCTCGCCAAAGAAATAACTGTAAGAGCCTTTGACTCTGAACTTGGCGCTTGGCTGCCAGTCGACCGCGATCTCACCGCCGTAGGTCTTTCCGTTTTTCTTATTTGCGGAGTGGCACGGCATCGTCAAGCTTCCGGCGGACAGAATCGGTTCATCCTGGATAATCGTGAGGAGACCCTCGTACCGGTTGTAGAAGAGGGCCACGTCCATCCACCAGTCCTTGGCTGGTTGTGCACGATAACCCAACTCCCGTGAGATCAATTTCTCACTCTGGAAGGCATCGTCGCCCACGAAGGTGATGCGCAACGGCAGCGGACCGGGGTTGGCGGTTGTCAGGGGTGGTATAACAGCCACCCAGAAGGTTCCATCACAATCGTAGCGTGAAGGGGTGCGGACTGCCCGCGAGACAGCTCCCCAAAAGGAGTTGTGCTTGTTGGGGGTCCAGAGGAAGCGCATACTGGGCTGAATCTCGAAATTAGTGAAGTCGTTGTGCTCGACCTTTGATCCGACAGTGATGGTCAGGCGCTCTTTCACAAGGTCTAAGCCGCCTTGAACAAACAAGTTCGCGAGCCCGGTCGACCGCTTCGAAGGTGAAAAGGAATAATAGGGAGGATTTGTCATATTGTCAGCGCTCACTCGATACCCGGCTCCCCAGACCAATTCGAGCTTTCGAGTTCCCGAACTCCGGTAATCCTGCTGGTATTCCAGGTCATAGGTGTTCCTGGTCTCGCCGCTGGTCAGGTCAGCTCGCCGAGTATGATCTACGTACCCCTGCAGGGTAATGATAGAATGGTCTGAGAGCGGATGACTGCCTCGGGCAAGTACGTTTCCCCCCGAGACGGCTGTTCTGACCGTGACGACGTTCGAATATGGAAACACCATGCTCGGGAGCGCGTTCCTGCTATCTGCCTTTTCGTCATACAGATCACCGGAGACGGTCAAATCATACGCTTCCGAAGGATTCCAGTCGAGACGAAAGCTGCCGTGAGTCATTCCCCAATTATCCTGGGCGGTATCTCGGTCTGCTTTCTTCCAGGGCTCGACTTGAAATTGTTTTACATTGACCCGATAGGACAGGTTTTCCGAAGCGGACCCACTATATTGTATTACCGCGTTGTTTCGTTCACGATTGCCCGCACTCAAGCCACCGCCAAGGCCGGACGCTCCGCCGGAGCGTTTGGTAATGATGTTGATTACTCCGTTGACGGCGTTAGCGCCCCACATTGTAGCGCCCGGGCCGCGAATCACTTCGATCCGATCAATATTCTCCATCACGATGTCCTGGGCGTCCCAATACACGCCGGAGAAAGAGGGCGTATAGACGGATCGCCCGTCAATAAGGACAAGCAACTTGTTGGCGAGCATGCCGTTAAAGCCACGAGCAGTGACAGCCCATTTGTTCGCGTTAATCTGGGCCACCTGCACGCCCGGAACCAGTCGGAGCGCTTCAGGGACACAGGTCGCGCCGGAACGCCGGATGTCCTCGCTATTGATGACATAAACAGCGGCCGGGGCCTCGGAAACAGGCTCGGACTTCTTTGACACCGAAGTCACCGTAACGTTCATGAGATCTTCGAGACTGAGCTGCGTTAGATCTTGGGCGCCTCCCAATTGATCTTCTGAAGCGAAAGCGCAGGTTGCCGTGAGCAATCCTGCGAGCGTAAGCCAAAGTACTCTGGAAAAAAGCGGATGAATCACTGCAAATCGCAGTTGAGCCACTCGTATCCGCAACCGGGTCGGGTTCTGTCGACTACTTGTTAAGCATCCCATAGGGCTCCTTCATATTTGAACAAAACCGTTTTCCGTCGATAATGCGACCGGGATGGGCTGTCAACTCACTCGGAACGGTGCTTCGAACTGGAAGTCAAACCAGCACTTGGATTCCATTTTCAATTCTGATAGTACCCCACCACCTTAGAGTATCGGCAAAAATCGTGCTAGTCTTACCTGCCTTCCCTCCCGCATACTGGCCCAGTTGGAACCTCGAAACCAGAGCCGTGGTCTAATCAAATTGCCTGCTCGTAAAAGGCACACTGGAACGTCAGGACGGTGTGCTCAATATCATGGGAGAGCAGTTTACACCGTTGCGTTTTGGAACAATCGAGGATTCGATTTGGGTTAGAGAACTTCGGTAGGGTGGTAGTGATGTCAAGCCCCGAGTGGGCTTGACCTACTTGGCTTAGCTATTGACCATTATCAAATTCGATTGGTTTCTCTTTATTCTTTTTCGGTGATGTCCCGAAGTGGTATGTAAGACCGGCATAGAAAACTCTGGCATCACGAGTAGCTTTCGCATCTTGGTTTAGCCCGGGTGTACGCAGCTCAATTCGTTGGCTGCGGGTCTTAAGAATGTCCGATATGGTGACAACCACTGACAATTTCTCGTCAACGAGATTATGCCTGCCGCCGATATTCATCACGAAACTGGGCAAATACCTGCCCTGTGGAGTCAATCGGGATGACCGATAATTTGAGTTCATTTGCAACACCGTGTTGGGCCTAAATTCCAGGCTGATATTGAAATTGCCGGTCGATGAAATGATCGATTTGTCTTTGCTGAAGCCAATATTCGAAGCATCAATTGTGCTGCGAAAAACGCTGGCGCTGATATCGGCGTTGATGTGCTTGCCAATCGAACCGTTGACAATCACCTCCAGCCCCGCCGACTGGTCGTTGGAGAGATTTGCCTCGGTGGTCATTAGTATTGAGTCATGAACCACTTCGGTAACAGACGTAAAACCATTATATCTGTAGCGGTAATAGACAGATGGAATTATCGAGAGATTCTCGTTGCGCCATTGCCAGCCAAATTCGACGGAATGGATATATTCTGGGAGAAGGTGGGGATTGCCAACTCTGATATTCAGGGGATCCCGATACTCTGGAAATGGGTTGAGGTCTTCGCCTTCAGGGCGGTTTGTACGGCGGCTGTAATTGAGCTGTAACTCGGAAATCTCACTTAATTGATAGGCCAAGTGCAAAGAGGGATAGAAACTTGAATAGTCTTCTCTAAAGGAAGAGTCGGTAGTTACGAGATTAGCCTTGTTTTGCACATATTCGAAACGAAGACCTCCGAGGAAACTGAACTTCATGGAAGAACGCCTGAAGGTGCCGTACAAAGCGTCTATGTATTGGTCAAATAGAAAACGGTTTGTCTTAGCTATATCGGTTACGAATGCCTTTCGATCATTGTCAAAATAGGATGCGTAAGAATCGAAGTCCTGTTTTCGCACCTCACGGCTGAAACCGGTCTCGACGGTGACATTCTTGGAGAGCGGATTATCGTATTCTATCGAGAGTTGATTCTGTTTCTCTCCTTGTTTGATTAGGGTGTTGTCGTAACTAGGTATCTGAACCGGGAGCGAATAAACGTTGGTGTAATGATTGTCCTCCTGCTCCGGTTGATCGGATATGTTGTATTCGATATGTAACTTGTGATCTTCCTTCGCAAAGGAATGATCATAGTAGATGGTTGCTTCATTGTCCCTTTCATATTCAGGATCGAACCGGTTTCGGCTGAAATCGCCCGAGATTGCCGTCTCATTATTGTGGACTATTGTCCTGGAAGTTTCAGTCCGCGTAAAACCTTTGTAGAAGTAATTCCCGGATATCCCCAGACGATTCCTCTCGTTCAGGTTATAATCAATACCCAGCGTGGCAATATGCGAGAGCGGACGGTCGAGTATCGCGTCATCCTGATCATAAAGACTGCTTGTGTCGGTTCCCGGATGGTAGTAGCGGCGCCCATCGATGGAATGGCGATTCCGGTTATCTTTGCGGAGTCCGTAACTCCCAAAGACGTTGAAGTGACCCGGATTGTAGTTCAGACTAATATTGCTGTTAACTCGGCTGTTGAGGCCGCCATTGGCAGACAAAGTGCCTCCAAATCCTGCTTGCGTGTACTTCTTCAGTACGAGATTGATGATACCTGATGTCCCATCAGGTTTGTACTTAGCAGACGGGTTGGTGATGACCTCGATTCTCTCGATCGAATTCGCAGGCATTTGCTGAAGAACGTCGGCGCGGGTCTTGCCCATCAACGGAGAGGTCTGACCATTTATCAAGATCAATACATTACTGGAACCCCTTAGACTCACATTACCATCGATATCCACTGACACCGATGGAATATTCTGAAGCAACTCACTCGTTGAACCAGTTTGACCCGTTACATCCTTGCTAATGTTGTATACTTTTCGGTCTATGGAGTTGTTGAAGGTCTCTTTCTCACCTTCTACCGTGATTCCCTTCACTTTCAATGTGACTTCCGTCATTGAGAACATTTCGAGGTCCTGTGTCAAGTGCTGGGAGTCGATTGAGATGGCCCCGGACTTGATATCCGCATACCCGATACAACTCAGGACCACATAGAAATCGCCAAGCGGAATATGAGCCATAGTGAATTTGCCTTTAGCATCTGTCATGGTCCCCGATACAATCGTGCTGTCGTTTAGCGCGAGTAAGACCACACTGACATTTCCAATCGGTTGATGCGTTGATTTTGACGTTATCGAACCTGTTAGTGTGCCATCATTGGCGCGTTGCGCGAAAAGGCTACTTGACAACAGTAACACGCTGACTAGAGAGATAAAATGTCTGAAACGATACATATGAGACCTTGCGTTTAGTGAATGAATCCTATCGAAACCGAAAACATGGGACGTAGATATGAACAGATTATGAAAAGAACATGAAAATGATAATGCACCGCATGGCAATGAGTTGGAAAACCGGGAATGAACGAATCCACCCCTCAGTAACTGAGAGTCTTGAAGACTACTTCATGAGCAGAGCTGCAAAATAAAGTTAATCCGTTTGCGCCGGGTTCTGTATAATAATCTGTTGTTGAAATCCATATTTGGCAATTTTGGGTCTTGACCCTTTACGGGTTAAGTCAGGAGATTTATGAAAGCATATGTTCGACTCTGGTTAGTCGTTTGCCTTGTAGTGCTAACTGGTTCTGTTCTCACTGCAGCGAGTAATGCCACCTCGGGCTATCATTTGATAAAGAAGATAACTCTCGGGGGTGAGGGTGGTTGGGATTGTCTCACAGTTGACACCGAGGGGCACCGTTTGTTCATATCGCGATCAAGTCACGTAATGGTGGTTGATGAAGATTCAGGCAAGGTAATTGGTGATATCGCCAACACGATGGGAGTTCACGGAATTGCGGTGGTTTCTGAAGTTGGCAAAGGATATACAAGCAACGGTCGTGACTCCAGCGTGACCATCTTTGATCTTAAGACTCTCAAAACTCTGGGACAGGTCAAAGTCGGGAGTAACCCGGATATCATCATTTATGATCCGGCCTCCAAACGCGTGTTCACTTTCAATGGGGGAAGTCGTGATGCGACGGCGATTGACACAAAGGACGGCAAGGTGACTGGAACGGTTTCACTTGATGGTCGTCCCGAGTTCGCGGTCGCGGATGAGGCGGGTCATATTTATGTCAATCTGGAAGATCAGAGTCAGATCGTGTCTTTTGATTCCCGCAAGCTGAGCGTCGAAAACCGCTGGCCGTTGGCACCGGGCGAAGAACCAACGGGCATCGCTATGGATCGTCAACACAAGCGGCTTTTTGCTACATGTGCGAATAATCTCATGATTATCATGAATTCAGAGAATGGCAAGGTGGTGGCCTCGGTGCCGATCGGCAGCGGTGTCGACGGAATTGCCTTTGATGCCGACAGAAGTCTGGCCTTCAGTTCAAACGGGGATGGTACACTTTCGGTAATCCATGAGGATTCACCAGATAAATTCAGTGTAGTCGACACTGTTACTACTCAGAAGGGAGCACGCACGCTGGCGTTGGATCCCGTCACGCACCGGATATTCACGGTGACTGCCCTATTCGGAGACACTCCTGCGCCTACAGCAGAGCATCCTCACCCACGACCATCAATCGTACCCGGCTCGTTTGTCCTGTTGGAGTTTGGGAAATAAGGCGATTAGGTGAATCAACTGCTCACAAAATGGGTTTGTTGGTATGAACGATCATGAGAAGCTGACGGAATCACACGAAATGATATAGTTCCGACATCTGAGGCAATTGGGCCTAACCAGAGATTTTCATGACGATTTCATCTGGGTGCCGTAACTTCCATGCAGGTAGTCAAGATGAGAATCCTTTTGATAGAAGATGACCGAAAGGTCGCAGCGGCGGTCTCCAAAAATCTCAAGGCGGAAAGCTTCGCCGTGGATGTCGCTGACGATGGATTGAAGGGGGAGGAATTCGCCTCTATCAACGAGTACGATGTCATCATTCTTGACGTAATGCTACCGGTACAGGATGGCTGGACAACCTGTGCCAATCTAAGACGCGACAAAATCATGACACCGATCCTCATGCTCACGGCTCTTGGTGACGTGTCGGACAAAATCAAGGGTCTGGACACGGGAGCCGATGACTACCTGACCAAGCCGTTTCATTTCGGTGAACTGCTGGCGCGTATTCGTTCGCTGGCTCGCCGCAAGAGTGAGGTACGAACAGCGCTTGTCGAGAAATTCGGGTTGCGACTCGACATCAACACACACAAGGCGTATCGTGAAGGACAAGAGATCACTCTCACCGCCAAGGAATTCGCATTACTGGAGCTGTTCATGCTTAACACAGGTCGAATTCTGTCTCGCGAGACAATCTCAGAGCACCTGTGGGACATGAACTTCGAACGCCGCAGTAACGTCATTGAATCGTTCGTTAAATTTCTGCGCCAGAAAATTGATCGTGATTTTGAGAGACCTCTTATTCACACAGTGCGGGGAGTTGGCTACACGTTTTCGGACCAGCAGCCATGAGAATCATTCGCTGATATGCTCACTATCAAGGCCAAGATTATCATAGCGTATACGCTCGTTTTCGGAATGCTGCTCTGTGTATTTGCCTATCTGATCTACGAGAGTTCGCGGCGCGCGGAAATTGCCAAGATTGATACCCGGCTGGAAAGTCATGCCGACAAGATCAAGACAGAGATTGAAGAACAGAGCGATGAGGATCGATTCCCAACGGCAGGTGAGTTTGGGAATATTGTGACTGATGGCTTGCCCGGTGTCTTGTTTGAAGTACGTGACAGTGCCGGAGAAACAATTCTCGAGGACAGTCTACTGTCCACAAAGCTAATCACATTCGTTACACCGACCCTGATGCCAAGGAAGAAGCTCTCGAGAATCAACATGAATAGTGAAAGGTATCGGGTGCTCGCTACACCTGTCGAGGTTGACGATCGGTATCTATATTCGCTTCTGGTAGCCGCCCCGATGACCGAGGCAGCACGAAATCTCGCCCATCTACGATTGCTTTTTCTGATTAGTATTCCTTCGGCATTGGTGCTTGCCTCCATAGCTGCATATATCATCACTCGCTCCGCGTTTCGTCCCATAGCAACAATGGTGGCCACGGCACGGCAGATTTCTGCAAGTAACCTTGATCAGCGACTGCTGGTTCCCCCGGCAAATGACGAAATCCGCCAACTTGCGGAAACGCTAAATAGTATGATCGAGCGTATCGACAGCGCCTTTAATGCCCAGCGGCAATTCATTGCCGACGCTTCTCACGAGCTGCGAACACCACTGACCATCATCTGCAGTGAACTTGAGTTTGCCAAACGAAGAGTGGCAGATGGCGAGACTATTGAAAGTCTCCAGAATTCGCTGTCGGAAATTGACCGTCTGGCTCGCATGGCCGAGAGTCTGCTTCTCCTTGCCCGACTTGATTCTTCGACTTCCCTAATAACGTTTTCGCCCGTTCGACTGGACGAGCTGCTGCCCGAGTGTGTTCAATTGGTCAATAAGATCGCCGAGCAGAAAGGGATTCAAATCAAGGTGCATGTCGATGAAGCCGTGGAAATCCAAGGGGATAGTGAAAGGCTGAAGAGTGCGCTTCTTAATCTTCTCGATAACGCAGTGAAGTACTCTCAGACCGGAGGCGAGGTTAGAGTTTCTCTCAGCATATTGACGTCTCCTGACAGGGAGGCACAAATCACTGTGGCTGATAATGGTCATGGCATTTCTCCAGATGATTTGCCTCACATTTTCGAACGCTTTTATCGGGCCAGTTCAAATCGCGGCGAAAGTTCCGGCAGTGGCTTGGGACTCGCGATTGCTCAGCGAGTCATTTCGTTGCACAGTGGCGATATACAGGTTGCCAGCGAACTTAGCGAGGGGACCGTCTTCACGGTGAACCTGCCCATCTCATAGCGCCTCAACGATTTCCAAAAATCTCTCTGATTCCTGCGCTATTTTCATTCTGATTTCATGTTCACGGCGTAAGCATCTGAGATGAGAAGTATGACACAGGGGCTTTCGAGAGATTTATTTATATGTCGCAAGCGATTGAATAGTTGAGATTGTCCAATAACGAGAGCGAGGAAACTCGGTTCTCACAGAGCAAACCCTTTGCTTCAAGGAGCAATTCATGTTTTCCACAAGATCAAACGGAAATCTAATGCTGACCGCGATTGCAGTGCTATTGTTCGGCATGAGCGGCATGTCGCTCGCCAAAGAAGGAAAAGAAGCCAAGGAAGAGAAGAAATTCGACAAGAAGGACTTGCCGGCTGCAGTAACTACCGCTTTTCAGAAAGCCTATCCCAAGGCTAAGATCAAAGGGGCTGGCCAAGAGATGAAGGACAGCACCCTGTATTATGAAATCGAAAGCATTGACGGAAAAGCCGAGCGCAGCTTCCTGTACCTTCCCGATGGCACCGTTTTCGAGACTGAAGAAGGCATCGAGGCCAGCATGCTACCGGCATCGGTGAAGGCGATTATCAGCACCGATTACCCAAAAGGGAAGATCAAGAAGGCCGAAAAGATCACGCGCGGTACTACCACTGAGTTTGAAATCAAGGTAGTAGCGGGCAAGGAGAAGACCGAAGTAGTGCTGGATAGCGCCGGTAAGGTAATCAAGACCGAAAAGCGTGGTGTCAAGAACGAGAAGGACGAAGAAGACGAAGATTAGGGCAGAGATTAGACTACCTTTGAAAACATCCCGGGCAGTTCCTGAACGATGGCGAACTGCCTGGGCTGATGAAGCAGGCTGGTTCGTCTACAGTTATGAATGACATTCTGAAAAGAACAATCCTTTCTGTCTGTTCAGTGCTACTACTCTGGCCAGTTGCCAATGCACAGAGTATCCTGACGCTTGACCAGTGCCTCGGACGTGCCAAGAGCAACAGCCTTCGCTTGCGTCAAGCAGACAATGCAATTCGCAAAGCCGAAATTGCGCGGTCAGAACTGACTTCGACCGCCCTGCCATCGGCGAGGATTGACGTTGGCGCCAGTTTTGCTCCGGCTTCAAAGCATTTCGGATATGACCCGGCCGCCTCCAACGAAGGACAACTGAACGGACAGATAGTAGTCGAGCAATCGATTTACGACGGCGGGGTGCGTGCTATCAAAGCTAGACGGTTGAGATTGGAGCGCGAGCGCCTATCGGGCGTGAAGCGGTCAGTTGAACGAGACGTGCGCTTTGCTGTCAAGCAGCTTTTCGCCGAGACGCTACGCGCCCAGATGGAAGCTGGCTTGAGGCGCGAAAGCGTGCAGCGACTGGCCGAATATCAAGAACTCGTGAAACAACTGCTGGCTGCAGGCAGCGCCAACTACACGGACCTGATGAAAACTCAGGTTGAACTCACGACTGATTCTCTGGCACTTTGGAAAGCGGAGGAGCTGGTCGCAATTACAAAATACGAACTCGCCGACCTCATGGGAGCACCCACCGACACGGACTTCACACTCGCGGGGTCACTGGATGATTTGGCAGCTTCCCTATCTACCGCAGGCGTGAGCGGGACCGGTACGGATACCACAGCCAATCTCGATATTCAGCTAGCCGATTTCGATGCGCGCGCCGGCGAAATGGAGGTCAAACTGACCAAGCACGAGCGTTGGCCGGTTATTGCCGCGTATACCGACGCAGGACTGCTCACGACGAGGGAAAACCTCCGGCTTCCCGCATCGGATAGAGCAAGCATCATCGGTTACTTGGCAGGTGTTAGTATCCAATTGCCGTTGTTTGATTGGGGAGCGAACCGATACCGGGTGCAACAACAAGAGATAATGAACGATTCCTTGCGCCTTGAGTTGACATCCGTGCGTCGGTCGATCGCTCTGGAAATCCGTAAGGCAAACTCACAGCTTGCAAATGTGGGCAAGCGACTTGAGTCAGTTCGCGCCAATGTTGCGGCAGCAGAGAACAATTTCTTGCTAACCAAGGCAAGCTTCGTTTCCGGAGGGACGCTGGCACTGGAAGTTCTTAACGCTCAACAACTGCTCACGGAAGCCAAACTTGCCGAACTCGAAATGCATGCCGAAGTCGCGACACTTGCGGCCACGATAGAAGAGCTGACAACCCA
Organism: uncultured bacterium; assembly: GCA_903930455.1. GTDB lineage: Bacteria > Zixibacteria > MSB-5A5 > CAIYYT01 > CAIYYT01 > CAIYYT01. The sequence goes on along the minus strand of CAIYYT010000056.1, from coordinate 9,682 downwards.
TTAGAGGATAGTATATATGAGAAAACACCGCTTAGCTTTCTTGACTTTGCTTCTGCTACTTGCAAGCATCGCTGGTTGCTCAAGTAGCCGCTCTGCAGAAGAAGGGAATTCGTCGATCAGTCCCATCGTGGCTGTGAAGGTCGCTGAGATCAAGTCGGCTGATATTCCGGTAACGCTAACCGCTTTGGGCAAGACCAATGCATTGAGGGAAGAGAAAATATTCAGTCCGATCACTGGCAAAATCCTCTCTTTGAAGGCGCTTGAGAATATGCCTGTTCACAAAGGTGATGTCATAGCCACCATCCGCACCAAAGAATCTCAAGCAGCGATTGATGGCGCCGAAATCCTAATCCGGTCGGCCACGACCGATCAACAGAGGTCCGCAGCGGAACGTGCACTCCTGCTTGCTGATTCGACGCAGACGGTGGTCGTCGTGCGGGCGAGTTCAGAGGGCATCGTTTCAGTACGCAACGTTAGCGAGGGCGAACTGGTGAACGAGGGAGCCGAATTAGTTTCGGTCGTCGACTTATGGACACTCGAGTTTGTCGCCGATGCACGGGTGCAAGAGTTGGCGAAGCTGCATACCGGGCAAGGAGCCAAGGTGAGGCTTGCGGCGCTCCCCAACGTGGAACTTAGGAGTACTGTCTATGCCATCAATTCACAGACTGATCCGGAAAGTCAGACTGCCACTGTTCATCTGCGCTTCGCAGACCTTCCCCAGCAGACAAGCCGCCTTCTTCGAACCGGCATGGCCGGCTCGGCGCAGATAACGATTGCCATCCGTCGAAATGCCCTGCTGGTGCCACGTACTGCCTTGTTGCGCAATGATGAGACCGCCAGTTACTCTCTCGTCACAGTCTCCGCAGATTCTCTGTCAAAGACGATTGTGGTTACGGTAGGAGTCATGACCGATTCACTGGCTGAAGTAAGTGCGGAAGGTCTTGCTGCCGGTATGAGCGTTATCGTGGAGGGGCATTACGCTCTCGAAGATTCGACAAGAGTAACAGTCAACAGTTCGCAGACACAATGACACTCTTTGGTTATGTCCAACGCCACTCAAAGGCGTTCTTGTTTACAGTGACGGTACTTGCCATCTCCGGCGTCGCCCTGTATTTCGGGATGCCGGTATCGTTGTTTCCGGACATCATTTTTCCACGCTTGGTGATACTCGCTGATAACGGCGAACAACCACCGGACCGAATGCTGGTTGAAGTGACACGCCCTCTCGAGGAAATTGCTGGCGCGGTCCCCGGAGTCAGGTTTGTGCGCTCAATTACCAGCCGGGGGGCGACAGAGATATCAGTGGGACTCGACTGGGGCACTGATGTTCCAAAGACACTCCAGCTGCTCCAGAGTCGTATCGCCGCCGGCAGCAGTTCGCTGCCATCAACAGCTTCGATTGAAACCGAGCAGATGAGCGTGGCCGTGTTCCCGATTCAGGGATATAGTCTGACATCGGACACACTCAGCCAGGTCGAGCTGCGTGACATCGCGCTCTATCAAATTCGCCCCGCGTTGATGCTTGTTTCAGGCGTGGCCAAGATTGAGATCACCGGTGGTGATACTCGGGAATTTGCCGTGACAGTCTCTCCGGAAAAGCTGGCTGCATTACAGCTAAGCGCAAGCCAGGTGGCCGATGCTATTGAGAAGAGGAACCAGATTGCCGCCACAGGTCTAGTGGACAACAACTATCAGATATATCTTTCACTCGTTTCAGGCCTGCTGAAGAATACCGATGACGTGGATTCGGTGATTGTGGCGGTGAAAGACGGCGTCCCTATCCGCGTAGCCGACGTAGCTGATGTGCGTCTCACGGTTGCCGATAGCTATATCCGCACCACGGCACACGGCAAAGATGCGGTGCTTATCAGCATTATCAAACAGCCTAGCGGCAGCACTGTCCAAATAGGAAAAGATGTCGACGCTGCTATTTCCGGTCTCCATCTCCCCTCAGGAGCACGATTCGAGAACTGGTACGACCAGTCGTACTTCATTGACAGTTCGATCAAGAGCACGCGCGACAGCATCATCATCGGAATAATCCTCTCCACGATCATCCTCATGATATTTCTGCGTAGTTGGCGCCTAATGCTGGTTATGGCTCTGATAGTGCCTTCAACCATCGCGATGACCTTTGTCTTTCTCCATCTGGTCGGAGAGACGGTCAACATCATGACCCTGGGAGGAATCGCCGCCGCGGTAGGATTGATTATCGACGACGCAATTGTTGTGATCGAAAATACGTTTTCCCATTTCCGACACAAATCGTTGGCTCATTCGTCTGGTAGGTCGGCCTTGACTCCGGCTATTGATTCGTCATTGAAAGAGCTGCTGCCGGCAATTATCGGCTCAACGCTAAGTACCGTGGTCATCAATATTCCACTTGCCTTTCTTGGAGGGGTCACCGGCGCCTTTTTCAAATCTCTGTCAGTGACGATGATCTTCGCTTTGCTGATCTCGGGTGTGCTCTCAGTAACACTGGCGCCGCTGTTGGCAACATTCGTCCTGAGTGAACGCGATATACAGCGCGAGGTAGCACGAGAGAACCGAACATCCAAGTATGGGGCGTGGTACGCGCGTCTGATGAGAAGGGTTCTGAGATTTCGTCTGGCCGCGATTCCAATAGCACTCGTAATCTTGGGTCTGACGTACCTTCTTTACAGCCACATCGGTAGCGAGTTTATGCCTGACATGGATGAAGGCACATTCGTGCTTGACTACAACTCCCCGCCGGGCACTTCGCTGGCAGAGACGAACCGAATGCTCATGCAGGTTGAGCAAATCCTGATGACGATTCCAGATGTCGAGTCCTACTCTCGGAGAAGTGGCACCCAACTGGGGTTCTTTCTGACGGAACCGAACAACGGGGACTTTCTGGTCAAGCTGAAGGAAGAGCGATCCAGAGGCATTGACGAAGTGATTGCTGAAGTGCGCCGAAAGGTCGAATCTTCGTTGCCGGCACTAAGAATCGAGTTTGGGCAATTGATGATGGACGTAATTGGTGACTTGACCAACAATCCTCAACCGATCGAGATCAGAGTCTTTGGAGATGACATCGGCTTGGTACAGCAGAAAGCAAAAGAGATCTGCAAGCTCATCGAGACCGTGCCTGGTGTCGTGGACGCATTCGATGGCATTGTGATATCGGGACCATCGCTGGTCTTGCGAGTAGACCAGACGCGAGCCGCTTTGGCTGGCTTCAACACGGTCGACCTGGCTGATGAGCTCTCGACTATCATGCGAGGGCGCGCTCAGAGCGTTATTCAGAAGGGGGAAAAACTCATTGACGTGCGCGTCCGTTACCCGGATATCTATCGTCACGACATAGACCGCATCGCACAACTCCGACTTACCAACAGCAACGGCAAGTCCGTAGCATTGTCTGATATTGCCACAATCGAAAAAACCGGAGGACAGGCGGAGATTGGCCGCGATGGGATGCGTCAACTGGTTGCCGTGAGGGCACGTATCGAAGGGCGTGACCTGGGTAGCACAATCTCTGAAATCAAGAGCAAGCTTGCGCGGGAGTTGTCACTCCCCAAAGGAGTTACTTTAACCTACGGTGGTGTCTACCAAACACAGCAGGAATCCTTCAGAAGTTTGCTGATCGTAGCGATGCTGGCAGTGATGTTGGTATTTGTGGTTCTGCTATTTGAGTTTGGTGAGTTCGCGGTGCCATTTTCCATTTTCTGCGTGGACCTGCTCTCGCTTCTCGGAGTAGTTACCGCGCTCTGGCTAACCGGAGTGACTCTCAATATCTCCAGTTTCGTTGGCACCATCATGATCATTGGTATTGTCGCCGAGAACGCCATTTTTGTAATGCACACAGCCAAAGGATTGCAGCGGGCGGGACACGACCTGGACAGCGCACTTATTGAAGCCGTGCAGAAACGGACCAGACCTGTGATCATGACGACATTGGCAGCGGTGCTGGCTCTGTTGCCCTTGGCTCTCGGCATGGGAGCGGGCGCACAGATGCAACAGCCATTGGCAATCGCTGTGATAGGCGGTTTTTCCGTCTCAAGTCTACTGATATTCTTTGGATTACCGGTGATTTACAGGCTGCTGAAGCAAGGGCAATGAGTGCTCGATTGGATGGCCTCTTTCGCTGATCCGCTTCATATGGCAGTTCTAAAATAGTCCACTACTCCCAGCTTTGCTCTCTCCAACGATTAATTCTTGCGGGTCAGAATCGTTTTGGATCTGACAGGCTCTTGTTGGTGTCTACCCTGCTACTGAAAGCATGCGGGAGGCAGTCAGGACTGCCTCCCGTTGAGTGGAGTTAAAGAAAGGAAATACCCTGAGTTATTCTCCTATTTGCCCAAGGGGAAATGATAAGTGAGACCGGCTGCCACTTCAATTGCGCTCATGTTCTTGAAGTCTTCTCCGAACTTGTCCGTGTCCTTGGCAAGTATGAGATGGTACTTTCCCTCTGCGAATATGGATAGTTCCGGTGTTGCGAAAATCTCCACACCGGGGCCGAAATGAACGCCCAGGCTGGTCTTCTTGAACTCCTCATTGTTGCCAAGCTTCTGGGCGTCACCACTGGCGCCGTCGTCGGTGATCTTCCAGAAGTACATACCGTCACCAGCCGCGATATAGGGATTCACGATGCTCTTCTCGCTCTTAATTAGACCGCCGAGATTCAAAACCGCATCGACATAGGCGTATGGCGCCGTGAAATACGGTTCTTCAGTCCCGCTTCCGCGAACTTCATCTTTCATTTTCATGAATGCGTATGAGAACCCAGTTCGTAGTGTGAGCTCCTTAATCGGCGTGTAATTGACATGTGCGCCGAACTGCGGACCCGCCTTGAAAAAATCAGAGAAACTGCTGTCGCTGGTGACGTCACCTGAGGCTGGCAGCATGAGGCCGCCATTAACACCGACACCCAGCTTGCCCATCGAGGGCATATCCTTTGCTCCGGCTATCGGTGCAATTGCCAGAAGCATAATCGCCGTGATTGCTACAATGCGTTGCATGATATTCTCCTTCATATCGTTGATTACTCCTTAGTTTACTGTGTTTGGTCATTTCACCATCTCACTCATTGGAAGACGAATGATATCACCTCCTCTTCTTTGACTAGACCCGACCGCATCAACACGAAAGAGAGAGTCACGGAGGCCAGCCGCAATCGGGTCGGTCACATGTATAGATCGCCTGCTACCCATTAAGTTGATCCGTTTGTATCGGTACCATGTCAATGGCTCCTTCCGCAGGGGCAGAAGTTTTTCTGTGTTTCTCCAGCAAGTGTGCCAGTCGTATTTTGAGATGATCCAACGAGGCGTAGACTACCGGCACCAGCACCAGCGTTATGAACAAGGCGCTCGACAAGCCGCCCGCCATCGCGAACCCCATGCCGTTCTTCAGTTCCGAGCCCGGGTTGGTGGCCAGCGCCAGCGGCATCATTCCCAGTACCATTGCTACCGTCGTCATCAGGATGGGGCGAAAGCGGGTCTTGGCCGCCTCAAGCAATCCATCCACAGCGCTGAGGCCGTGTTCTGCTCGCACCTGATTGGTGCGGTCTACCAGCAGGATCGAGTCCTTGGTGACAAGTCCGATCATCATCAGCAATCCGAGCACGGAAAGCAGATTGAGCGTGTTCATGGTCAGCGCTAAGGCGAGGATTGCTCCGATAAGTGCCCCGGGAATTGAGAAGAGAACCACGAAAGGATGCAGGAACGAGTCGAACAGAGCTACCATGATCATGTAGATCAGCAGGATGGCCATGATGAAGGACACTGCCAGATTTCGGAACGTCTCATTCATCATGTCGGTGTGTCCTTTGAAGGTCACACCGATGCCCGGTGGCAAGGAAGACTGCTTTATGGAACGATCGATGTCCTCGGCCACAGTACCGCTTCCTCGTCCACTAACTTCAGCTTCGACGGTAACACTGGAATTGCGGTCACACCGCTCCAGCTTCGAGGGGCCCGTGGCGCGATAGATGTTCGCAAACTGCTTGAGCTGAATCCTTTGTCCCCTGATGTTGGTGAAACTCAAGTTGCCGACGTCCGAGGTCTTGGTGCGATCAAACTGATCCAGCATAACTCTGATGTCATACTGGTTGGGACCGTCGCGGAACTTGGCTTCGTCATCACCGGTCAATGCGACCCTGAGGGTCGTCCCGACTTGCGCCAGTGAAAGTCCCAGATTCGCCATCTTGTCGCGGTCGATGTCGACCCGCATCTCCGGTTTGCCTTGCTCACTGGAAAGGCGCACGTCGGCCGCACCGGGAGTCTTGCGCACGATTTCCTCGACGATGTTGCCGGCCCTCAGGACTTCGTCACGGTCAGTTCCGGACAGAAGCACCTGTATCGGAGCACCGGTGGACATGCCGAGAATCTGCGTGTTCATGCGGGCTCTCACGCCGGGAACTTGGGCGGCCGCCAAGCGGGCTTCCTGACCAAGGTCTTGCGCCGTTTTGCTGCGATCGCTCTTGGAGACCGCCTTAATCTGAATAGACGAAATGTTGTTTGCCGACTGGCTGGAAAACAGGTTACCGCTGGTTCCCACGTTTGGGAAAAGCACTCGAACTTCCGGGATCTTGGACAACCGCTCCTCGACTTCCCGCGTGATCCGATTCTGGTCCTCGAACTTGGTCCCTGGAGTTGTTTCAATTGTCATGTTGAAATTCCCGTCATCAGTGGTCGGAACAAATTCAGTTCCCACAAAACCAAGCGGGATCAGCGAGACAGCCAGGACGAAGAGAAAACCACCGGTTATCAGGATTGCCTTCCGGTGCTGCAGACTCCACGACAGAAACTTGCCGTATTCCACAGCCAGTTTCTGGTACTGTGCTTCAAACCAGATCGCGAAGCGCCCTATCATTGTTTTGCCGGACAGATGCTCAAGCACGGCAAAGCGGGAAGCGAGCATGGGCGTCAACGTGAATGATATCGCCAGGCTGAACAGCGTAGACGAAATCACTACCGCGGCAAACTGATGCAAGGCGTTGCCGACTGCGCCTTGAATAAACACAAGCGGAATCATGACGGCCACGATCACGAGCGCAATCGAAACAGCCGCTAGAGTGATTTCTTTGAGTGCTGTGTTCGCAGCGCTTCGCCTAACCTCACCAATTTCGAGATGTCGATGAATGTTTTCCAGGATGACGATCGAGTCGTCCACCACAATCCCAATGACGGTGGAAAGTCCCAGGAGTGTGATGATGTTCAGTGTGTATCCCAGTCCCTTGATGACCATAAAAGTCGCGATCAACGAGATAGGAATCGTCACGAGGACAATCAGAGAGTTACGCGTACTGTGCAAGAACAGGAGCATCACAATCGCCACCAGCGCTATCGCCGCACCAATGTCGAACTTGACGGCATCGGCAGACGCGATGGTAAAATCGGCGTCATCCTGCGCGACGGTGAATCGCAGATTCTCGCTCGCATGACTCGATTCCAGTTCGTTGAGCTTGTTCTTTACGGCTTCGCTCACGTCTACCGCATTGGCGTTTGCCTGCTTGCGAATCAACATGCCGACGCTTGTAACACCGTTGAGACGAGCCGTCTGTGTCATCTCGACCTGTCCGTCTTGAATGTCGGCGACGTCCGAAAGACGGATACTGCCGCCTGATGGGGATTGCCCCACGATCAGTCGCCGGAGGACTTCGAGATCGTCAATTCTGCCGGCCACGCGCACAACGTACTGCTCGTCGGCATCCTTCACCGTCCCGGTTGGAAAATCGAGGTCTGACGCGCGAATCAGTTGATCAACCTGCGCGATCGACAAACCATAGTTGTCCAGCTTCCCGCGGTCCAGATTCACGCGGATTTCCCGCTGTTCGCCACCGATAAAGTCGACCTGTGCCACTCCGGAAATCCTGGTGAGTTGTGGCTTTACCTGATCCTTCAAGTAGGTGAAAAATTCACGGGGTGGCTTGTCGCTGGTAATGGCGACGCGAAGGATGGGCAGTTCGTCTAAGGAGATTTTCGACACGGTCGGTGATTTCGCGTCGGCAGGCAGGAAATATTCAATTTCCCGTACTTTGCGTTGTACGTCTTGCAATGCGAGATCGAGATCGGCAGAGCTCACGAACTCGATGGCGACCGCCGAAACTCCTTCCATCGATGTCGAACGCACCGTCTTTACTTTGTCAATGCCGGAGACAGCATCTTCGACCTTCTTGGTAACCGACGTTTCCACTTCATCGGGGGAAGCGCCGGGATAGATAGTCGTAACCGAGACTGTCGGCGCGTTTATCTTTGGGACCATCTCATAGCTCAGCCCATAGTAGCTGAAGGCACCCAGTATGATCAAGGCACAACAGGCAATGATGATCAGCGTTGGCCTCTTGATCGATAGTTCCGTGAGCGTCATCGGCCGTCTCCTTGTCTAACCACTGCAACAATGGCGTCGTCTTTGAGATTGTATTGACCATTGAGAACGACCGTGTCCGCCGGCGTTAGTCCGCTCAGGACCTCAACGTTCAGACCCCGGACGCCGCCAACTGCGATGTTGCGTAGTTTGGCAATGCTCTGGTTGACCACAAAGACCTGCGGTGTCTCGACGCTTCCGACCAACGCAGCACGCGGTAGCAGCAGCGCCTCTTTTCGATACTGTGGTCTAAGCGTGACTTTGCCGAACATATTGGCCTTCAGTGGAGTATCCTCCCGGTTCGGCAGTATCACTTCCACCGGGTAGGTGTGGGCTTCGTCAGCCTTTGAACCAATGGTATGAATCGTGCCGGTGAAGATGACGCCGGGGTAGACTTCTGTCGTTATTTCCGCGGGCGCGCCGACCGACAGTTTGAAAATGTCTTCTTCCGGAACGCCTATTTTGACTTTCAGTGTTGCGACATCAACCACATTGGCTACCACTTTATTGTTCTCCACCATCGAACCAGTGTCAACCGAGCACGAGGTTACCGTTCCGGTGATCGGAGTGGTAATCTTGGTGTTCCGAAGGATGCGACGGGCGGTGATGTACTGCGCCTCTGCCGCCTTGCAATTCAGGCTCACTCCCTCGTATTGTGACTCGGAGATCGAGTTCTTCTTGAGGAGATTCTCGTATCGCTCGAGGTCTCGCTTGGTTTTTTCATAGGCGACCTCGGCTGCGGCGCAATTCGCCGCCGCCAGTTCGTCATCAACCTCGATAAGAACACTACCCGCCGGTTTTAGATCGCCAACCCCGGCGCGTATCGCTTTCACCCTGCCGGAGGTTTCGGCGACGATGGCGACATCATTGTTCGCCGCGATCGTCCCCGTGAAGGTCAGGACTTCCTCTAATGTCACCTTCTGCACAGTGGTCACGGTCACCGGATAGGCCGACAACACGACCCCTGCCGATCCTTTGGCCAGTGTAGCGCGGTTGTGCAGCAGTAGGCCGACCACAGCCGCGGTCACGACAAGGGAAATGATGATGATAACTGTTCGCTTGTTCACTTGATCCTCACTTGCCTATTGTTGCTTCCAAACGCGCCTTGGCGACACGATAGTCGACCAGCGCTTGTGAATAGTTGACTCTCGCCTGCAGTTGCAATAGCGAGGCATCCAGAAGGTCCGAGGTTCGCGCAATGCCTTCTTGATATTGGTCATGGGTAATGCGATAGCCCTCGTTCGCCTGATCCAAACTCGTCTGGCTGACTCGGATTCTCTCAATGCTCTGCTGCAAATTGAGGTAGTCTTGCGAGACCTGCAGTCTGATTCCGTCTTCGAGTTGTCTCTGAGCG
>CAIYYT010000055.1 GCA_903930455.1 uncultured bacterium | reverse complement strand
TTTCAAGATACGGGTGATCATCAGTGCGAGCATGTTCGGCGATGCCGACACCTCCCAAGTGATAGCCACGTCGCAAGGTTCAAGCGCAGTGCACACGACGGCGACATTGCGGACGATATCGACCGGCCAACCGCTGACGCTACCCTTCTACGACACGTTTTCGTCGAGGACGGTTGCCCTGGCATTGTGGGTATACAATCATGGAGCGACGATTGACGGTCTGGCGCTAAATCCGCCGTCATCGCCGTATGCGCTGCGCTTGAATGGAAGTCCAACGGGTGCGGACACGATCGTGTCACAGAAAATCGACCTCAATGTGGCCCAGGGAATCAACCTGAGCTACGCCTATGAGCAGACGGGTGGCGGCGACTCACCGGATTCATCGAATGATCTCTATATTGAGTATTTGAATGATGGGGGTCAGTGGAAGATATTGAAGCAGCATTCAGGGGCGGATGGTGACATGTCGAACTTTGCGGTCGTGTCGGTAGGCCTGCCGACGGATGCGCATCACGCGGCGTTCCGGTTGCGAATTCGCAACACGGCGAAGTCGGGCCCTTATGACGATTGGTTTGTGGACAACGTGCGGATCGACTATGGCCCGGATGTGAGTTTGTCACCGCCGAGCTTCAGTCAAACGGTACTGGAAGGGGATTCGGCGTATGACCAACTGCTGATTACCAATACGGGGCCGGGCGGTTTGATCTATTCACTTACGGCAGTTCCGATTCTATCGCCGATGTTTGAGAAGTTAGTTCAGGAGGGACGCGTCAATCAGTACAGCTATCCCGAAGGCTGGAAAGAGTATCGGGAAGCAAAAGGAGATAACACGGTGCGTCTGGGACCGGAGGTGGTCTACAACGCCGGCGGACCGGATGCCTGGGGCAATATCTGGATTGACTCGGACGAACCGGGTGGTCCGACCTATAACTGGATCGACATCGAAGCGACCGGTACGGATATCACCTCGGGACTGGCAGACGAGAACTTCATTGGTCCCTTTCCGCTTCCATTTGCATTTTCGTTTTATGATTCGAGCTACACGGAATTCTATGTAGGTTCAGATGGGGTGTTCGGCTTTGGGCCGACGGTAAGCTACGATTCCTGGAAGAACGTGGCGTTGCCGAACACTTGGAGCACCACGCCCAAGAATGTGATCTGTTGGTGTTGGGATGATCTAAACATTTCGGATGCTGATAGTCCGGGTGGGAAGGTCGTGTACGAGACGGTGGGAAGTGATTTTGTGATCGAGTATGCTCGTTATCCGGAGTATGACCTGGCGATCAATCCGGGGCATGTAATCACTGCGGAAATCATCCTGTCACCAAACGGGAATATCAAGTTGCAGTATCAGACGATCGCACCGGGATTTGACATTCTGGGGAACACGGTTGGCATCCAGAATCGGACGGGGACGATGGGTATGACGGTCGCGATCAACACCGATTATCTGCATAATAGTCTTGCTGTACAAATTATCAGGCCGAAGTACTGGTTGTTTGCGGTACCATCGTCGGGCGAGGTACTGTCTGGGCAGTCAGCGACAGTGCAGTTGATCTTTTCGGGAGTCGATTTGGATACGGGGAGCTATCAAGCGGGCCTGAAGGTGTCCTCGAATGATCCGGACTCGGCGGATGCGTTGCAGACAATACCGGCGTACTTGCAGGTGGCGCCTCTGTATATTTGCGGTGACGTAACGGGAGAGCGTGCAATAGATATCTCGGATGTGGTTGCTCTGATCGCGTACATCTTCGCAGGCGGTCCGGCCCCAATTCCGTATTTGTTGGGGGATGTGAACTGCGACGCCATTGTTGATATTTCCGATGCGGTGTACTTGATCGCCTACATTTTCTCGGGCGGTGCGGTGCCCTGCGCGAGTTGCAAGTAGGCTGGCTTGCCACAAGCGCAACACGCCGCGCACGCACCAAGTGTTTTGGATGGGCGACTATACTGAGTTGCCCCTTCTGATTTGCGGCGATCTTCATCTCCCGCCGCGTCAGGCAATGAGTTTGGGCGCTTGCCAGCCGCACCGGTGTTTCCGGCCAATCTCCGCTTGCCAAGAAAGTCTTGCCTCGATAGTCCGGGATTGTTATCCTTGCAGAGCGCGCTTTGGAATCATTTGAGAGCGCTGTCGTCTATGCGCAGCACTGAAACTGGAGGTGTAATGATGGATAGAACCGAACTGCTACTAGCCGAAATGACCGATGCGTATGGGCCCTCGGGACATGAGGAGGCAATCAGCAAAATCTTCAAGAAGCATTTGGAGAAACTGGCGAAGATTTCTTACGACAAAATGGGTTCGATAATTGCCGAGCGCAAGGGGACGGCGACCGATCCCAAGATCATGGTCGTCGGGCATCTTGATGAAATCGGCTTTATGGTTTCAGAGATTACCGGCAACGGTTTCATCAAGATGTTGCCGTTAGGTGGTTGGTGGGGTCATGTGGCTTTGGGGCAGCGCGTTATGGTACTCTCAAAGAAAGGGCCGGTGATTGGCGTGGTTGGTTCAACGCCTCCGCACATCCTCGAACCGGAAGCGCGTAAGAAAGTGCTGGAGATCACCGATATGTACGTTGATGTCGGTGTCAGAGGCAAGTTTGATGTGACAAAGAAGCTGGGTATTCATGTTGGCGACGTGATTGTGCCGGACAGCAAATTCACAATCATGGCGACCAAGGATATGTATCTGGGAAAGGCAATCGATAATCGGTACGGCTGCGCTGCGGCGATTGAAGTGATGTGGCGGCTGGAGAAAGTCAAGCATCCGAACACGCTCTATTCAGTCGGTAGCGTACAGGAAGAAGTCGGATGTCGTGGCGCCGGTACAGCGGCTTGGATGATTAATCCCGATATCTGCTTCGTACTCGACACCGGCATTGCCAAAGACATTCCCGGGATCAGTGGTGAACCGCTGGAAAAGTGCGGCAGCGGCGTCGATATCTGTGTGTATGACGGCGGCATGATTCCGAATGTCAAGTTGCGCCAGTTTGTCGTGGAAACTGCTGACAAACTTAAGATCAAGTATCACTTTTCCAGCATGGCGCGTGGTACTACGGATGGGAGTCGTATCCACATGTCTCGTGTCGGTGTGCCGACAATCGCTCTCGGCATTGCTGTGAGATACATCCACGGGCACAACGCCATCATGTATCGCGGCGACTACGATGCCTCGGTCAAGTTGGTAGCGGAACTGGTCAAGAAATTGGACGCCAAGACGGTGAAGTCGTTTACGCAGAGTTGATCTCTGCCGGTAGATCAAGGAGATAGTTATGGCGCTGAGATTCTTCAATACAATGACGCGAACACTGGAGGAGTTCACCCCGGTTGAGCCCGGTGTGGTACGCATGTACACATGCGGACCGACGGTCTACGGATTTGCCCACATCGGCAATTTCCGCACCTTCATGTTCGAGGATCTCTTGCGCCGTTATCTCAAGTATCGCGGATACAAGGTCATTCACGTAATGAATCTTACTGATGTAGATGACAAGACAATCAGAGATTCCAAGGCCGAGGGCACGCCGTTGGCTGAGTATACGGCGCGCTACAAGAAGGCGTTTTTCGAGGACTTGGAAGTGCTGCACATCGAGCGCGCCGAACACTATCCCGAAGCGACCACGCACATACCTGAAATGGTGGTATTGATCAAGAAGCTCCTGGACAAGGGCATTGCCTATCGCTCCGGCAACGACATTTACTTCTCCATCGCCAAGTTTCCCAATTACGGCAAACTGGCGCACATGGATCTGGAGTCATTGCGGGCGGGGGCTTCACAGCGAACCGCCAGCGATGAGTACGAAAAGGAACAGGTGTCGGACTTTGCGCTCTGGAAGGGATGGGATGAGACCGACGGCGACGTTTTCTGGGAGACGGAAATCGGCAAAGGCAGACCGGGATGGCATATCGAATGCTCGGCGATGTCGACCAAGTACCTCGGTGACCATTTCGACATTCATACCGGCGGCGTCGATAACATGTTTCCGCATCATGAAAACGAAATTGCGCAGTCGGAGGCGGCCAACGGCAAGAAGTTCGTCAATTACTGGCTCCACGCGGCGCATTTGATTGTCGAGGGTCGGAAGATGGCGAAGTCGTTTGGCAATTTCTTCACCGTTCGCGATCTACTGGCCAAGGGCTATCCGGCGGTAGCGATTCGTTACTTGCTGCTTTCTACCCACTATCGGGCTTCGCTCAATTTCACCTTCGACGGGCTGGAAGGTGCCAAGAGCGCGATTCAACGCTTGCGGGATTTCTACGAGAATGTACGGTCGGCAGGCGAGGACGGCGTGGCGTCGGGCAAGGCTGATGAATACGTCGACCGAGCGAAGTCACAATTTGTCGAAGGGTTGGATGATGACTTGAATATCTCGCCGGCGCTGGCAGCCATTTTTGATTTCGTGCGTGACGTCAATCGGCTGATTGCTGACGACGGCATCTCCAAAGAGGACGCGCAGAAGGTGATTGCAGCGATGGATGGCTTTGACACCGTGCTGGCCATTCTTAAGAAGGAAGAAGTGTCGTTAGACTCTGAAGTTGAGGCGTTGATCAAAGAACGCAATGACTCCCGGAAAGCGCGGAATTTTAAGCGTTCTGATGAAATCCGCGATCAGCTTCTGGCCATGGGCATCGTTCTGGAGGACTCGCCGCAAGGAACAGTGTGGAAGAAGAAGCTATAGCTGAGATAAGGATATTGATTTGTTGGGGCGCGATTTCCGCGCCCTTTTTCTTGTCGTGTAGGTCTTGATCTCAGGAGCTTATTGCACGAAGGACTCAACCAACCTATGTTGTCGGACCAGTATGAACAACAGTCGTGAAGAAATCACCGTCAAGCTCACTGCCGAAGTCTCCTGCGCGGGCTGAGCGTCCAAGCTGGGACCAAAGTTCTTGGTCGAGGTGCTGAAACATCTGCCGGCGGAATCAAATCCCAATCTGCTAGTCGGCTTCGAAACATCAGACGATGCCGGAGTCTATCGTATAAATGAGCGACAGGCGCTGGTGCAGACGGTCGATTTCTTTCCTCCGATTGTCGACGATCCCTATCAGTTCGGCAGAATCGCCGCAGCCAACGCGTTGTCGGACATTTACGCCATGGGAGGCAGACCGCTAACAGCCTTGAATATCGTCGCTTTCCCGTCAGCGACCATGGCACCCGAAATACTTGCTCGAATCCTGCAAGGAGGGGCCGAGAAAGTACGGGAAGCGGGCGCCGTGATAGTTGGCGGTCATTCGATCAAGGACAAGGAAATCAAGTACGGTATGGCCGTTACCGGCATCATCGACTGCGACAAGATTATCCGCAACGTCGGCGCACAGATCGGCGATCATCTCTATCTCACCAAGCCACTGGGAACCGGTATTATCGCGACAGCGCTTAAACACAATGCCGCTGGCCCTGATGATGTCGCCGCCGCGATTGCAATGATGGCGGCTCTGAATAACATCGCCGCAGAATTGATGGTGCGTCTGGGTGCACATGCCGCCACCGACGTTACCGGCTACGGTTTGCTTGGCCATGCCTATGAGATGGCAAGCGGTTCCGGTGTCTCACTCAAGATTGATTTCAATAGCTTGCCTTTACTCTCCGGTGCTCTGAAGTATGCTACCGAAGGTCACCCGACTGGCGGCGCCGGTGCCAACCGCGAGTATATTTCCGACAAGGTAGACTTGTCGGAGCAGTTGATGGCCGCTGAAATAGAGATACTCTATGACGCGCAGACTTCCGGCGGACTGTTGATTGCTTTCTCGCCGCAGGCCGGAGCGCAATTTGTCGAGCAAGCGAGACAACGCGGCTTACAGGTATGGCACATCGGCGCCGTTGTGAAGCAAGACAAGTCCACGATCATAGTTGGTCGGTAGCGCGCCGATTTATTCCAGCGTCTCAGGCGTAGAGCACTTTTTCGAAAGCCAATAGAGCATTGACGGTGTCTCGCATCGTCGTCGGCTGGCCTACTAATAGCTTCTCTTTTCGGCCGTAGTATTCGAGGCAGGTGCTGCATGAGACAATTTCGGTTCCGCAAGAGACGAATTTCTCGAGGGTTTCTGCGACTGGCGATCCCTCGGTAGTCAGAAACACTCCGCTGGCGAAAAAGGCCATTTTTGCCGGCAACTTGCCTGATTCCCAGAGCATCGTGAGAAACGATTTCATGAGGGTTGCGCCCAAATCCGGCTCGCTGTCCCCCAGGTGGGCTGACTTCACAACTAGCAATAATCCCGCTTGAATTTCCATCTATCAAACTCCTTGTCAATTCTCAATTCGTGTTTCAGCAGGGTTCTCTTGCCTCACAGTAAAGCGTACGCTCAGAATATAGGTGTACAGTACAGCGAAAACCAAACGAATCAGCCAATGCGCCTTTAATCGTGAGGCCGAGCCAATGTTTTTTATTGAACCCTGCACCGCATAGCTGCATATTTACTGATAACAGGCCTGTTTTGCGGAAGGACAAATGAAACTCTTCGACTATATCTTTCTCACACGACCGATGCTGATCATCCCGGTCTGGACGATCGCTCTCCTGGGGGCGCGAGCGGCCGAATGGCGTTCGCGCGGCACCAACCCCTTTACACTCGACCGATATCCGTTTGTCGATTTCTCGCAGGATGACCGACAGATGCTCCTGATGCTAGCGATGTCGACACTACTGGCAGGCGGCATCTTCATTCTCAATCAGATATTTGACGTCGAGTCGGATCGACGTAACAAAAAGCTGTTTCTGATTGCTGACGGCCACGTGTCGCTGACTGAGGCCTGGGTGCTATACATACTGACGACTACGGTGGCTATCGTTGGCGCTTTTTTGGTAAACTGGCAACTGGGGTTCCTGTTTGTGGTTGGCGGACTGGTGGGTTTGCAGTACTCTCTTCCTTTTTTCAAACTGCGGGAGCATCCCTACAAATCATTTCGCAATAACATGATCGGACATGGCGCTCTGGCGTTCCTGTTTGGTTGGGTGTTGACACAGAACTTCAACATTGAGGGCATCATCAAGTCGCTGCCATACGTGCTGGCTGTTGGCGCTGTCTATCTCAATACAACTCTACCCGATCTTGAGGGGGACAAAGCAGTCGGCAAGAAAACATACGCGATGGAGTGGGGACTCAGCAGGACACTACGGATATCGTTTTGGATGACCGTGGCCGCCGTGCTGTTCGCGATCCTGTTTGCTGACTACGCCTTCGCTCTGGCCGCGGCCATCTCGCTGCCGTTTTTCGCCGCTGCCTGGATGCACAAGTCGCTGACGGAAGCGACGCTGGCTACCAAGGTCTCGATTTTGGCCCTGTCGCTGTTTGCCGCGATTTACTTTCCCCCGTATCTGGCGATCGTCTTGCTTGTTGTTGTGGCGACACGAATCTACTACGCAGCCAGATTCTCCATCAAGTATCCCGCGTTGACGGGGAAGAGTGAGTGATGACTCGCTTTGTGGTAGCAGCCCTGCTGCTCGTGTCGTTCATAATCGGTTGTACACCGATGCCGCGATTTACCAATCCGCCCGGCAATGTGCCGATCGCGGAGCCGCGTGAGCAGCCCCAGCAACCTAAGCCGATCGAGCAACGACATCCGACACTCAGCCGTATTGATCAGGACAAAATGAACCACATAATCGCCGGTTATATGACGACACCATACCAGCGAGGCGGTTCGGGCGTCCTGGGACTTGATTGTTCGGGGTTCGTTTATGTCGTCTATCGCGATTATGATGGCACGCGCTTACCTCTAACCGTGGAGTCGCTCTACCGTCTTGAAGATCGTGTACAGCCGGACGATCTTTCCTACGGCGATCTCGTGTTCTTCCGCACCGATGGTCGCAAGATCTCACACGTGGGCATTTACGTCAATAATGGCAAGTTTGTGCACGCCTCCGAGAGTCGCGGTGTTGCCATTGATGATCTATCTGCCGATACCTTCGTCTCCGAATATGCCGGCGCGCGGCGTATTAAGTAGGACAGGGTAATCTCGGTTGCGAGGCAAGGCGTCGGTGCCGGCTCGCCCGCTCTCAATCCGTATGGCAGTCGACCTCAAAGATAAGCTTCAAGACCTTCCCGACAAGTCCGGCGTCTATTTGATGAAGGATGCCGCCGGCAAAATCATTTACATCGGCAAAGCCAAAATTCTGCGCAATCGAGTGCGAACCTATTTCTCCAATGCTCCGGAGTTGAATCCCAAAGTCGCGGCGATGCGGGAAAAGATCACGGACTTTGAATTGCTGGTTACCGATACTGAAGTCGAAGCGCTGATTCTTGAAGCCAATCTGGTCAAGCTGCACCGACCACGCTACAACATCAGTCTCAAGGACGATAAGCGTTATCCCTTCTTGAAGCTCACTAAGGACGACGGATTTCCTCGGTTGATCGTGACGCGCAGATTGATGCAGAACGACGGGCTGTACTTCGGGCCTTACGCCAATGTCGGTCCGATGCGAGAGATCCATCGGTTAATCACTCGTCTGTTTCGTCTGCGAAGTTGCAGTTTGAAAATTCCGCACCCCAAAGGGGGCAAATACAAAGTCTGCCTGCAGTATCACATCAAACGCTGCCCCGGACCGTGCGAGGGATTGATTTCGCCGGAAGAATACGATCGCGAAGTGCAGAAGGTAGTCAAACTATTGCAGGGAAAGTCGGCAAGCTTGATTGAGCAATTGCAGCAGGAGATGGTCGAATTGGCAAAACAGCATGTCTTCGAGGAGGCGGCTATCGTCCGCGACCAGATTCGCGCCATTGAATTGGTCATGCAGAAGCAGAAGGTTACGGAAGACCGCATCGTCGATCGCGACATCATTGCCTTTGCGCGCAGTGCTGGCGATGTTGCCGCTGTCGTCCTGCAGCTGCGGGATGGGCTGCTGATTGGTCGGCAGAATCTTCACCTGAAAGCAGACAAGAACGAGGAAGAGGCAGATATCGCATCGGCTTTCATCAAACAGTACTATCTCAGCGCGCTGTTTATCCCGGAAGAAGTCTATTGTTCGTTCAAAACCGATGACGAGCAGATCATTCGCAAGTGGCTGACTGAAAAGCGTGGTGGTAGAGTTGAGCTGTTGTCTCCTCAGAAGGGAGACAAAGCGCGCATTGTCGAGATGGCCGAAACCAATGCGCGGCTGCTATTGAACGAACTGCTGCAGCAGCGTCGAGAACGTGAAGAAAAACTACCCGGTGTTGTTGCCGCGCTGCAAAAGGATTTGTATCTGGTGAAGCCCCCTCTGAGTATCTGCGCGTTTGATATTTCCAACCTTGGCGCCAGCGATGCAGTGGGCTCGATGGTATTCTTCCGCAACGGCAAACCGCTGAAGAAGAACTACCGGCATTTCAAGATCAAGACCGTGGTGGGGCAGGATGATTTCGCGATGATGCAGGAAGTTGTGTCACGCTACTTCTCGCGGGTGCTTGAGGACGAAGAGGAAATGCCCGATCTCTGTCTCATCGATGGAGGCCGCGGGCAACTTAATGCCGCATTAGCGGCATTACAGGAACTGGGTATTGATGATCTTCAGATCTGTGGTTTGGCTAAGCGATTTGAAGAAATCGTTCTGCCGACCGATCGCAAAATGCTGTCGTTGCCGAAAACCTCACCGTCGCTTAGACTGCTGCAGCGTGTTCGCGACGAGGCGCATCGTTTTGCGGTGACCTACCACAAGAAGTTGCGTGATGGCAAGATTGAAAAATCGGTGTTGGACAGCATCCCGGGCATCGGTGGCAAACGCAAGGAGCAACTACTCAAGGCATTCCCGTCGGTAGATGCCGTGCGTGAGGCGACTGTCGAGGAGCTAAGCGGAGTCCTTCACAACAAGAAACTGGCTCAACAAATTCGCGAGTTCTTTGATTCGAAATCATGATACATCAGTGACCCGGATGACATCAGACAACCGCAATACATGACATGGCGTTATGGCGAATATGCTATGATTTAGTATGTTCAGCCCAGCGCTTGCAGCGGATGATTTCCCGGTCGGTTATGATCGCAGTTATCAAAGGATTAGGCGTGACGTCAAAAGCGGGATTATAGACGCGGATGTGTTCGGGCGCGATTGTGAGTCCACCGCAGTCGGTGACCTCGGACGGATCGCGCTGTTCGATCTCGATGTCAATTCCTGAAGCAATCTGACGATCGAAAGTCGAGGTGGGAGCGGCAACATAGAAAGGAATGCCATGTTCCTTGGCCAGCACCGCGAGTGAATACGTCCCAATCTTGTTGGCCACGTCATAGTTGATGGCGATGCGATCGGCGCCGACAATCACGCAGTCGATAGTACCACGCGACATCAAATGACCGGCCATGCTGTCGGTGATCAAAGTGACATCGATACCTTCGCGCATCAACTCCCACGCAGTCAGGCGCGAACCTTGCAGCACCGGTCGCGTTTCATCGGCGAAAACGCTGAGCTTCTTGCCCCGACGAGTTGCCTCATAAATAACCCCCAGTGCCGTGCCACAGCCAGCGGTTGCAAGTGCGCCTGCGTTGCAGTGCGTAAGCACGGCACCATTCTCAGGCATCAGCTCTGCACCGAATACTCCGATCCGCTCGCACATCTCGGCATCCTCCGCGTGGATTTGCCGCGCCAGGTCGAGAAGCTTTTGTTCACGATCGGGCGCATCAGCGCTCGCGTCATACAAGACCAGCATCCGTTCCACCGCCCAACTCAGGTTGACTGCGGTTGGCCGTGCCGACTTGATCTCGTTGACTGCCACCGCGAATTCGATTCGACTACGGCAGGTGGACGCAGCCATAGCGATGGCGTATGCTGCCGCCACTCCGATTAGCGGCGCTCCTCGAAGCTGCAACGTCTTGATGGCTGTAATTACTTGGCGGATGTTTGAAAGACGAATGTACTTCTCTTGAGCAGGTAAAAGCGTCTGATCGAGGATTTCCAGCTCTCCGTCGAGCCACTTGATGGTATGAAACTTCAACGTCGGCATACTCGCTGCACCGTCTGCTTACTGAGCTTGAGTCGTGTTTGCCAAAGCCAGTTTGACAATTCGCTCAAGCAATTGCTCAAATGAAATGCCGGCTGCTTTCGCCGCTTTCGGGACCAGAGATGTTGCTGTCATGCCGGGAAGTGTGTTAACTTCGAGACAGAACAACTCGTTCTGCGGATTCAGCCGAAAATCGACGCGCGCATATCCCTCACAGCCCAGTACTTCGTAGGCCAGTTGCGCGAATACTCTGATGTCAGCTTCGACCTGTTTGTCCAATTGTGCCGGGCAAAGGTATTCCGACGCGCCGACAGTGTATTTGGCTTGGTAGTCATACAATCCGGACTTCGGAACAATCTCCACCGCAGGCAGGACTTCGTTTCCAAGAATGGCGACGGTTAGCTCGCGACCGGGAATGAATTCTTCGATCAGAATGTTTACATCGCATGCGGCGGCTTCTTTGATACCCGCCAGCAGCGCCTCGTGATCCTTCGCCAATGTCAGCCCGACGGTTGATCCCTCGGCGTTGGGTTTTACAATGATCGGATACTGAAGCTGATCGGGTTCTACCTCGCCGCAGAACTTGACGGCAGACGCTTCATTGCCAAAGAAGACCGTTTGTGGTGTGGGAACCCCGACGGAATCAAACAACAACTTGGCTCGGTATTTGTCCATCGCCAGCGCCGATGCCATAACACCGGAACCGGTGTAGCTGACACCTGAAAGATCAAGGAGCGCTTGCAGTGTGCCGTTTTCACCGATGCCGCCGTGCAGGGCAATGAATACGCAATCGAACTCACCAAGATCGGATGGCAGAAAAGCGACAGGCATGTGTTCGGAAGGAGCGGTCGGAACCGAGCTGACCATTGAGGACCGCCTATCAGGGATCGCGCGGGCTTTGGCGGTCGCCAGCAACTCTCTGCCGTCACCCGTGTCAATCATCTTAACTTGGTGACCCAGTGACTGCAATCCTTCGGCGATAGCCTTGCCGCTGTTCAGCGAGACTTCACGCTCGCGCGATTTTCCTCCCGCTAGTACCAGAACCTTCACGAACTGCTGCTCCTTCTGTTGAAGTAGAATCGTTTTGCGGCGACTATCACAACGATGATACCAATGCCGATGAGAATGAACAAGCCGTATGCGGCGAAAATGTGATCTATCTTCTGCCAATCCTGACGCAACCGCAGAGCCAGGAACAACACGGCAAAATTCCAGGTAAGCGTGGAGATCAGAGTGTAGAAGAACACATGCGATGAGCGAACATTGCCCACCCCCGCGAACAGCGCCAGCAGCGCGCGAATTCCGGGTAACCAGCGTGAGAACAACAGCGCCTTGTCACCCCAGCGCGTGAACCAACGTTCAACTCGGTCAAGATGCTTAACGCCCAACCAGCGTACCCGAGGGCTTTGAAAAGCGGCGCGTCCATGACTGCGACCGAAATAGTAAAGCATCATGACGGAGATCAGGGTGCCGACAACCGAAAGAGCATAAATCAAAGTCCAAGAGGCATGTCCCCCGGCAGCATAGACGCCGCAAACGAAGACGATGACGTCGCCGGGGTACGGAGGAATGATGTTTTCGACTATCATCGACAGGAGCACGAACAGATAGATCCACAGCGCGCTGTGCTGCGAGACCAGATCGAAAACCTGATCCGCTTTCCCGAAGACCAGCTCCATTACCTGCTCACGAGCACTACCGCCATCGCGGCTATGCCTTCCTCCCGACCCGTAAATCCCATCTTCTCGGTGGTTGTGCCCTTAACGGATACGGCATCCAGCGGCGCATCAAACATCGCGGCGATATTCTGCCGCATCTTCTCGGCATACGGAGCTATTCTGGGACTCTCGCAGATTACGGTGATGTCGGCGTTGACAAACTTCCATTTGTCCTGCCTGACTATCATTGCCACCCGTTCGAACAAGACCAACGAGGAGATGTCTTTGAATTCGTCGTTGTCAGCGGGGAAATGCTGACCGATGTCTCCCATTGCCGTGGCGCCGAGCAATGCGTCACACAAGGCATGCAGTACGACGTCGGCGTCCGAATGTCCGGCCAGACCTCGTGGATGTTCAATCGGTACCCCGCCCAGAACCAGTTTGCGATTATCCGAAAACCGGTGGGCGTCAAATCCACAGCCAATTCTAATAACACGTTCTGCCATTTCTTATCCCTACTAAATCAGGGCAACCAGAGAGATTGCCCCTGCATCCATTCCGAATCCATAGCAACCGCCGGGGTTGCGTCGGCATTAGTCTATCAGTAGCTTCTTTGCAAGCTCCAGATCGTCCGGTGTCGTGATCTTGATGTTCGCGCTGCTTCCTTCAACCACGCGCACGCTTATGCCATAAGCTTCGCAGACGGCTGCATCGTCCGTAAATGTGCGCTTCTGTTCCAGCGCCTGAATATAGGCCGAAATAATCGCCTCATACTTGAACGCCTGCGGCGTCTGCGCGATGTAGATCTTGTCGCGGTCAAGTGTGGCAATGATAAAGCCGCTTTCGACCCGTTTGAGAGTCTCACGCTGGTTCACCGCAAGAATGGCGGCATCAAATGTCTGCGCTTCCTTGCCGACCCTTTCTATCTCTTGGGGTGTCACAAACGGTCGCACGCCGTCATGGATAAACACCAGATTCGCTGTTTCGGGGACTGACCGCAAGCCGCAAAGAATCGAATCAAAGCGCGAAGGTCCGCCCTGCACAATCTTGGTGACCTTGGTGAGGCCGTAGCGATCAACGATTGCCTCCTTGGCATATGCCAGGTAATCTGAACCGACAATCAGGTGGATGGCGTCGATACAAGGTGTGCGTTCGAACTGCTCAATCGTCCAGACCAGAAGCGGCTTTTGCCCGATCAGCCGGAACTGTTTGGGAACCGCCCCCGGCAAACGCGTGCCCGCGCCGGCAGCGGTGATGATACAATAATTTCTCATGCAATCAACATCGCATCGCCATACGAGTAGAAACGATACTTGTTTGTTACGGCAAATTGATAGGCGTTCAGGATTGGCTCAACGCCGGCGAACGCGGCCACCAACGCCAACAAGGATGATTCCGGCAGATGGAAGTTGGTAATTATCGCCTTGACCACTTTGAACTCAAATCCGGGGTAAATGAACAGATTGGTCTCGTCGTGCGTGGCAATGATCTCCTCGTGCTTAAGGAAGCAGCCTTCCAGCGCGCGCATCGTGCTGGTGCCGACCGCGATGATGCGTCGCTTTTTCTTTATTGCCTTGTTGATCTGTTTCGCCGCATCTTTAGAGATCCAGTATTCCTCGGCATCCATCTTGTGCTTGTCGTAATGCTTGGACTCAATCGGTTTGAATGTCCCTCGACCGATGTCTAGACGCAAGCGACAAAGCTCAACGCCCATCTTCTCGATCTGCTCAAGCAACTCTTCGGAGAAGTGCATGCCGGCAGTCGGTGCCGCGATGGAAAAACCTTCCTTCGCATAGACCGTCTGATACATCTTGCGATCAACGATGGAATCTTCGCGCTTGATGTAAGGGGGTAGAGGCACATGACCATATTTTTCCATCAAGGCCTCCGGGCGAGCGCCGGTAAATTTGACCCGCCGTGAGCCATCCGGCAACACTGCTACTATTTGCGCATACTCGCGTGCCGAGAAATAGAAGCGGTCACCGGCCTTGGCCTTCTTGCCCGGTCGCACCAGGCAGATCCATTCTTCCTCTGACAGTTTCTCCACCAGGAAGATCTCGCACCTGCGGCCTGCTTGTCCACCGACTCCGTAGAGGCGCGTACGCTGTACCATCGTGTCGTTCAGCACCAGAAGGTCGTCCTTTGCCAGCAGCTTCACGATATCGCTGAACAAATACTCACTCAACCCGCCGGTTGACTTGTCCAGATGCAGTAGCTTGCAGCGGTCTCGTTTGTCCAGCGGAAACTGGGCGATCAACTCCTCCGGCAAGTGATAAGTGATTTTTTCCATAGATGCCTGTTCTAGCCCGAGCTTTTGCCCTCTTTTGGGCTTTTACCTTTCTACAGCAATTTCCCCTGTTTAGGAATTTTGTCGATATCCAGATGTTTATACGCTCCTTGCGTGGCCACGCGTCCACGAGGGGTACGATCAAGCAAGCCCTCTTGTATAAGATACGGCTCGTAAATCTCTTCGATTGTCTCAGCTTCTTCACCCACGGCGGCTGCCAGCGTGCTCAGGCCGACGGGACCTCCGTGGAATTTTCCGATCAACACGTTGATTATTCGCTTATCCATATCGTCCAGTCCGAGCTCGTCGACATCAAGTTTGTCCAGGCTGTCCTTTGCCAAGCTCTCGTTGATGCGGCCGTCACCCTTGACCTGCGCGAAATCACGAATGCGGCGCAACAGACGGTTGGCGACGCGCGGTGTACCGCGGGAGCGGCGCGCAATCTGATGACAGCCCGATTCGTCAATCTCCACTTTCAAAATACGTGAAGAGCGACGAATGATCTGCTCAATATCTTGCACGTTGTAATAATCCAGCCTTCCGACGACTCCAAAGCGCGACCGCATCGGCGAGGTTAGTAGACCAGCGCGTGTAGTAGCGCCGATCAACGTAAACGGCTTCAACGGCAGCTTGACGGAACGAGCCGCTGGACCTTTGTCGATCATAATGTCGAGAGTGAAATCCTCCAGCGCCGGGTAAAGATACTCTTCAACCACCCGGTTGATACGATGTATCTCGTCGATAAACAATACGTCGCGCTCGTTAAGATTTGTCAGGATACCGGCGAGATCGATGGCCTTCTCCATGATCGGCCCGGAGGTCGCCTTGATTGACACGCCAAGCTCGTTGGCGATGATGAAAGCAAGCGTCGTCTTGCCCAGTCCCGGTGGACCGTAGAATAGGCAATGATCAAGCGCCTCACCGCGTTGTTTGGCCGCTTCGATAAACACCTTGAGATTCTCGACCACCTTGCCCTGACCGATAAATTCGTCAAACTGGGTCGGTCGCAGGGTGACGTCGAATTCGGCTTCCCCCTGCATAATCGTTGGTGCTGTTATTCGCTCTGGCATAGTCTCCATTTAGCGGCTACACAGCCGCTTTCAACGCCTCTCTGATAATGGTCTCCGAAGACTGCTGCGTGCCGATCTCCTTGATTACAATATCCACGGCGCGCTTGGCTTCGTAGCGGCTGTAACCAAGTGCCTCCAATGCCATGATCGCCTCTTCAACCTGAGTGATTTTTATATGCGCACTGATGCCGGCGGAGGCCATGACCTTCGCCACTTTCTCCTTCAATTCCAGTATCACACGCCCGGCGGTTTTCGGGCCGATGCCGGATACCGATGATAACAACGATCTGTCCTCGGACATGATCGAGTTGACCAGATCGTCAATCTTGATTCCTGACAGAATCGTCAACGCCAGTTTTACGCCAACTCCCGACACCGAGATGAGCAGTTCAAACACCTCGCGCTCAGCTTCGGTTGCAAAACCGATCAGGTCTATACCGTTCTCTTTGACCTGCATCGAAGTAAAGAGAGAGACCTCCTCGCGTTCTGCCGGTAAAGCTTGATAGGTTGAAAGCGGAATCAACACTTTGAAGCCGACGCCACCGACAGCGATTTCGACCTTGTCCGGCGATTTGCGCGCTATTTTTCCACGCAGAAACGCGATCAGAACTTCCTCGCCTTCTTCAGGACGTGGCAATAGGCGACTGCCAATGCATCGGACACATCAAGCGGCGAAGGCAATTCGCTTAGATTCAACAACTGTTTGATCATGTAATTGACCTGTTCTTTCGAGGCCGCGCCTCGACCGACCACCGCCTGTTTTACTTCACGCGGTGAATACTCATAAATTGGTACGCCGTTAAGTGCGCAGGCGAGCACCACGGCGCCGCGCGCCTGCCCCAGGCTCATGGCTACCTTGACGTTCTTTCCGTAGAACCCTTCTTCAATCGCCACTTCAGCAGGGACTTCGGCATCGAGAAGCTCTCTTATCCTCACGAAGATGCTCTTGAGCCGCTCGGAGAGCATACCGCTGCTCGTCGAATGAGTGCCCGCGTTCAGAAGTTTCACCTTGTCTCCGTCGACTTCAATGATGCCATAGCCGGTTACGGCCAACCCGGGGTCGATCCCGAGGATTTTCATCAACCGCTCAGCTTCTCCAGAATCTCGTCGTCGATGTCGAAATTGGCGTAGACTTTCTGCACATCGTCGTGTTCATCCAGCGACTCATACAGTTTGATCATTTGCTCGGCGTGTTTGGCGTCCAGTTTCACGAAGTTCTGCGGCACCTTGGATACTTCCGCGGATACCATCGGCAGACCCTTCTTTTCAATAGCTAAACGAACGACTTCAAATGCTTCCGGTGTTGTCGTGATCTCATAGACGTCGCCTTCGCTTGAGACGTCGTTCGCACCGGCTTCCAGCGCCAGTTCCAACAATTCGTCTTCACTGATACGTGACCTCTCGACTTCGATTACGCCCGTCTTCACGAATATCCAACCGACGCAACCGCTTTCACCGAGGTTGCCGGCGTGTTTGGCGAAAACATGACGAATGTCCGACACCGTGCGATTTTTGTTGTCCGTAAACACTTCAACCAATACAGCCACTCCGCCGGGCCCGTAGCCCTCATACGTGATTTCTTCGTAATTAACACCGGGAAGCTCGCCGGTGCCTTTCTGGATCGCCCGCTTGATATTATCCGCTGGCATACTACCGCCCTTAGCGGCCAGAATCGCCGAGCGTAAGCGTGGGTTGTGATCCGGATTACCGCCACCGCTACGCGCCGCAACCGTGATTTCCTTGATCAGCTTGGTGAAAATCCGGCCGCGCTCGGCATCGGCTTTGCCTTTCTTGCGCTTAATCGTCGACCATTTGGAATGACCAGACATCGATTCCTCCAACAAGTCAATACTAATCATACTATTTTAACACAGTTGGCGCCATCACGCAACAGAAATCATCCTATCGCGCGGCTCTGTGAATAGGGGCGGAAGGCAGAAAATCGCCCGCGACGCGCTTTACGTAGTGACCAAATTGGATCGATAGCCCCTCTGTCTTAGAACGACGTCAGGCTCAACAGACAAAAAGCCCATCTCCACGTGTCGCTCAACAATGACTAGTCGTTTGGCAGATGATAGAGCAGGCTAAAATAGACGGGGAAGAAAAGCATATTCTTGTTCAGTGGCCCGTACGTGGACCCGGACGTCTCCCAGGATGAACCAAACGAGTTCATGGAGACCGCCTCGACCGAGAACGATGCGCTCAAAGTCGGGGAAATGTAGCCGAGGAATCCAATGCCCAGCGAAAAGACCGGACGGCCGCCAAGCGAATAATCACTGTAGATGACCGGATCCTGAGACGGTTGCGGTAGCGAAAAACGGCTCGCTTCAAAAATACCCGCGCCGAGCTTGATGAATGGACGATATCGACCCGTCGAGACCATTTGGTACTGCAGGAAGACTCCGGCGCGACGAATGCGCACCCGCGACTTATCCGAATTCACGGAGAATCCCGCAAGCTGCTTTGGATTGAACGTCGAGTAGGAGCCCTCTATGCCGAACACCGACGTATTCGACAGGTAGTACCCCGCCTCCAGCGTGAAGGAAATCCCATCCTTGCGCCAGCTTGCTGCCGGTTTGGTATAGTCCTGATCCGCCAGAGCGCCAACTGGAAGCGAATATCCGAATTTGGGCGACAGATAGACCGAGCCGGTGCGATCAAGTTCCGAGTACCGACCGGCGATACATACCGTGCTGGACAACAACACAAGCGCAACGATGCTCATCCGTTTCATCACCCCTTCTATCGGCAAAGATTGTACTGGATGCCAGCTCTCAGGGCTTACAGTTGCGGCAGGGCGAATAGCACTGTTCCAAGAAGAAATCCCGGTTAGCGGCGCGCAAAAGCGAGGTCGTGTCCGAATGCTCAACTGAGTTGCAGCTCGGTCGGTGGAAGCGCAGCGTGCGTGGATTGCCAAAATAGCGCGTCTCGGCGCGTGGTTCTTTTAGCGACCAAATCCCAAGGCCGGCGTGTAGCGCCACTTTCTGCGACTGACAGAGGTGATCGGCGTAGGGGCTCGTCAGCATGTTCTCCTCAAAAAAATAGGTGCGCGCTAAACCTTCCTCCAACAGGCGTGCATTGACGAAAATCGAATCGTCAGCGAAAACAAACGCCAGCAGACGCCCATAGCGGTCGGTCGATTCGGGGCCGAATTCGAAACGAAGCCTGCGATTACCTATAATGCGCTTGAGTTCATCTTTGGCGTCCTCGTAGTACGGTTCCCCCTTTTCCGGCGTGTCAATGGCCAGAAGGCGTATCTTGCGGCCATCTGCGTCCACAAACGTGTCGCCGTCGATCACCCGTGCTGCCCCCGTCTTCTCGATCGGAGGGCGAGACGGCTTCTCAATATGCTTCTTTATTATTATTGATAATATTAGGAGCGCTACAATGAGAAGCAGGAAAAACAGGCGATTAGAAGTCAGGGAAGAAGATCGTCTCAAAGGTCTTCGCCTTGAAGCCGGTCGCGCAACTGCCGCATCTCCTCAGTGTCGCGTCCGAAATCAGCCGCCTCGTTGAGATGATGCATGGAGCGTTTTTTGCGTCCCAGTTCAAGATAGATTTCGGCGGCGAGGATGTGCGCCGACTGATTGTTCGGGGAAATGCGGACTGCCGACTCGATCGCTTTACGTGCCGCCGCCAGATTTTCCTCCAGCTGATAGTACTCGGCGAGGATCATGTACGATTCGGGATAATGTGGATCCAACTCTGCCGCGCGGGTCGTGGCTGATATCAGCTTGTCGGCCTCGATGATTTCGCCCGCTCTGGCGCGTTCGAGATAGACATAGGCCAGTCCGACATAAAAACCGCCGTCGTAAGGATTCTTGCGGATGGCCTTGATGATTTCCTCTTCCGCCAATTCCGGGCGATCCTGCATCAGGTAGGTCCAGCCAAGCGCAAAATTGACCTGCGCGCTGCCCGGGTTGTACTGGAAAGCTTTCTTGATGTGCTTCTCCGCAAGATCGAACTGCTGAAGCTCTTTGTATGTGAACGCAATACCCAGGTGCATATCGAAATCATTCGGATTCTGAAGCAGCGCCTCGTTAAACGCTTCCATCGCCGAATCAAAACTGCCGACACCGAGGAAGTAGTCGGCGCGTTGGCGCGGATCGGTTTCGAGTTCCGACAATAGATGTAGATGCGCCATCACTTCGCGATTGTCCGGTGAGAGACGTCGTGCCTCATTGAGGCAGCTTTTGGCGCCGCGGTAGTCCGCCTGTTCCAGATGCAGCAACCCCAGACCGATCTGAGCGCGACTGGAATAGAGACGATCATCAGTCAGATCGTTCTCCAGCGCCCTCTCAAACGCAGCCGCCGCGTCCGAATACTGCTTCATGTTGAAGAGAATGAAGCCGAGTTCCACCAGATACTTCGCGGAATCGGGAAACTCCATCAGCGATTTCTCAATCTCTTCGCGACTCGATTTCAGCCGCCCCGACTTCTGGAAGACCATAGCGCGATGAAAATGCGCTTCCGGAGCCAGCGGGAACTCCCAACTGATATAGGATTGCGTCGGATGACGCAGCAGGTAATTGTTGTATTCCTCGGACGAGTTAAAAAATCGCGTCTTGGCAAGCACGCGGCCCGCGAAATTGGAGACATACCGCGACCGGGAGATGATCTTATCGGTCTCCTCAAGGACGGTCTCAAAATCCCCATCCTCAAGCGCGTCGTTGATCATCTCGAACTGGGTTTCCGGATCGGCATGCCGCCGGAACCGCTCGCGGATCGCTCCCATAAGTTGCTTAAAAGACAGCTTCATACCAATGTAAATGTACGCAACTTTTAGGATTGGTCAAGAAGTTTATCTTTTGCTATTATTGATAATACATCGCCTCCGCACTGTTTCGTCGCTAGTGTTATCTCTCTAACGCCTTCATAATACCGGCACTTTAGGTATGGTCCGTGCCCATGTTGGGCGTCCAAATAACGACGTATCTGGGCTTTCGTTTTCTTCAGTTTTCTTGCATGTATTATTAATAATAGGTCACTGTCCATAGAATCCCTCCGCTGCTGGGTCTGCCGCTCAAATCGCGCTCTGCCTACATAACCACAGCACCGTCCTATCTGCGTCTGCCGGAAGCTACCATGACAATATAAAGCAATGGGTTAGATATGATTTCCCGCGTGTGAACAATTGGGGAGAAGCGGATGTTCGGCGACAGACGACCGGCGAAAGCGGCAGACAGGGTGATGACGACTGTTATAATCAGTTATTATCGTTAATAATAACAATCTATTCCGCAGGAGATAACTTACTGCCGGACAATGTATAAGCGCTTAGCATTGTACCCCACCCAGAGCGCAGCGTCGGGTGGGTTCTTCGTTCTTTGGCTACAATGTCAGTTTTGAGCAATGCATTTTCGGAAGTAGTAGGTCGAAACCCCTGTGGAGAAGACGCGTGGACTGTTCGCACTCTCTCGTCGAGGTTTCGACAGCGCTCCTTATCCCGAAGTCCCCTCAAGATTGGAATGTCGAAACCCCGTAGAAGGGCGTTTGTAAGCCAGGTGTCGTCCGATAGGGGGTTTCGACCTACAGGGTTCCCTATAAGGAGAGGAGCATTTTGGCGCAAAAACCGCCTTCCCGAAACGGGGTCGTGGCGTTTCCACAGGAAGCAGGAGCGCCACAATTTCCGGGCGGATGCAAGAATGTTCTTGACATTCTGAAGCAGATTTGTACATTACTCCCGGTGATTGAACGTTTTGGTGTGCTCTGTGCACATCATGAATTTGCAGTACAAGCACGTTTAGTAGTCATAAGCCTCTGACTCACGCATTTTCGAGTTTGATGATGGTGGATTATTACCTCATCTGACTAACTCTTGGTGCATGGATCCTTGATCCACTCTTACCAAATCTCATTTTCATTTACTTGTCGTTGATTACTTACTTGAGTCTTCATTGTTGTTTTAGGAGGTGAAATCGCTTAGGCGGTTCCCGTAAAGATATAGAAACTTAGATAATTCCGTGTACGACGCTTCGGGGAAAACTAAAGAATCCGTTTGGTACGCCGAATATGATAAAGTAGTTTAACCCCTGACTCCATTAGGAATCAGTAGAGAAGTAGTTGGCCTGTGATCCTTAAACCCTAGACAAGTTGAACGGATCGACGCCAATTTAAGAAGTTGCCCGATACTTTGGCAGATTACATGGTCTGCCGAGGTTGAGGCAAGCATAAGGTTGGTGTTTCTGGGTCGAAAGACGCCGGAAGGCAAACTACAAACGTTATTTCCTAAGTCATTTAAGGAGGAAGTACATGTTAAAAAAACTTTTGGTAGCTGTGCTCGCACTTACCATGATGATTGGTTTGTTCAACTCAGCTTTGGCTGCCAAGTCCAAACTTATTAGCCCAGCTCAGCCGGCGGGACAACTGGAGACGCGAGCTCGCGGTGACAGGACCTCCCCCGGATGTACTGACTGGGTGTATGAGTCTTATTGGGATAACACTTATTACATCTGGCAGTTTCCGGATGTTACGAACGGCACGACCTTCCCTAACACGCGGTTCACCAACGGCGTGGATTTTGAATTGGGTTTAGTCGAATTCTATCTCCGCACGCCCGGTTGGGGCTCTATCAACGGAGTTGGTATGACCTTCTATATCTGGAATTCAGATGCAGATGGGCTTCCAAACACGAGTTCGGTTATTTACAGCGTTCCGTACAACCCGATTGTTTGGGCAGCTTGGCCTCACTCAGGGAGTGGCAAAACGGCTTATGTCGACTTTACCATTCCTGACATGCCGGCTTTTAAGGGTAATTTCAACGTCGGCTTTTCGCCGATTGTGAACGTTGCCGGCCAATATATGTCTATTTTCTCCGGCAGCGGTGATCCGGCGACTATGGCTTATTGGGGTGTAGACGGAGAAGGACGCTCATCCTCAAATTATCACGGCGCGTTCTACTCGAATTTGGATCTCTATGGCTTCGATTATTCGTGGGCCATTGACCTCTACAAGTGCGCCACACCTCCGCCGGCGTGCGATTACCCCGCCGTCCCGAATCCAACCGATCAATGGCCGGTTTGGGGTCACGACTACGGTCGTTCCTCACAGTCGGGCATTGCCCTCGGAACAGACATCTGCGGCATTGCTAGCGCTTGGACGTATAATCTGACCCCCACTACGCTCATCACGCGCACGACACCGCTTATCGTCAACGATAAGGTGTACGTGGTCTACGCAGACCGTGTCGTCTGTTTGGAACTGTCTACCGGTACTCCCCTTTGGAGTTCGATAACTCTCCCCTGGGGTCCAGCGGTCTCGACGCTCTTGTCAGCTCCAGCCATTGAAGATGGCTGGCTGTACATGGGTACCGGCGCTACTGTCGCTGGCGGTCCGGCCGGATTTTTGAGGGTTAATGCGGTCACCGGCGCTCTCGGTTGGGGAAGAGGCGCTGGCCTCGGTACCGTTCTCGAGAGTGGAACTGCTTCCACCCAAGTCTCGCCGCCAGTGATTATTGGCGACGTAGTCTTCTTTGGAAACCAGGGTGGTGTCCTGTATGCTTTGAATAAGAATACCGGCGTCACACTGGGCTACACCAATCTGACGGTTACTCCGTCGTCGACTATTACCGCCAAAATGATGGGCAGTTTGTCGAGTGACGGTACTAACCTGTTCATCGGAACTGCGAACGTTACTACGCTCGCGCCGGCTTTGGGCTGTGTCTATAGCCTGCGTTTTAATACGGTCACGAACGTGTTCACGCAGAACTGGGTATATGAGCAACCGGCAGCCGTGCAATTGCTATATCCGGGTGGTTTCTTCTCCGCCCCGTCTTATCGCTGCGGCAATCTGTTTATCCAATCGGCTGCTGTTCGTAATGTCGACGACGGCTATTGCGGCTATCGTCAAGACCTTAACCCGGCAACTGGTGCACAGCTGTGGTTTGCTGACATGACTGAGGGTGCGGCTTGGAACGCTCCGGCGGCAACGATGGCTTCGCCCGCTGGCCCGATAGCCGTGTTTTCCAATTACAACACGTCCGGCTATAACGGTGCGCCAACCACTCGCGGAATCCGCGCGGTCAATACGTACAATTCCACCGTTTGGGCGATTAATGGTACTTCAACGAATTGGGATAACCAGGTGTGGAATTCTGCAACGGTTACTCAAGACAATTGGGTTTTCTACGGTGTTACAGACAGGACTACGGGCTTTGGTGTCTGGAAAATTGTCAATGGTAACACCGGCGACGTTGTCACCCAGTACGCGACAAGCGGCTATGTTAATGGTACCGCGATTGCTCACAGTAATGTTGACGGCCACGACTATATCGTGACAACAACTTATCGGCAGCTTAATTCTGCCGGCACGGCAGTTGTTGGTAGCGGCCTTGTGCTTGCTTTTAGAGACAAGGGCGTTCGTCCGCGTTTGGTCGTACCTACGACCTTCGTGCAGTTCAACAGCACGAATGATGCCGAAGCCTTACTAGGTCCGGTTCAGAGAACGGCTACCGCTGCCGTCACGAACACCGGCTGTGCGGACTTGACTTACACCACCACATTGTCTGACGGTCTTGTGTTCGCGAAGATTCGCACTGTTTCTTTATCCGACCAAAAACTGGCCGCCAATCTGGCAGCCAATCTCATTGACCACAAGGTCGGAGATATATTGCCCAATGATGAACCAAAGTACAGTAAGTTCATTGAGCAATCTCTCGTGCAGAACGGAGAGGGTGACGAGTACTTGCCGGGTACACAGGTTAAGCCTGCTATTGCCAATTCGGCTCGCCTCGGTATTCCGACTTGGGCTCACTGGGTGTCGGGCGATCATGGCACCATCGCTGCGGGCGGATCTGCGGATTTCACGTTCGTGTTTACTCTTCCCCTGATGAAGAAGCTCGGCGTGAATGAGTTCTACGTCGAACTTTCGACTAACGATCCGGACTACAACCCTGAGATTCCTTTCGGCAGTCCGCAGGGTGTACAGTCGGAAATTGCGTACTCGATGCCGTATATGTACTGCGGAATCGACATCGACACCATGCACTTTGGTACTGTCGGTGTTGCGTGGGCCAACAATATCGGTTTGCTCGGTCATGGCGACTACGCGCGTGAGTTCACTCCGTCGACAGCGGCTTCAGATTCCGACCACATGTTCCAAGGTTCCATGTTCTACGCGAAGGACATGAACAGCGCTGCCTGGAATCCTATCTCCGGCAAGGGCGCTTGGGATGCCCTCGTTGACGGTACCCTCCTGTATGGGTATTACGCGAGTGGAGAAGATTGCGGTGGTTGCGCGACAAATGTCACGCTCCCTGTCGAGTACACAACCGACGGTATAACCTATACTTCTCTCCAAGGCGACATCTGCACCTATGGGATGGTCGACTCTGGACAGAGTATGGGCTACTATCCGAATCAGGACGGTCCGTCTATGGGCATCCTGGTACATTCCCAAGAGATTGGCGTTTACGGTGCTCCCTTCGCCGATTTCAAACTGACGGTCCAGACTATCAACAACCGTAATGCTACGCCGATCAACGGACTGTATTACGGTTCGTTTGTCGATTGGGACGTCTCTCTCACTAATGTTGACGCAGGCACAGGCGATGCTGAGAAGGGCTACATTTACGAGTACGGAAGTGGTAAAGCTTATGGTCAAATTGGTCTTCCCAGCAAGGGTTCCAATTGGCCTGATGGCACCCCGACCGACCCGATGTACAATGGTCGTATCATGCACAGCAGAGACGACTACCAGCAAGACCTGCAATTCGACAGTTTGTACAACTGGATTGATAAGTATGCTGAAGGCAGCATAACAATCAAAACACCTGTCGACGTCTCATCCTATGACAAGTCGTACGAGGTTGCCTTTGGCAAGACCGATCTGGGCGCCTATGGGCATCACACGTTCGGCTTTGCTACGTTCGGACTATCTGCGTACACATCGCCAACGGATGTCGACAATCTCCGGAAGTTCGTGAACAAGCTCGCCGGCTTCGGCCGCGGTGACATCGATAATAACAATGTCATTGATTTGCGCGACCTTGTGCGTTTGTCGAGATACGTCCATGGTCTCGGCGCCGGCCCGGTGCCGTTCAAGCACTTGGGTGATGTGGACAATAGTGGTGTTGTGAACGCGGCTGACGTTACGTATCTTGCTGCGTATTTCTTCGGCCTCTCGACTACGCCGCCGAAGAGCACGTTCGTTTTCTAATCTCGCAGCTTTAACGTTGTTGAGATAGTGTGAGCAAGGGTCGAAAGACCCTTGCTCTTTTTTTGTCTGTCTCGCTTCGGAACTGTTGCCGGCTGGTTTTCAGTGGATGCTGGGGGGCTTGTGTGTGTTGTGTTGCACGAAG
The DNA here is from genome assembly GCA_903930455.1 of uncultured bacterium. Lineage (GTDB taxonomy): Bacteria > Zixibacteria > MSB-5A5 > CAIYYT01 > CAIYYT01 > CAIYYT01. The sequence goes on along the minus strand of CAIYYT010000055.1, from coordinate 12,666 downwards.
CTCCGAAAAGCGCGCCACTGGCCTCTGAGAGCTTTTTACGATGGTGTTAGCAAAACGACATTCGTATCTTGGTGGCACTCACGGCCTGTACTCGAAAGCAGGAACCAGTGCCGCGTGGAAGTGTTGAAGGAATGATATGAATTCGCCTGTTGCCGCCAGTACCATTGAAACACTCGTCACTCTCGTGAGCCGACACGTGTCCGTGGACGGCTATTATTCCCGAGGGCAAGAAGTCAATCTACGGGGGACGATTGTCGAGAACACCGATGGCTGGCGTTCGGTCCTGGCCGAGGAACTGAAGGCGCTCGGATATGCTCTGAAGGTGTCCCAGAACGGAACAGTCGTGAACGTCAGTATTTCCCCCGCACAACGGCGTATCCCTTGGCTGAACATCGTGCTGTTTGTAGCGACGGCGATCTCGGTGTCGATTGTGCCCGCTTGGATAATTGAAGGCAGTAGAGTCTTTCGCGATTTCAGCATCATCCTCCACTGGCAGAAATTCGCAATTCCGCTGCTCTTGATTCTTCTGTTTCATGAGTTCGGCCATTATTTGGCGGCGCGCCGAAGGGGAATTCGCGTCTCGCTACCATACTTCCTGCCAGCTCCCTCGGCAATCGGAACCTTCGGGGCGTTCATTAAGTCGAATTCGCCGTTTCCTTCGCGCCGGGATCTGCTGGAAGTGGGCGCTTACGGGCCTATCGCCGGGTTCGTGGTGGCTCTGGTGTTTCTGTTTTTCGGGCTTGCCAATGTTGTGATTCATCCCATGCCCACGGGGCTGGATGTGCCGAAATTGGTGGAGCCGCTGATTATGCGCTTGGCCCAGGCGATTGTAATTCCAGCGTCCATCCCTGACGGCTACAACATCTTTCTGCAGGATAATCCGATGTTGTTTGCTGCGTGGGTCGGGCTGGTGGTCACCATGCTGAATCTGCTCCCTGTGGGTCAGCTCGACGGCGGACACATCGTCTACGCCCTGTCGCCGCGCTGGCATCGTCTGGTTTCACGCGGTGTGTTTGTCGCACTAATCGGTCTGGGATTTATCTGGCAGGGCTGGTGGATTTGGGCGATAATGATTTTCTTCGTGATCCGATTTGGTCATCCGCCGACGCTGAATGACTATCAGCCATTGGAACAACGTTGTCGCTGGACGGGGTGGGTGGCGATGGTGATCTTCCTGCTTACGTTTTCGCCGGTGCCGTTTTGAAGCTGCGATCGGAAACGGCAGCCCCATAAATCACTTCAATCTTCTCACGATGCTTGTTGAGTGCTTCGAGGAAGATCTCTACAATCGCAGGGTCAAACTGCTTGCCGGAGAAATCGACTAGTTCCTGGACCGCCTGCTCGATTGAACGGCTGCGGCGATAAGGTCTGTCGGTGACCATGGCATCGAATGAATCGGCCACAGCCAGAATGCGTCCCTCTTGGGGGATCTCTTCGTCTTTTAGTCCACTGGGATAGCCGCTGCCGTCCCACCACTCGTGATGTGCGGTGATATAAGAGAGGCAGGGTCTCAGGAAATCGATGCCTTCAACGATTCGCGCACCAAGCTCGGTATGTTTGCGCATTATCGTCATCTCACGCTGATTGAGGAAACCGGGTTTGTTGAGGATGGAGTCGGGCACACCGATCTTGCCGATATCGTGAAGCGAACAACCCATCGAGAGGATGAACATCCGTTCTTCGTCCCAGCCGAATTCCTTGGCCATCAACTCGGCAAGATAGGTCACGCGCACCGTATGACCACTGGTATATCGATCGCGCGCTTCGACCGCGTTGGCCAGCGCCATAATCGTAGAAAGATACGCCTTCTCGAGGTCATCGTAAAGCTTCGAGTTGCTGATCGCATAAGCGGCTTTGGAAGCGATTACTTTTAGTGATTGCAGTTCGCCGGTCGCAAATTCGTGATGGACGTTTGCGCGCTGCATATTGAGAACGCCGATCACGCGCCCGCGGATTAAAAGCGGGCAGGAGAGATAGGTTGTTATCCGGTCTTGTTCAAGTACATCCTCGGCGGCTGCGGAACTGGCGTAGACATTCTCTATCTCCACGATTTTCGACTTGACCGCCATCAGCGAGTGGTTGGTTTTGCCCTCGAGGAAGCTACGGTCGATCCCAGATTGCGTCTGCAAGGCCTGCATTACGAACGGCGCCGGTTTGGAAGGATCGAAGAGCAGAATTGACGCGGCTTCGACATTGAACTCTTTCATGGTCAATTTTAGCACCTGATTGAGCGCTGTGCTGAGATGAATCGTCAGACCCATCGCCTCGGCAATTTTGAAAAGGGCCAGTTGCTCTTTGAGTCGGATGTTTTCGCGCGAAAGCTGCAATTTGCGAAGACCACGCTCGACGGTGGCGAGCAACTGCTCCAATTGGAATGGTTTGACCAGAAAGTCGTAGGCGCCGCATTTCAGCGCTTGGGTGGCATTTTCGACCGTCGGATAACCGGTCATGAACACAACTACTGTGTCGGGATCGGCTTCCAGCGCCGCTTCGAGCATTTCCATGCCGGAGTGGCTGCCCATCATCAAGTCGGTCAAGATCAGGTCGAACTGTGAACCCTTCACCAGCCCAATGGCCTTCTCGGGATCGGTCTCCGATGCCACAGCGAGGTGAACGTTGTCGCGCAGCATCTCGGCAGCGACTTCGCATACCTCCGGATCATCATCTACCACCAGTATTCTGCTCTTAAACGCCATGCTCTCTCGCCATCATGTAGGTTCAGTTCGTCAGCGATTGTCAAAAAGTACGTTCGATCGGTATATGCCCACCTCCCTTTCGTTGAAGATATCGTCAGTGGCCGCACTGGCATTGAGGAAAAGCGCTGTGCATTTATTACATAGTGTGCCATCCGGCAACGTTGTCGGAACAGTAAAATGTTGACAGCGCTCCGCGCGTTACCAATAATGAGTTATGGCGATTACCCGCACCGACCTGATCATTCTGGCGTTCCTTTCTGAACGAGCGGCGCACGCCTGGGAAATCGATCGCCGTTTGATTGAGATGGGCGCCGACTACTGGGCGGAGTATTCACGCCCCCATTTGTATTACTCACTGCGCAAGCTGGCGCGCGCCGGTCTAGTGGAACTGCTCCAGAAGGATCAAGCGGAACTGAAGAAAGAATACCGTTTAGTGGACAAGGGGAGAGAGATACTTCAGAATCACGAGGTCGTATCGCAGCTATTCTATAACCACGTCTACTTTGATTTTGATCTGTTGCTGGGATTTGCTGATCGATTCGCCGCCGACACGGTATCTTTCAAGAAGCTGCTTGAACATAGACAGGAAGCGTTGCAGAAGGAGCTGGAGGGTATTCAGGATGTCTGGGCGCGGGCGGAACGAGAAGGGGAGATGTCTTTCGGCAAGCTGGCCGTGATCAAGCACCGGATCAAGTTTCTCAAATCCGAACTCGATTTCCTCAAGTGGCTCGACAAAAACACCCCCGATGACTGGCGCTCGCTAAATCGCCCCGGCAGGGAATAGTTGCAGAGGGCCGTACCACATTGGTCCGAGCAAGTATTCACAATGTCAAAGAACAAGCGGGCCTAGGCCGTCAACTCCCGCAGGCGGATGGTTGGCCTGTTTGACTCTGGGTTCCCGATCGTGTTTTGATGGTCGTATCGCGCCGTGGTAACAAGCCTGGATTCCCGCCTTGCTGATCCGTCAGGAAAGGATTCCTGACGGCGCATAGCGGAGAAAACCCACCGCAAGCGGTGGGCACCAGGTACGGGCGAACGAAGTGTCCCCAGAGGGAAACACGTACGACAACGACAGGATCAAGTCATCCGTCAAATTGCCAAAGAGCCGGAACGGGTTGCGGGGAAAAGGGGACGCTCCTCCATAAAGTCATCGACATCGCAAACGTCCGCTATTGTAGCGAGGTCGATCGGACTCGCGGTTGTCACGATACGCTCTATTACTGGGTTCCGGTTGACGGTGTTAACTGTTCTTCGGTAGTGATCATCTTGACAGGTTTGACCCAAATCGAAGACGATCGCCACGGAAGACATACGAGACCCATCAGAAGTCGATGGGGCACCGGTGCTTTGATGTGGGGTACCCGTTACCCGAGTCGCGACTAAAGTCGCTCCTACAAAGCCTAGGGACTACGTTAATTGCCAAGGTGTAGGAGCGACTTTAGTCGCGACCTTCCACCCTGCCCAATCCGTATCACACATCAAAGCGTGTCAGCCGGACGGCTTGTATCAAACAGCGCGAGCCACTAGGTTTGTAACGACAGACTCACTCACCACGGCGAAGTACGAACATGTCCTGGGTCGTAACGGTTATTGTTTGGCGTTTCATTAGCTTAGTCGTTGCCGTTAGACCGCAGGCGATTCCTGATCGAGTAGGAGGTAGAACACAAAACCCAACACGATTTTGCTCTGCCGCTAATCACCCGACCCGCAGAGCACTCCGGGGTGACCTTCGGTGCCGCAACCAGCGTTCTACTAACTGGGGTGGGGGTGATTTATCTACAAGAGCACTACAAAAAGGGGGTGAGCAGAGGGTGTCAAAACCGAAGCGGTTTTGACCTGCCGAGCTAAGTGATTGATATTGTTGAGGTATTGGTGAAAGGCGGAGCGCAAGAGGACGGAACGGAAGGAGGTCGCGGTTTCACGTTAGAAGCAGTGGCAAGATGCAAGATACAGCCAGCAAAGAAAAACCCACCCGACGCAAGGCTCTGGGTGGGGTACAAAGTGTTCCACCAGACTAACAGGCCTGCGACAGCAACCTCCAACAATCCCCCGCTAACTCACCTGCATAACAATGGACATCAATAAGTTAGGCGAGTCAACAAAAAACTTTGCTTGAACTGCGTGGTGCTCGAGCGGCAGGTTTCTTCACCTGCCGCCCATTGTATGAGGTGCCCACAAGGGGCTAAACTACAGCTTCGGTCCGCAGGCGCAGACTTCCGGCGTGCAGCCGTCGGCGTACTTCTTGAAATTCTCGCGGTACAACGATGCCAGTTGTTTGTACTTCTGGTCGTATGACTTTTTGTCAGGCCAACTTTTCCAGGGGTACAGAACATCATCGGGGACGTTCGGACAAGTTTTGGGGACGTTATAGCCGAACACTTCGTCTTTATAATATTCGACCTTGTCCAAAGCGCCGGTCAAAGCGGCTTCAAGCAACGCGCGAGTGTATTTGATACTGATGCGTCGTCCTACGCCGTACTGTCCACCAACCCAACCGGTATTGACCAGCCAGCAATTGACGTTGTGCCGTTGGATTTTTTTCTTTAGCAGGTCGGCATAGTAGGCCGGATGATGCACCATAAACGGCGCGCCAAAGCAGGCCGAGAAAGTGATTTCCGGTTCCTTGCCCATATCGATTTCGGTGCCGGAGACCTTCGCCGTGTATCCGGAGATAAAATGATAAAGCGCCTGATCAGGGGTCAAGCGCGCGATGGGTGGCATAACACCACTTGCATCGCAGGTGAGCATGATGATGTTCTTGGGATGCCCTGCCCGCTTTTCCGGCATGGCGTTGGCGATGTATTCAAGCGGATACGAGATGCGTGTATTTTCGGTGCGCTCGTCATCATCAAGGTCAAGCTTGCGCGTCACAGGATCAAAAATGACGTTTTCGAGGATCGTACCGAAACGGCGCGTGCAGGCATGGATTTCCGGTTCCGCCGTCGCGGACAGGTTGATGGCCTTCGCGTAGCAACCCCCTTCGAAATTGAACACGCCTTCATCGCTCCAACCGTGCTCGTCATCGCCGATCAGGTTGCGTCTGGGATCAGCGGACAACGTAGTTTTGCCGGTACCGGAGAGACCAAAGAACAACGCTGTGTCACCATCTTTGCCGACGTTGGCCGAACAGTGCATCGACATGATGCCCCGCAGCGGCAGCAGATAGTTCAGAATCGTAAACGCCGATTTTTTGATCTCGCCACCATACGCAGAGCCGCCGATGATCACTAAACGCTGTTCAAAGTTGAGCAGGATGAAGGTCGAAGAAAGCGTGCCGTCAATGGAAGGCATCGCCTGGAAGGTCGGAACTGCAATGATCGTAAAGTCGGGCGCAAAGCGTTTCAGTTTGTCCAACTCGTCGATCTTGATGAACATGTTGCGAGCAAATAGCGAGTGCCAGGCGAATTCGGTGATCACGCGAATCGGCATTTGGTAGTTCGGATCGGCGCCAACATAACAGTCTTGCACGAACAAATCGTGTCCCTGCAAATAAGCCTGTAGTCGTTCGTAAACGGCCGAGAATCTGTCGGCGCTGAACGGACGATTGTACTGTCCCCACCAGATGTTATTTTCGGTGGTTGGCTCGCGGACGATAAATTTGTCATTGGCGGCGCGTGCCGTGTGCTTGCCGGTGTTGACCACAAGTGGTCCCATGTGCGCCAGAGTACCTTCGCGGCGGAACAACGCCTCGCCATATAATGCAGCCGAGGTCAGGTTCCAATACACGACGCCAAGATTGCCCAAGCCATGATTGCTCAGTTTGAATTCGCTGGCGCGTGCTTGTGCGATATCAACCGCCGGTGTCTTTATGTTCCAGATATTGCCTATCATTTCCAATCCCTCACAAGCTTGCGGTCGCCAATGTAGATTTCGTTAGGAGAATTTGGATCCAGCGCCCATTTGATGCGCGCAACTCCTTCCATGATATCCTTGACCGACGTGCAATAGCTCAAACGCAAGTGCCCTTCCATGCCGAATTCCTTGCCCGGAACCGCGACGACATATACTTTTTCCAGTAGCATCCTGGACAGCTTGACCGAATCATTGCTGTAGGCGCGGAAATCGGGGAGCGAGTAGAATGTGCCGTCCGGCGGAATCAGCTTCACGCCTTCAAATGCATTCAGCTCCTGAATCATCACCTTACGGTTGTTTTCCAAAGTCAGACGCAAGCTTTCGACGCCACTCTGTAGTCCGGTTAACGCTCCGACTGCCGCGACCTGCGACAACAGCGGTGGGCAGGAGGTTGTCTGGGCCTGCACATTCACCATCGTATCAACAATCTGCTTGCTAGCAATCGTCCAGCCGATACGATATCCGGTCATGGCATAGAGTTTCGACACGCCGTTGATCACAATCAGCTTCGACTGGTTAGGATCAACTTGCGAGTACTTGTAGCAGGGCGTCCATTGCGCCGGCGGAGAGACCAGCTTATGATAGATGTCATCCATGATCAAGTAGATGCCCTTCTTCTCGCAAAACTCAACCAGACCGCCAATGAAATCAGCAGAATACACCGCGCCCGAGGGGTTGTTAGGGCTGTTGATAATGATCGCCTTGGTGTAGGAGCTGACCATGTCGGTAACATCATCAAGCTCCGGCTGGAATCTGCCATCCCCCGGCGTGACAATCACCGGTTTGGCGTAAACCATCTTGACCATTTCCGGGTAACTGACCCAGTACGGCGCCACAATGATGACTTCATCAAGCGGGTTGATGATTGTGGTCAGCACGGCAGAAATGGCCTGTTTGGCGCCATTGGAGACGATAACGTTGTCCTTGCCCAGGACCTTGTTGTAGTTCTCCTCCATGTAGCGCAGAATCGCTCTCCGCAACGAACCGATACCCTCGGTCGGAGTGTAACGGACTTCGGCTGTGGCAAGTTGGGCAGCGGTACTCAACATGGCCTCGAAAGGAATCTTGGTTTTCGGTTCTCCTGCGCCCAAATGAATGACCGCTTCACCTCGGTCACGAAGGTCTTGCGCCTCCTCATTGAGTTTTAGAGTCGGTGATTCGGCAATCTCGCGCGCAAGCTGGCTAATACTCATAGTCTTTTGCCTCGCATCCTAAAATTATAACTGCCTCCTTCTTGCCGGTGAACCAGTTCAGGCCGGCACGAAGAGGGCATCTTACTAGCTAATAATATCGCGGAAAATAGCAAGAGAGTCAAACAAAATCGGGGGAGTTTGTGAAAGGAATCACGAGGGGCAAAATGCGGTCGCTGGCGCTCAATTTGCCAGAGAGATCATTCGTACTGCTTACCTCTCCCACTGGGAGAAGGGCAATCTCTACTCTGCCACCAATTTGGCAAAATCATACCAATCGACTTCTTCAGTTTTGCCATTGTCGGGAGTGATGAGGATACCTTTGTTGTCTTCGTCGGCGTGGTTTGAGCCGCAACAGCCTTGATGTCAGCATCCTCACGCCTTGACCCTCTCTCCCGAGGGAAAGGGGTCAAGATGCCAGACACAAGCGCTATTTCTTCCTCTCCGCACACAAACCCGGAAACAGCACGGCAGGATCGGTATAGTATTTGAAAGTATTGCTGAAATCAGCGACCGTCTTGTAGTTCTGCTGCCCTTTCCAGGTCATTATGCCCTTGATCGCTTCCTGCAGATTTTCCTCGGACACAAACAAGGTATCGGGTGTTCCGCCTTCAAGCGTGCAGAAGTCACTCTGATAAATATATCCGTCGCAGAAATCGGCGAGTTTGAAATCCTTGTAGCCAACGCTGTAATAAGCCATCGTGTCGCGCAATTCCCCAAACGGAGTGCCCTCGCAATCAAACCCGAAACGCGGATTCTTGAAGGCGGTCATAACTGTATCGATTGCGCCCATGATCGGCGACTCGTAATCATTCTCTCCACGAATTGTCATCCAGGGTGAGTGCAGGAAGATGTTGAAAACGCGGTCGGGAATCGAATCGTGAACGAGATTGCCCATACGCCCGGTCTCAAACCGGTAGAACTTCAGCGGATTGAAATCACAATCGGGTTGATGATAAGCTGTGAAGGCATGGTGCGATCCGGAGTAGATCAATGCCTTCTCGCCTTTGTGTACAAATTCATCAAGGATCATCCTCGCCATATAGCTATCCTGGTCACCTCGGTAGTTTACCTGCTTCCAGTTCTCCTGACCGCCCTCTTGAGTCAGCTTACGGTAGTCAGGCGCATAGTTTAGAGCTACAACCCGGAACTTCCGCGCGCCTGCGGGAAGAGATCGGTTGAGTTGCCAGGCAGAGCGAAAGAGGTCCTCGTACTCCTGATAACCCCACCAAGTAGACCACTTGAAAGTCACCCACCGCGCCTTGTTCGCATCATAGTCTCCGGCAGTGGTGAGACTGTCGATCTGCGGCTGATAGTCATGATTACCGAACTCGATCCCCAGATTGTAGATGCCGGCGGTATAGAGTATGGGAATCAGTTTCTGAATGAGCAGTTGATCCTGCTTGATTTTGTGGTATTCCCCCACAAAGACATAGTCGTATTTCTTGAACTTGCTGACAATGTAGTCTTCCGGCGCCTGCGAGTGGGCCTTTATGTATGCCCGCAAGGAGTCGACTTGCGGCGGATTTTCGGCCGCAATGACGACCTGACAGCCGAGCATCAGCGCCAGCGCTAGCTTTCCTGTGCTACAGATACTTGATAATATTGATTTCATCCGGGTGCTTGGGACAATCATAGATCGCTCTGCGTTAGGTCAATTCTCTCACACCGCACGTCACTATGAGTAAGGCTTATTTGACAATTAACTTGGCGAAGTCATACCAATCAACTTCTTCAGTTTTGCCGTTATCGGGAGTGATGAGGATACCTTTGTTGTCTTCGTCAACGTCGTTCGAGCCGCGCAAGAGGTAGCTGGTGCCGTTTTTGACAGTCACAGTCGCTCCGCGCTGAGAGCTTTTTTCAATGGAAGCTATGGCAGAGAACGGAATATCCATTTCGATGCCTTTATATTCGCCATTGATGTGTTCCCAAGTGAATTCTTCGTCGTCATCCCACGCAATATGCCCGCTGTACTGCGCGCCGTCTTCAGTCGTCACCGTGCCTTTAATCGGAGTACCACCATCGAAATCCTGATATTTCGGCAGCTTGTCCTTGGGAACAGGCATAAACTCGACCCTCTCGAAATCGTCCCAAGAGACCTTGATTCTGCCGAATTCGGCGGATTTGACAACGATGCCTCGGTTCTCGGAATTGACATCGTTTGAGTTGCTGAGGATCATTTCTTTGCCGTCTTTGATGGTAACACTGGCTGAAGATGAAGAGCGTCGCTCAATGGCCGTGATGCGGTCGAACGTAATCTTACGCGTGCGGCCACCCTGTTCTTCGCCGTCAAGGTCGTCCTTGCCAAACACTTCATCAACATCCCACTCAACCCAACCTTCGAACTCGCCGGCGCGCCTTGTGCTTACGCGGCCGTACAGACGCTCCATACCATCGCTGGGGTCTTTCGGCTCCTTCATGAAGTCGATCTTCTCGATATCTTCCCAGTCGAAATAGATGTCGCCTTCTTTGATGTCGCTCAGAAGAATCTCGCGTACCGAGCCGCCAAGGTCGGCGCTTGAAGAGAATGTCACTTCGTCCCCTGTCTTGAGCACCAAAGTCCCCTCGTCCTCACCGTCATTGAGAAGAGTGCGGACATGCCCAAAGGCCAATTGGCAGGTGGACGAACCACCCAAACTGACCACCGAACCCTCATCACCAAACTTCAGTCCGAAAATACTGACGGTGGTTCGACGTTCTTTGCTACGATAGTGCCTCCCCGTCTTGGACTTGGTTTCGCCCTTCGGCTTCTGATCGCAGGTGCCATCGATAAGATCATCCCAGTACGCTTCATTTTTGTCCCAGCGTATCCACCCCTCAAAAACTTCGTTGTCAGTAGTAAAAAGCTTTCCGTAGAGTCGGCCTGATTCGGCTAAGAGGTGCTCTGCGCCGAGGATGACGAAAGCAACCAGTAACAGCAACAGTGTGCGCATCGATGGACCTCCAAAGGTTAACCGAGTTTAATCGGTTATCAATACGTGGGTTGCGAAAAAAGGTTGCGTTGAAAATCGGCCAGGTGTTGGAAAGGAGCTTCCGACAGTGCGTGCGCCCCCCCCTTTCTGGGGATCCACATCGGATCCGATGGGCACAAATGAAAAGAGCCCGTTGCTAGAACGAGCTCCTTTCGGGCTAGACAAACTCCCGCCCTCCACAAGGCATCCCTTGAGTCCTTCAAAACAAGATAGGCATACCCCCTGACAGAACCTGTCAGTCAGTATTCACAATTCTTAAAAAAAATGAGGTCGCCAATCAATTTGTGCCCTTCACACCTCACCACCGGTTCGATGCCACTTTTGAGAAGACGGCAATGAATGTTGACAGCTATCGAAAATGTTGCTATTGTTGCGGTCAAAGCATCGTATACGGAGATTAGCATGAACTGTGTCACCTGCAATGAACCGATGGTAGTGTTGGAACTACAGGACGTGGAAATTGACTACTGCCTTGCCTGTGGCGGGGTCTGGTTGGATGCCGGTGAGATCGAGTTGCTGATAAACAGCAAACCGGAGACGGACAGGCTATTGGCGCAACTGGGCGAGGGGCAAAATCGGCAGCCGGGGAAACGCAAGTGCCCGATCTGCCTTAAGAAGATGGAAATCATCAACTTAGGTCCGAAAGGGGAAGTGAAAATTGATCATTGTCGGAAGAATCACGGTCTTTGGTTTGATCGGGGCGAACTCGAGATGGTGCTCACGATCTTCGATACCGACGACCATAGCGCGGTCCGCGGGCTTCTGAAAAGCATGTTTGGAAAGTAAACTCACACTAGAAAGGTAAACTCAATGGCTGTCTTACTTGTCTTGCTGGGTATTATCGTCCTGATCGTCATCTGGCTGGTAGGGATGTACAACTCCCTAGTCGGTCTGCGCAATCAGGTCAAGAATGCCTGGGCGCAGATTGATGTGCAACTCAAACGCCGTCATGATCTGATCCCCAATTTGGTTGAAACCGCCAAAGGCTATATGCAGCACGAGCGCGGTACCCTCGAAAGCGTGACCAACGCCCGCAGCAAAGCGATGGGCGCTGACTCGGTAGGCGACAAAGCCAAGGCCGAAGGCGAGCTTTCAGGCGCCATCAGTCGCTTCATGCTCGTAGTCGAGAACTACCCTGATCTAAAAGCCAATCAGAACTTCCTGGCGCTGCAAGAGGAGTTGACCTCGACTGAAAACAAGATCGCTTTCAGTCGCCAGGCATACAACGATCAGGTGCTGTTCTATAATAACAAAATTCAGATGTTCCCGTCGAGCATCATCGCCGGCATGTTCAACTTCCAGCAGAGCGACTTTTTTGAGCTTGAAGACAAGGGCGACCGCGAAGCGCCGAAAGTCGATTTTTCTCAGAAGTGATGATTGAAACGTTGTCATGCGCTTGTCCGAACGACTCCTTGATGGCTGAGACTATATGTGGGAACTGATTCAACAGAATAGGCGCAAGTCGCTCCTCTTGTTTTTCCTGATGGGCTGCTGCCTTGTGCTGCTCGGCTATCTGCTCGGCGCTGCCTATCTTCCTCCCGACGGCGGAATGATCGGAATCACGCTCGCCTTGATCATTTGGATCATACTTTCATTGATCAGTTTTTTCGCCGGTGATAGCATCGTCCTCGGTATAAGCGGCGCACAGGAAATCACGCCTGACATTCACCCTCAGCTTTTCAATGTTGTCGAGGAGATGAAGATCGCCGCCAGTTTGCGGGCAATGCCCAAAGTTTACATCATTGACTCTGCTGCGCCGAATGCATTTGCGACCGGCCGCAAGCCGGAGACATGCGCTATTGCCGTTACCGCAGGGCTCCTGTCGAGGTTGAACCGAGACGAACTACAGGGAGTTGTCGCACATGAGACGTCGCATATCGTCAATCGCGATGTTCTCTTCATGACTTTCGCCGGGATCATGCTTGGAAGCATTGTGCTGATCTCTGAGGTCTTCTT